>CAIMSU010000112.1 GCA_903844155.1 uncultured Pseudomonadota bacterium | reverse complement strand
CATTGCCCTGCCCATCGGCGTGAATTCAGGCACTTCCGCGTTGCGTGTTTGCGGAGCGTCAGCAATGGCCCGCCGATCCCGGCGCTCGGCACACCTCGCGCCAGCCTCGGCGGGCAATTCTCACCGTTCCAAGGCCACGAACCCCGCCAGCCGGCGAGTACGCCGCCTGTCACGGTTCGTGCGCGGAACGGCGGGCTGGGGGCCAATCCGAACGGCGACTGACGCAATTTCAGGGGGATACGAGGCACGTGTTAGCCGAGCGCGCGGATTGGCCCCCGGTGATAGCCTCTCGCCCTACGACGGTGACGGTTTGTTTCTTCCGCTCGCAGCCATCGCCATGTTCGTTCCCGCCGCGCTGGCGCATGTGCCGCACGACACCGTCCGAGCGCTCGCCCAGGCCGACAATGGCGACTGGTGGCTGATCCCCTTCTACGGGAAGTCGACCATGATCTCGCGCAGCACGGACCGCGGCGTGACCTGGAACATGGTTGGCGGGGAGCCGACGAAGGACATCCCCGAGGGCATCGCGAGGCTGGACGATGGGCGCGTGGTCGTTCTCACGGACACACACCTCTGGTGGTCGGAAGACGGTGCGACGTGGACGATGGGGGAGCTCCCGGGGGACGTCGCGTTCATCGAGGGCGGCGCGACCCTCCGCCTCGCCGGTGCGGGCGGCATCTGGGAGGGGATGCCGGATGCGCTGGTGCAGGTCCTGGCCAACCCGGTTGCTCGGTTGGGGGCCGGCCCTTCTGCGCTTGCCACGGACGGCACCGCCTGGACGGACGCGGGCGGCGAGTGGACGGCCGTTGGGGGTACGCCGACGTCGACAGACATCGTGGGACTCGTCGCGGGCGACGTGTACGCCGGCGACGCGACGGGCGCGGTGTTCCGCTACGCCGCCGGGGACTGGGTGCCCTGCGGCGCGATCCCGCCAAACCCGGACCAGACGCAGCCGTACGCGAACATCGTCGCCTTCGCGGGCGACGGCAATCTCCTGCTCACCGCCGCGGCCTGGCGGACGCCGTTCGTGAGCGACGACCGCTGCGCGACGTGGACCGACCGGAGCACGGGTGCAGACGTCACCTTTACGGCGACCGGTGGCGCGGGCGACCCGTTCGCGGGCTGGCCGATCCTGCGGGTTTCCGGCGGCCGATGGGCCGTTGCTGGCTGGACCGGCGTGTATGTGAGCGACGATCAGGGGCAGAGTTGGACGGATGCCGAGGTCCTTGGGCCGGACCTCACCCGTTCGATCGCCTTTGGCAGCGACTTTCGGACCAGCGGGAAGGTGTGGCTGGGGAGCTATGGCGCCGCTGTCGGGTTCACCGAGGATGGCGGCGCGACGTTTGACTTCTCGGCGCACGGCATGTTCGACGAGGACGTGCAGCAGGTCTCCCAGACCAGTGACCCCGCGGAGGCCGACCACGCCTACGCGCTGGTTGGGTGGCACGCCTACGTGAGCGCCGATGCGGGCACGACGTGGACGCCCGGCACAGCGCCCTCATCCGAGGTCCGATTCTTTGCGCCGATGTCCGGGCTCTCCGACTTGTGGGCCTTCGACGTCGAGGGCACCCAGGCCCAGTTCTGGCGGTCCACGGACCAGGCCCAGACCTGGCAGTCCATCGCCGCGCTGGCGGACGCAGGCGGGGGCGGCGACGGGCAGGGCGGCGTGCATTTCTCGGTCGGCGGGGACGCGTTCAACTGCGTCAGCATCGAGACGCCGTCGCGCCTCGTCTGCTCAAAGGACGGGGATCAAACGTGGTCGATCATGCCCGGTCTGGCGACCTCCGAGTCGGTCTCGCCCCCCGTGCTCTGGCCGCCGGAGGCCCCGACCCGGGTCATCTGGACGGACGACGGGAGCGTCCACGTTTCGGACCCGGAGGCCGGCTCGACCACGGACGTGGCCCTCGGCGAGGTTCCAGGTCGCGTCGCGGTGGCGGACGACGGAACCCTCATCCTTGCGGCGCGGTCGGCGGAGCTCTACCGCAGCGACGATGGGGGCCTGCATTGGAGCGATCTCGGCGTACGGCTCGGTTCGCCGGTCGGCCCGATCCGGCCGCGTCCGGACTTCGCGGCCAACCCGGATGTCCTCATCGGAACGTTCGACGGCAGTTTTCGGCTCGACCTGCGCGGTACCCCCACCCTGCAGCGTTGGGCGGCGATCCAGCGGATTGACGACGTCAGCAGCTTCTGGCCGCTCTATGGCAATTGTCCGGGGCCGGTCGCCAACCCCGCGGCGGCGATGGACACCGTGCAGGCGATCCCGCTCGGGTGCTCCACGACGGCGTGGTTCCGCGGCACGAGCATGACCGTCTTCGGGTACGGAAACGGCGGCGCCGCCGAGTTGACCATCGACGGTGTCCTGGCAGCCACCATGAGCAACGACACCAACGGTGTGCTCGCGCAGGTCGACGGCCTTTCCGACGGCTGGCACCGGATCGGCATCGAGGGCACCGCGTTGGACGGGATCCTCTTCGATGCGATGCAGGCCATCGGCCCGGCGGATCCGCTGCCTCCCGCGGCAGGCGGAGATTCGGCTGTCGACTCGGCGGTGGACTCCTCGGCCCCCGCGCATCCGCGGGCCCGGTGTGGCTGCAATGCTGTGGCCAGCAGCATTCCCGGGGCTCCGCTGCTCCTGATGCTCGCGCTCACGCGGCGTCGTTCGGGACGTTCGGCCGGTCGCTGAGCCGCGAGTTCGGCGGAAGTCTCAGCCGCTCGTCGCGATCAGCACGGGCACTTCGGTGAGCGGGATCGTCTCCCCCGTCAGCGGCGCCCACGGTGGGCTTCCGGTGATCAGCACGGTGGTCTCCCGGGTGGCGCCGGCGGGTCGGGCGAGGCTGCCCCTTCCCCAGGCCACCCAGCGCTGACCGCCGCCGGGCCGCGTGAAGTGCACGACGTAGCGGTCAAGGCCGGCTTCGAGCACCGTCGCCGTGTCAAAGGGCAGGACCTCGTGGGCGAGGAGCTGGAACGCGTACCAGCTCATCTTGCGCCGTCGATCGGTGTTCGTGAGGAGGCCGTAGCCGCGCCAGGGATTGGCGTCGCCGCTCTCGGAGTCCACGAGGGTGTGCCAGAGCACAGTGCGATCGCCGTAGCCATAGGCCAGCGTCATCCTTCGGAACACGTCTGCCGCCTGCTCGGACTCGCTGTTGGGGTAGTTGGTGCGCTTGTCCAGCGTCGGGTCCGACGTCGCCCCGGTCTCGGTGAGCCACACCTCGCGGTCGGCCAGGCCAAGCTCCGCCAGCTTTGCCCGCAGGTGGGCGTGCGCCCCGGGTAGCCGGTCCCAGGGCTCGTAGAAGTGATAATTGATGACGTCAAAGGTGTCCTTTCCGGCCCCGCTGATCACCCCCGTGAGCCAGGCGTCCAGGACCTGATCCGAGATCTCGCCCATACCGGGCATCACGATCTTCGCGCTCGGCTCGTGCTTCCGGATCGTCGCGGCGACGCAGGCAAGAAAGCGACCCTGCTCTTCGGGGGAATACCCCTCTGCCGGGCGGTTCGCCGGGCGCTGCTCGCGGCCGGGCGGGTTCACGCCAGGGTCCGCGGCCCGCCAGTGGTCCATCTCGTTGCCGATCTCCCAGTAGGTGACCTGCTCCTTGTACCGGTCCACGACCGCCGCAACGTAGGCATCCGTGTCACCGTCGCAGGTCGCGGTGAACGACATTCCCGTGTCCCGACGCCACGGTGGGGTCGCGTTGGCGAACTGCAGGTCGAACAACGTGGGCAGGGCCATGTGGGGGAACGCTGGAATCACCGCGTCGGGCCCCTGCCACAGGAACCCGCCGGCCTGGGGCTGGACGCCATGCCACAACGCGTCGTGCAGCGGGAACTGCCGGAACCGGTTGACACCGAGCAGCGAGAATTCGGTCGCCGCCTCCGCAACGGTCATGGCACGCTGGCCGCCCGGATCCGGCGTTCGCTCGCCGAACCACACGTCGTTGACGCCGATCGGGGTCCCGCCCGCCGGCGTCGTGTAGGTCACCCCGGTCGGACCGGGCGTTGGCGGCCCCATCCGGTCCTGTTGCCCGTGGCGTTGCTGCCCACCGCGTGGTGGCGAGCCCTGTTGAGCCGGCGGCTCGGCGCTGCGACCGTGGCCGCAGCCGAGCGTCAGGGCGGCGAGGAGCGAGACGGGGAGGAGCAGCGTTCGGTGGGTCACCCGCCGGGTTCTATCCTGACGGCAGGCCCCTTGCGGCCGGCGTCGGCGGGCAGGCCGGCGGGGCGACGACATTGACCGCGCGGGGGCGGGCGGTGTGGGATAAGGTGGGCCACCCCGATGCACCCCGTTACCGTCCTCCTCGCCCTGCTCGTCGCCTGCTCCGGACGCCAAAGCGCCGCGACCCTCACCTGTACCGGCGAGCTGAGCGAGCAGATCCAGACGGTGGTGAACGTGAGTTGGCAAACGCCCTCGTCGGGCACGTCCTCGGTCGTGTTCGACGATGGCGTCGTCGACCCGATCACGTCCCCGACGACCACTGTCACCAACGTCAAGATCCCCCTGCTCGGAATGCCGGAAGACACGGATGTCCATTGGACGGCGACCACGGAGTTGGACAGCGGTGGAAGCGGCAGTTGCTCCGGTGTCACCCACACCGGCTCGTTGCCGGGTTCGGTCCCCAAGGTCAGCGTCACGACGAACGCGGACGGGCAGGATTCGGCCCCCTACCTCATGGGTGTGTCGTACGGCGGCACCAGCACCCAGACCCAGCTCATGGTCTACCGGCGTGACGGCACGCCCGTGTGGTTCTTCGGGGACGCCGACGGCACCTCCGGCCTCGATTTCCACTACGCGGTGGAGGGCGGGATCTGGTTCAACGAATTCGCAGGTGGCATGGGCGGGGTGGACTCGTCGCTCAAGCGGGTCTCGTTCACCGGGCAGGTCCTGGAGAGCCACGACGCGCCGCTGATGCACCACGTCTTCTGCGAGCTGCCCGACCAGACGTTGAGCTACGACGCGCTCGACGTTCGCAGCTACACCAATCCGGATGACGGCAAGACCTCGGACTGGGCCGGGGACGCCATCGTCGAGATCGACCCGACCACCGGCGATGGCAAGACCGTGTTCTCGGTGTGGGACGCGCTGGTGCCCACCCTGAACCGGCGGAGCGGCGAGTACAGCATCTACCCAGGCGACGTGGACTGGACACACGGCAACTCGCTCACGTACACGCCTGAGACCAACCGCTACCTGCTCTCGCTGGCGCACCCCGATGACATCCTGAACGTCGATCGGGACACCGCACAGGCCGTGGCGATGTACGGCCTGGATGGCATTCCGGCAACGCCGGCGTTCGACTACCAGCACGACCCGAACTGGCTCCCGAGTGGCAACCTGCTCATGTTCTCCTCGGGGACGGACGGGGCCGGTGCGGTCGAATATTCCGTCACCGACACGGCGTTGACGAAGGTGTGGGCCAGCCCGGTCAGCACCGATCCAATCGCGCTCGGTGAGGCGCGCCGCCTGCCGAACGGCGACACATTCGTGAACCAGGGCGTGGGCGGCAAGCTGGTCGAATACACGCCGGACGGGCAGGTCGTGTGGGAGATGGCAGGGACGGACGGCTCGATCTTCGAGCAGTTCACGCCGGTGAGCGACCTGTACACGGGCGAGCCGTAACCGCCGTCGCGCGCGCTCGGCGTGGGTTCAGTTCGCTGATCGGGCGATGCGAAAGCCCATGGAGATGTCCACGAAGCCGGGCGGCACGTTGCCGCGGAAAGCGGGGGTCATGTACTTTGGCCCGTTGAACCAGCTACCGCCCCGCGCCGCGCGCGCAGTCGCGGTCGCGTCCGTGGAGCCGATCGGATCGACGGCGGCCGCGCCGTCGCCATAGCCCCCGTAGAATTCGTCGTACCGGTCGTCCGTCCACTCCCACTCGTTGCCGCTCATGTCACAAAAACCCCAGGCGTTCTTCAGGAGTTGGCACACCGGGTGCGAGGTTCCGGCATCGGAGCGGATGGTGGTCCCGTTGAACCAGGCGACGAGCGCGAGGTTGTTGCCTCCGGAGTACTCCGTGTCGGCGTTCGCGCGCGCCGCGTACTCCCATTCGGCCTCGGTTGGAAGCCGATACCCGGGGCACGCGAAGGGATCCGAGACGAAGTCGGGTGCGAGGTCGTGGCCGTCTGCGCGGTAACAATCGGGCAGGCCCTCCTGTTCCGAAACCCAGTTGCTGTACATCGCCGCGTCGTACCAGGAGATCGAGTCCCCCGGGCAATCGGTGCCGCTGCAGTCGTTGGAGTAGTAGGTCCAGGCGACGTTCGCGGGATTGGCCGCCCATTGCGCGCGGGTGATCTCGCTTTCTGACAGGAAGAAGTCGTGGGTGAGGGTGACCTGGTGGTCCTTGTAGAGGTCGTCCGGGTCTGCGCTCCCGCCGGACATCAGGAATGTGCCGGCGTGGACGGGGAGCATCTCGCTCCCGGCGGCGTTCGCGTACGCCACCCCGATCGCGTTGCAGGCTGGGTCCGCGACGCACTCCGGGTCGGCGCAATCCACCTTGCCATCGCCGTTGTTGTCGATTCCGTCCGAGCAATTCTCCCGCGTGGCGGTGTCGCCTTGCCGACCGCTGTCCCCGGTGTTCGCCGAGTCCGAGGCGGCTGAGTCCCGACGGACGGAGTCGGTGGCGGCGCTGTCCGGACGGTCGGCCGCAGGAGCGCCCCGGCCCCCGCATCCCGCGCTGCCGAGGAAGAGGCAGGCGGCCAGCGCCGGCGCCGCGGCAAGCGTCGGGATCGGGCGAGCCGGCCGTGACGCAGAACTTCGAACAGAACACCTCCGCTGACGGGCGCCAGCGTACTCTGGCCGAGGCGCGATCCGCAACCCCGGTCCGGTCGCAGTGGTGCGTAATCTTTTTCGCACTTTGTACTCTGACCCTGTAGTCACTTTGGAAATTCGGAGGTACAACACCGGCTGGAGATCCCGCCCGTGTTCACTCGCCGTCGAATGATTCAGGCCACAAGCGCGCTTCTGGCGCTCTCCGCCGTTGCCGCGGGCGGGGTGTGGGAGGGCGCGTCGCTGCCGCCGCCTGCCATGGGGGCGCTCTGCCTCTCCGCTCGGGAGCTCGGGCTGGTGCAGGCGCTGGCGGAGGCTCTCTTCCCGCCGGGGAGCGCGCTCGGCGTCAGCGCCGTCGGCATGGACCTCGCAGCGGAGGTGGACGAGCTGATCGGCGATCGGTTGGATCCGGTCGTCCGACCGGTGTTTCGCCTGGCGATGGAGGGGCTCGACGATGGCACCTGGGTGAGCCGCGGTGCGCGCTTTGTGGACCTTCCCATCGCCGATCGCGTGGCGGTCCTCGCCCACTGGGCGGACAACGCGGTGCTCGCCCGCCGGATGACCTACGATGCGCTCCGAACCGTGGTCGGCATGGTCTTTTTCTGTCGTCCGGAGGTCACTGCGGCGATCGGGTTCCGGCCGGGATGCGGCCTTGCGTCGGCGGTCGGCGTTCGCGCCGCAAGCGACGATCGAGGTGTGCCGTGAGTTTCCGGGCGGGCCGGCACGGTTTCGAGGAATACCCGGCGGGGGGGACGCTGCTGGAACTGTCGGCCGACGTCTGTGTCATCGGCAGTGGCGCGGGTGGTGCCTCGGTGGCCTGCGCCCTGGCGGAGGCTGGCATGTCGGTCGTGGTGGTGGAGGAAGGGCGAAACTGGAAGCCGCAGCAGTTCCAACCGAGCGCAAGCTGGGCGTTCAAGCAACTTTACGCGGGGAGGGGCACCCGGGCGACGCGAGGGAACTGTGTCATCCCCCTGGCCGGCGGGCGCGGGGTCGGCGGAAGCACGCTGATCAACAGCGCGATCTGCTTCCGCACCCCCGCGCCGGTCCTCGCCGAGTGGCGTGAGCGGCACGGGTGCGAGCACTTCGATGATACATGGATGAACGCCTGTTTTGACCGCATCTGGCAGGCAATCGGGGTGACCGTGCAGGCGCCCGAGGTGCAGGGCGACAACAACCGCGTCTTCAAGCGCGGCGCGGACGCCCTTGGCATGCCGGGACAGTGGCTCGCCCGTTCGGCGCCGGGCTGCACAGGCTGTGGCACCTGCAACCAGGGCTGTCCGACGGGCGGAAAGCTGACGGTCGACCGCTCGTTTCTCTAAGTCGCCCTCAACACCGGGCGGACCGGGGTCTACGCGGACTGCCGGGTGGAGGGTGTGGAGACGCGGGGCGACCGCGTCGTGGCGGTCACCGGTCGGACCATCGAGCCCGCTTCCTACGGGGCATCGGGCGCTTTTCGGGTCACTGCCGACCGGTTCGTCGTCTCCGGCGGCGCCGTCGCCACCCCCCGCTTCTTGATGGCGAACGGCCTTGGCGGCGGGCCCGTCGGCCAGAATCTGCGCATCCATCCGACGTCCTACGCCCTCGGGCGGTTCGACGAGGAGGTGACCCCCTGGCACGGCGTCACGCAGGGCTTCTACGTGGATCGGTGGGACAAGGGCTACCTGATGCAGACCTTCTCGATGCCGCCCGACCAGTACTACTTGACCATCCCGTTCGGGGGTGACGAGGCGCTCGCCGTCATGCGCGACCTTCGGTACTACGCGTCCGGAGGGGTGGTGGTGCACGATGAGGACTCGGTCGGGCACGTTGGCCCGAACGCGCTCGTCTACTGGATGGGGGAGCAGGACAAACGCCGCTTGCTTGCTGGCGTTCGGGATGTTGCGCGGGTCTACTTTGCGGCGGGGGCGACGAGCGTGATCGCGGGCGTGCATGGCGCGCCGGTGCTCCGGTCCGCTGCCGAGATCGACTCGGCAGTGCGCGACGATGTTTCGGCGATCGACCTTGGGTTGTACGCCAGCCACCCGATGGGGACCTGCCGGATGGGCGCCGATCCGGGCGACTCCGTGGTGGACCCCGCCGGCAGGGTTCATGGCTGGGGCAATCTCCACGTGGCGGACGCGAGCATTTTCCCGACGTCACTCGGGGTGAATCCGCAGGTGACGGTGATGGCGGTGGGGCTGACGGTGGGGCGGGAGATCGCCCGGGTCGGCTGACCGACCTGGGCCAGCCAGGGGGAGGCTCCACCCGTTACTGCCGCCGCGCCGTGGGTTCGTCCAAACCCGTGCCCGGCCCGGGGGGTAGGCCGCCCCCGAGGGCGGCCGGAGGGGTCGTGCGCCCCGCCCGACGCGGAGTCGACGACGGCGCCGCTGGCGCCGGCCGGTCCGACGAGGACCGGAGTCGACGGAGCCGGGCCTCGCAGGTTGGCCGCGAAGGCCGACCGTGAGAGGCCGCCTTCAGCGCCCCTGAAAAAGACGCGAACATCGAGATCGACTCCTTCCTCAGCGACATCATGGGTGTCAGCGGCCGAGCGTTCCTTCACGCGCTCATCGACGGGGAGACCGACCGCTCGAGGCTCGCAGATCTCTCCGATCCTCGTCTCAAGGCCTCCCGATGCGACATCGAGGCGGCTCTTCGCGGCTTTCCGAATGGACACCACCGCTTCATGCTGAAGGTGCACCTCGACTTGATTGCGAGTCTGGACGCAGCCGTCACGGCCATCCCGGTGGAGGTGGCCGCTCTGCTGGAGCCCTTTCGGCATCACGTGACCAACCTCATGACGATGCCCGGCGTCTCCCAGACCATGGCGGAGGTGTTCGTCGCGGAGACCGGGGCGGACATGAGTCGCTTCGCGTCTGCGGACCACCTTGTCTCGTGGGCGGGACTCTGTCCGCGGAACGACGAGAGCGCGGGCAAACGGCGGACGAACCACCTGCGCCCCGGCGCAGCCTGGCTTCGCATCGCCCTCGTGCAGTGCGCCTGGGCGGCCTCCCGAAAGAAGAAGAGGCGCTTTGAGAGCCTTTTCCGCCGCGTCCGCGGTCGCCAGGGGGCGAAGAAGGCCGTGGTAGCAGTGGCGGCGGAGATGGCGCGGTGCGCGTGGCAAATGATGTCGAAGGGCGTCTCCTTTGAGGACCATGACCCGGCGGCGCTGGACCCGAAGAAGGCCGAGCGTGAGCTGGCCAGAATCGTCTCCAAGCTGAAATCACTCCGCTACAAAGCGGACATTGCTCCGATCGCGGCGGTGGCGTAAAGGGCAGTTTCGTATTAGTTCACCACCGGGCGGTGCGCCCGTCCCAGAGCCATGAAACGTGGCTCCGCCAAGGAGCGCCGCTCGGTGGCTGGGAATTCAGGTGGATGGTCAGCGAGGGGTAGGCCGTCCCGCAGGGCGGCCGCAGGGGCGCCTTCAGCGCCCCTGAAAAAGGGGAGGTAGCGCCTCGATTGGAACGCGATCTCGCGCTTAGCATCACCTCCAGTTT
>CAIMSU010000111.1 GCA_903844155.1 uncultured Pseudomonadota bacterium | reverse complement strand
GTCCGGTCGTACCTCAACGCGCTCAACGCCTTCGCGTCCGGGTCCGCGCCTTCCCTGCGATAGCTGCCGTCGCACGTGCGCACCACGGGACTGCCTCTGCCTCCGCGTCACCCCCGGATCGCCGCCAGGTCGGGTGCGCCACTCGGATGCCGTCCGTACTCATCCGCGACGCAAACCGATCAAGGAACTCCGACTCCTCCGAGATGCGGCGCAGGCTCGTCATGACCCCCGCCACCTTCGAGCACAGCCACAGCCGCCAACTCCCGCGTGCCATCCACGCGCCTCGCGGCGGGTCCATAGCCCAGGTCACCATGTGGTCGCTACAGAGGGGCGCGGTAAAGGGGAGCGGGTGGATGGGCAAGCCGGCGAGGCTGTCGGCGAGGGCACGGCCGGCCGCTCTCATCGTCCCCGAATCCGGGAAGTAGATCACGAGCTTGTCGGCGCGCAGCGCAGCGCGTGTGTTCCCAGCTACCTTGAACGCCGATGCGCCCTCGAAGTCGAGGACCTCTGACACCAGCGTGAGGGCGCGCGGAAGGGCGGAAGGGGCTACGTTCACGTATACCTTTCAGTTTAACCCAGTTAGTTCGGCGGACGGCGACTGCCAGCTCCACCACTCACTCGACCTTGAAAGCCGCCATCGTGCCGTGACGTCGTGGAGACGTGGCGCGCGCTCGAGGCCGAGCCAGACCTTGAACGCCTCCGCGCTGGTCCCGCCGATCTCGTCGATCCAGCGCCGCCCGAACGGGCGCCGGCCGAACGTGTAGAGGTGTTCGCCGAGCGCCGACGGGGTGAGGTCGCGACGCTCGCGGCTCTCCAACACCGCAGCGATGCCCGGATCCGCGCGGTCGACCGTCTGGGGCGCGACGAGCGGGATCGCCGCAGGACCTGAGGTCCAGCGCCCGCCGTGCCGGCTCTCAATCACGCCGTCAAACAGGAGCGCCCCGCCGGGACCGCCGAGCGCTTGGAGGATGGGGTCCTCGCGTCCAAGCGTCCCAGCCTGGAGGCGTTCAAGCAACTCCGCGAGGTCCGGCGAAAGCAGCTTCACCGTGCGCCCCCGCCGCAACGGGAGCAGCAGACCGTGATCTCCCGGGAGCCCGGCGTGACCAAGCCGGGCGAGCAGCGCCGCGTCGGCATCCCGGGCCCGCACGACCTGGTAGGCGGGACTCAGCCGAAGGGCAGGAGCGCGGGCCATCACTCCTGATCCTCGCATGCAACCGCCAGGGCGAATCCGACGCGGTGGTTCTCGCGGTCGGTATAGACCACGTAGGAGTACATGGGCTCGTTGCCAAGGGTCACCAAGTCGGCGTAGCGCGCCGGCAACGAGTCGTCGCTCTCGAGATGCCAGTAATACGAATACTTCCCGTTTGTCTCGCGAAACCAGGAGAGGTAGGAGGCCAGGGCCGGAAGTCTCAGCTGGGCGGCGGGCGGGCCTGCCAAGTCGAACACCAGGCTCGGCAGCGACGCGTTCAACTCGGCCGGCGACGCTTCGAACTCGCCTGCCGCCACCGCTGCGGCGAAGGTGGGGTTGGCGGCAATAGTCGCGTAAACCGCGTCATAGGCAGCCGCGGGAAGGAAGATCTTGTCGTTTCCGGAGTCGAGCGACGCGGGCAGCGAATCGGACTCGTCCGACACCGCGACGACCGTGGACGCTCCGTCCGCCGGCTCCACCTCCACGGCCGTCACATCCACCGCGTCCTGAATGTTGTCCTGCAGCGGGACGTACGCCATATCCCCGATAATGGCCGCCCCCTCATACCCTCCGAGCCACAACGTTCCGCCCGTGTGACAGTACCGCATCGCGAACGCCCGCGGAACCCCCTCCTCGTGCCGGAGGACGCTTGCGTAAGCCTCAGTAGGCCAAATCACCAGGTCTCTAGGTCCAAGTCCAAGAATTCCATCCATTTGATTGGGGAGGGTGTCGCAGTCGATTGGGCCGAACATCGCCGTGCCCTGTTCCGTCACAGCGGCGAATTTCATCGACACCGACGGGACTCCGGCGAGTGCCACGCTGTCCTCGTAAACTCGGCCGGACCAGCCAGTTTCTCCGGCGGTGTAGCCATATCCGGCACGGACAAGCCCACCCGTTGCCTCGCCATGATCCGTGTCATAGAGCGCGGTGACCCCTCCTGACTCGCAGGCAGAGCAGCCCACCGCAGCGACCGCCAAGGTGCTGGAACCGGAGTCGACCCAGACATCGAATTCTTGGCCACCAATTGTGATCGGTGCGGTATGGTGAGCCTCGCAACCGGCGAGTGGCGTTAGATAGGGAGCGGACGCGCTGCTAGCGCTGTCCTGCTCGATCCGGCCCTTGGCATCAACACAGCTCGGCAGGGGCACCGCCCAGGCCACGCAGGCAGCTGCTAGTCCCCTCGCTGCGGTGGAGAAGTAGCATGAACGGGGTCGCTCCAGGAACACCCCGCCATCGTACACGCGCCGGG
>CAIMSU010000110.1 GCA_903844155.1 uncultured Pseudomonadota bacterium | reverse complement strand
GGCTTGCCGCGAAGCGTTCGGCGACGGCGGTGATGTCCGTAGGGGAGAGCGTGTGCGCGCCCGTGAGGTGACGCTCCAACACCCTCGCACGCTGCCGGGAGCCGCACTTCGTGAACTCCACGGCGTAGGAGAACCTCCGCAGGATCGCCGGGTCCAGACCGTCCACGCTGTTGGTGGTCCAGATGATCGGTACCGGGTTTGTCTCCAGCAACAGGTTGAACCATTGCTTGGACATGGACCGTGTCTGCCCGATCTCGCGGCCCCGAATCATGAGGGGTGACTGCGAGAAGATGTCCTCGAGCTCGTCGAACAGCACGACCGCGTCGCCGCCACCGAGCAGCTTCTGGCCGAGGAGCAAGGAAGCGACCCGGTCGCGGGCCGAGGGCGACTCGCCCGACTCGTCGGCCTTGCCCGCCTGGTGCAACACCGCCCCCGCCTCGCTCGCCAGGAGACTGGCCATCGACGTCTTCCCCGTGCCGCTGACGCCGTAGAGCAGGATGTTCACGCCGGGCCGGCGGTGCCGCACGGCGGCCCGCACGAGGTTCCCGGCCAATCGGGCCTCCGGTTCCATGTGTGCGAAGTCGGCCCAGCCCAGCTCGGTCGGCTTCGCCTCCGGCAGGAAGTGGGTCAGCAGCGAGTCCGGCTGGAGCTTGTCCTGGGAGATGAGGTCCGCAAACCCCTTCATCAGCTCGAACCGGTTCGAGACGTCGGTCCGGCTCGCTTCCACTTCGATGAGGCCGCTCGACACCAATCGTCCGGTTGGTGCCAGTGCTCGCTGCACCTCGCGAGGGAACCGAGCGATCGCTGCGGCCACGATGCGCATCCCCTCCACCAGCGAGACGTCCCCCAGCGCCCGAGCGAAGTCGCCCATCGTTGGTTGATCCTCCAGGGCGACGCAGAACCGCAGCACGTCTTGCTCCACGGCGTCGAGGCCGACGCGGGCTGCGATCAATTCCAGGTTGCTGCGGGCGGGCTCCCCGATGGGAGCCGGCCGACGGGGTGCCGAGTCCGACTCCTGGACGTACTTCCGCAACGCGGCCGCCAAGACCGGGCGGGCGAACTCCTTGCCCAAAGGCGCGGCGATCGCCGATTCGGCCATCGCTCGGACGACATCGAGATCCTCGATCCTGCGAAGGGAGGCCGTCTCCAGGCGACGCAGCGCGGTACCCACCATCAAGTTGTGCGCGTAGTCAACGCACGCTGCGGTGAAGGGGTTCTCATGGCTGAGCGAATGAAAGGCTGGACGGCGACGGGCCATGGTGTTTCTCGGTGAGCAAGGAGTATGCGGACCATGTCTGCCACCTGAGGGCAGAGCGGCGTTACGCGCTGGGGCATGCCCGACGCCGACCGCAACGCCCAGATCGTTCGTCTTCTCCGGATCCTTCGCGACCTCGATCGGCTCGGTGGGGTCTCGATCTACGAGCTTGCCGAGCGCCACGATGCGTCGGTGCGGACGATCATCCGGGACCTCGACGCGCTTCGCCAAGCGGGCCTGCCCCTGATCGAGGAACGCGACGGGAAGAAGAAGCTCTGGCGATCGGGCGCGAAGGATGCCCTACGGAGGCTCTCGGGCCTTCTCGACGCCGGGCACTACGTGGCGTTGCGCCTGGCGATGGGCCAGGGCGGTGCTGTGCGGGGCAGCTCGTCGATGTTCGCGCAGTTGGAGGACCTGGCGCAGAAGATCGAAGGGGCCGTCCACGGCACCGAGCGGGAGCGTCTCGCGGGGATCGAGCGGGCGTTCCACTCGTGGGAGAAGTTCACGTGGAAGGCGACCGCGCCCGACGTGCTCTGGCCGCTCGTGGACGCGATCGCGCAGCACCGGGTCTGTCGCGTCAGGTACAAGGCTCCGCGAGTCGCGGCGCGCGAGAAGGAGTTTGAGGTCCTCCCGCTCAAACTCTTCGCCCACGACGGCGCGACCTGGTTGCTCGCGCACCACGCCAAGCACGACACCACGCTGACCCTGAACCTCTCGCGGGTCCGGGCGCTGACGGTCCTCGACCAGCACGCCGTCCCCCCGGCCAACTTCGACCCCGAGCGGATCGAGCGCTCCGCCTTCGGCGTGGCGTCCACGGGTCCGGCCGTCACCTACCGGCTGCGGTTCGATCCGGAAGCCGCCCAGTACATCCGGGAGCGGGTGTGGCACCCGTCGCAGACCGTCGAGGAGATCGACGCGGGCGCCCTTCTGCTCTGCTTCTCCTGTGCGGGGTACATCCTCGCCCCGCCCCCATGTCGCTTGACGGGGACCGCGTGAGACTCCGGGCCAGAACAAGGAGTTCGGAATGGAGTCTCTCGAATCGCTGCGGCCAGTCATCGAGGCCGGTCGTCCACGCCGGCTGAGCGCCGGG
>CAIMSU010000109.1 GCA_903844155.1 uncultured Pseudomonadota bacterium | reverse complement strand
TCCCGGGTACATCGGGAGACGTCCAACGGCTCCCGAAACGCCCTCGAACGACCCGAAACGCAAGCGAGTAAATCGGCGTTCTCCGCGCGAAACAGGCCGGAAACGCCCGGTCTCGAAAAGTATGGGCGGCAGGCCATGAGAATCGAACTCACCGGGCGCCTCCTTCCGGGACGCCCCGACCGGTTTTGAAGACCGGGGCCTGCACCAGCGCGGCACGGCCTGCCGAATCCCCGGTATCCGGGTCCGTTCCGGGGTGCGAGCGCTTCCCGCTTGGGGGCGGCGCGGCGTTCCGCATGCGACCTTGAACCCGTGAGGACGGGAGCGAGCCGCCCAGAGGACCTCAAAACCCCGCGCTGATGCGGACTATGGCGGCGGGGGGCTGGAGCAGCGCAGGCCACCTTCGAAGCCCCCGCAGGCGTACGCCCCGCGGTAGAGCACGGCGATGGTGCCGGTGAGATCCTGGCCGCCAACCGTCATGTTCACGGTGCAGTCGCCAGCCGGGACGTCCCAGACGTAGCAGGCGGGATCGCAGGCCACGGGTGCGGCCCCAGCACAGGACACGGTCTGGTGTGTGCCGCCTTGAAACACGAACTTTGCCTTGTCGACGCGGCCGTGGGCGACTGTGGGGGTCGGCGTCGGCGCGGTCGGGCTGGTCGGTTCCACGACCGCGACCTTCGGTGGGGCCACCGCGAGGACGAGGGTGGGGTCATAGCTGGCGACGACGGTGGGCGTCTGCGCGCCGCCGCTGGCTGCGGGCACCATCTTGACCAGGTAGTTGTTGAGCTCGGACGCCGTGACTGTCCCATCGCTGTTGGAGTCGGCACGTCCGGCGATGCCGTCGAGGAAGGCGCCGGCGAACACGCCGGGCTTCCCGGCCTGGTGCGGGCCTGCAGCCGAAACAACGAAGTCGGACCGACCTTTTCCGGGCCACTGGTCGCCGGTCGGGCCAAGGAGCGCGAGCTTGTTGAGGGAGCCCTCGTGCGCGGCGTCGAGGACGACGCTGTAGCCCTTGCAATGCACGTACTTCTCGATGTAGCCATCGAGATCGGCGATGGACATCGAGGTGGCCTCGAGGGCGTCCGGGTCGCTGTCGTAGAGGAGGATGCGCGGATCACCGTAGTCCGCGCCAACCCCCTCACCGACAAAATACAGGAGGAACGTGTCGTTCACGCCGGCCTCGGCCGCGGCCTGGTCCTTGAGCGCGGTCTGCAGGTTCGCGAGGGTGGCGGATGCGTCGGTCAGGAGGCGCACCTCCGAGTAGCCGCCGCTCTGCTCCAACACGCGTTGCAGATCCGCGGCTTCGGACCTGGCATTGTCGACCCTCGCCGTCGGGGGGAGGTGCTCGTAGTCGGAGATGCCGATGACGAGCGCGATGCGGCGACCGTCGGCGGCCTGGGCATGACCGGCTGCCAGAAAGGCGAGCAGCGCCGTGGCGGCGATCAGGGGTCTGCGGGCCATCTACCTGCCTTCGGAGAGCGGTGGAGGGTAACACGCGAGGCGACGCGGGATCCACGGCGCGCGGTCGCCGCCGAATCCCGGCTATCGTGCCCCGAGATGGAGCCCCCATGTTGCTACTGTTTGTCGCGCAGGCCCGGGCGTTCACGCTCGTGCCCGCGACCGCGATCCCGGTCGACGAGGTCCCGACCGCCCTGACAACCGCGCTTCGGCCCGAGGGCCGACGGCTGCTCGCCTCTGCGGCGACGTCGACGGAGCTCCTGGACGCCAGCGGAACCGCGCTCGGATCGGTGGACGCCGAGTTGGCCACCCTCGCCTACGATCTCGACGGCGACGGCTGGGACGATCTCGTGAGCTGCGGGGACGCAGGGCTCGTCCGGTCGTCGTGGTCGGGGGCCATGCCCGACGCCCCGGTGGTCGTCGACGGATCAGCGTGCTCCGGCGTCTTTTCCGAGGACTTTGGCGGAGCGCCGGGCATCGCCGTCGCGGGCGATGGCACGGTGACGCTCTGGACGGATGACGGTGGCGGGGGTTTCACCGGGCCGACCGCCACGAACCTCGTCGCGACCGGCACCGTCCGCGTCGCCATGAACGCGACCGATCTGGCCGCCTCCGCCGTCGGCGGCGACACCCTCGGCGACCTCGGCAGCCGCGGGGTCTCCAGCCTCGCGCTCGGCGGCGTTCTGGCCGACGTCATCGGCAACGGCATGTCATGGCGCGTGGCCCTCTCGGACGCGCAGGTGATCCGCGATCTCGACGGCGGCGACACGGCGCTCGCTGCGGTGCCTGTCCGCATGCTGCAGGCCGATCTCGACGCCGACGGCCTCGACGAGCTGATCGTGCTCGAAGCCGACCGCGTGGAGGTGTTCCCGGGGGACGGCTCTGGGGTTGTCAGCGCGGATGTCCCGGTCGGCGCCACGCTCTTGACGACCGCAGACGTGTCCGGCGATGGCTGCAACGACCTCGTCATCGGCGACCCGAGCGCCGCTCAGCTCGACGTCCTGCGCATCGGCGGCTGTCCCGTCGCCCCGGACGCAGACGGCGACGGCGTGAGCGTGGACGACGGCGACTGCAATGACGCCGACCCCAGCGTCTACCCGGGCGCCCCCGACCTCTGCGACGGCATCGACAACAACTGCGACGGCGTCGTCGACGAGCCCGGCACAGCGTCGATCACCCACCTCGCCAGCGTCTCCGAAGGCGACGAGACCCTCGCCTGGGCGGGCACGGACGGCTGTGACCCCGGGCTGACGTGGACCTGGACGGACCCCTCCGGGCCCCTGGCGTCCTGCACGATCAGCGGCGCGACGCTGGACTGCTTCACCCTGGACGACGGGGATCTGTCGCTCCACGTCGTGGCGACGGACTCCTCCGGCGCGGTGGTCGACACCCTCGACGATGTGCTCACCATCAACAACGTCATCCCATCGATGACGCTCCCGTCGTTTCTGCGCGACGGCAGCCTGGTGATGCGCGTGGGCGACTGGTGGGGCGGCGACATCGTCGGGAGCGATCCGGGCGCCGATCCGCTGACGTTCTCCTCCAGCGGCGGACCGGACTTTTTCCAGGTTGCCCCGGACGGATCCGTGGTGATCGACGTTCAGGATGAGGGTCGGTGGACGATCACCCTTTCGGTTGAGGACGGCGACGGCGGCGTGGTGTCCACGGAGTTTGACTTCGAGGCCATCGCCTCCCTTGGCGACAGCGGCGCGCTCGACACCAGCCCCTCCGGCGGCGACGTCGGGTACACCGGCTGCGGGTCGTCGGACCCCGGCACCGCCACGCAGACCGACTGCGGGTCCGGAAGTTGTTGCAGTGGAACGATGGCGCTGTTGTTCTTTGGAGGCGCAGGCCTGCGGCGACGCCCGAGGCGTCAGGAGCGCGGCCGTCCGCCCTCGATGACCTCGAAGCCCACCTCCTCCCGGAAGTAGGCGACCGCCCGTTTCGCCACGCCGCTCGTGCTTTTCCAGCCGAAGTAGAAGAGCACGGGCACGCCGAGGTACTCGGTCGCCCGCACGTACCAGGGTTGTGACGGTTTGCCGCCGACCATCCGCGCCACCATCACCGTGTGCGCGCTCGCCGCGTACGCGCGCATCAGGCCAACGGCGACGAGCTTCTGGACGAGCTTGCGAACAGTAAGGTTCACGCCGGTCGTCAACGCGCGCTGCCGGAGATCGTCGTAATTGGTCAGTTGGACGAGCCAGAACGCCGTGACGCGCTTCTGCTCGGGGCTCAGCGCGGTGCCGTACGCGTACCCCAGCTCGTAGACGAGTTCAACCTCGTTGGTGGTCTGCCAGAGCGCCGCGCCGAGGACGGTCAACGCCATCGATCCCCAGAAGCCGACCAGCGGGATCGTCCACGGGAGCGCGAAGCCGGCGCCGATCGCCGCGGATCGGAGCTTGGCGTCCTCGATCAGCTCGGTGGCGAGCTCCTCGGTGAGCGCACGGCCCGACAGCCCGGTCTGCTCGGCGAGGAGGTGACGGCGGAGCGCGACCTTCTCGGCGATCCGGGCCTCGTCGGCGCGCGTGGCGTCGATCAGGCGGAGCAGCGGGAAGTTTTCTTCGTCCCCGCGCACGCTGGGGCTGACGGGAGGGCGGGTAGCTCGGGGTTCGCGGGGCATGGACTCTCCGAAAGGCCGACTTGAAGCATCAAAGAAAGCTCACACAGGCTGGGATGGTGGCAGCGCGCAGCCGCCAGGAAGTCGGGCCACGCCCGCTCACCGGGGGCGACGAGGTCGGCCGCGAGCCATCGCGTCTCCCGCCAACGCTCGCCGGCGAGCAGCTCGTCCACCTGTTCGCCAACGTCTCCGAGGCGAAGTTGGGCGACTGCCGCTGCGGCAGCGCGAAGCTTCACGTCGATCCACGGGTCGTCGGCGAGCGCGTAGATCGCGACGTGGCGGGCGTACCCGGCGCGGAAGATCGCCTCCTTCAGCCCGGCGAACACGAGCGGACACAGGGCGGCGACGCCCCGCGTGAGCACCGCCGCGCGAACGTCCCCCTCCCAGTCCAGCGAGACGTCGGACACGAGGCGGATCCCTTCCCCGTCGTGGAGCAGCGCCCAGCCCCACGCGGCGTACGAC
Organism: uncultured Pseudomonadota bacterium; assembly: GCA_903844155.1. Taxonomy (GTDB): domain Bacteria; phylum Myxococcota_A; class UBA796; order UBA796; family SXON01; genus CAIUMM01. The sequence continues at coordinate 27,904 of CAIMSU010000109.1, read as the reverse complement.
GCGGGCCCGGAGGCGTGCCGGTGTCGAGCGACGTCAAGGAGACGTCGACGCCCGAGGTTTCGGCAGGCGGCCTCGCCCCAGACGTCGACGTCCTGATCGTTGAGCGTGTTTGCGGCAAGGATCGTTCGGTAGCTCTCGGGCAGCGCCCACGCGGCAGCCGCAGGCCTGGTGCCACCGGGAATGGCGAGATCGCCGACCATCAGGCCGAGACGCGCCGACTGTCCGGCCGCTCGACAGCGTCGCACCGCGTCCGCCGCGCGATTGAATGAGGCCCGGGTGGTGCCGCTGGTCGCGCCCCACCAACGCCCGAGACCGGGAACCTCGATGGCTTCAGCGTCCTCGGCGCATCGGCGCGCGGCGAGCGAGTAGTGCCCAGCCTCGACCATCACGGCAGGATGCCGGGGGGCTCCGTTCGCGCGGGGGGGGCGCGTGGGGGAATCGACGATCAGCGAACACCTCCGCTTGCTACCCTACCCCGGATGGGGTATGGTCGCCATGTCTACGACACCGGAGCCACCGTGAAGGACAAGTCCAACTGCCACATGCCCGATCATTCCGCCGAGCTTGAAGGGCTCGCGCGCATTGAGGGGCAGGTGCGCGGAGTGAAGGCGATGATCGTCGAGGGGCGGTACTGCGTGGACATCCTGACGCAGACCCGCGCGATCCACGCTGCCGTTCGCCGCGTGGAGCGCAACATCCTCGCGTCGTACCTCAACACCTGCGTTACCGAGGCCTTCGCGGACGGCACGCCCGAGCTACGAGCCGAGAAGGTCGCCGAGATCCTCACCCTTTTTGACTGGGAGAACGGGAAGCCCCGTTAGTCCCGCTGTTCTCCCCCGCCCGTACCGGAGCCCCTCATGGCATTACGCAACTACATCCTACCCTTTACGCTCGGCGTCGCGGCCGGCGTGCTCGTCTCGAAGAACTGGCCGAAGATCCGGGAGGTCACCCGGCCGCTGCTCCGCGGGGTGATGAAGTCCGGGAGCGGACTCCTGGAGAAGGGGCGCGAGGCCTACCACGAGCAGAGCGAGAAGTTCTCGGATCTCGTCGCCGAGATCCGCGAGGAGGAGGAGGCGCGCGGGAAGGGAGCGTCGGCGCCCCCGACCGAGCCGAAGCCGGCGTGAACGGCGATGCACGCGGCGCGACTGGCGGGGATCGTGGCGTTGCTGGCGGTGAGCGCGTGCGCGAACGCGGTGAACCCGGCGCGGGTGGCCGTGGATCGCGCGCAGGCGACCAAGCGGGCGAATCAAAATGCGACGGCCGGCTGGACGTGCGCGATGCACCCCGAGGTGCAAGCGGCGAACGCTGGAAAATGCCCGATCTGCGGGATGGATCTCGTGCCCGTTGCCGTGAAGTGAGGGAGCGCGCATGCCAACCGTGAGCTTTGAGCCCTCGGGCATGGTGGTCGACGTCGATTCCGGTGCGTCCCTGCTGCAGGCCGCCGAGGAGGCCGGGGAGACGGACGTGCGTTGCTGTGGCATCACACCCGCGTGCGGAAAATGCCGTGTGGCGATCTGGGAGGGTGAAGAGGGGCTTTCGACGCCCGACGCGCTTGAATCGGCCAAGCTGACGCAGCTGTGCTTCCTTCCTGGCGAGCGGATCGGCTGCATGGCGCTCGTGTGGGGCGACGTTCGGGTGGAGGTGCGGCCATGAACTGGAAGATCGCGGGTGCCGTCACGGTCGGCCTCTTCGGCGCCGGTGTTGCCGTTGGATACGCGGCCCAGAAGCGGGGGATTCCGCAGGACCAGATCGGGCGCTGGCTCCTGAAGGGCGCCACCCGTCGCGCCCTGCGCCTCTCCGACGCCATCCGCGATGCCCTCCCGGACGACGATCCCAAACGCATCGCGGACGCCATCGCCGAACCCCCGCCACGACCGGGGACATCGTGAGCGTCGAACGGATGCCCGTCGCTCAGACCGAGCACGGGACCTGGCCGCGTGAGATCCTGGTGACCAGGCGCACCGCTGGCTACCTGCGCCTCCACCTCCCGCCCCTGCTCTATGCGCCAGCCCTCGGGATCAAGCTGGAGAAGGCCCTGATCGCGCTGCGGGGCGTGCGCCGGGTGACCGTCGACCGGCAACGCGCGCGGCTGTCCATCTTCTACGACCCGCTCCTCACCGACGACCGGGCTTCGCTGCTCCTCATCGACTCGCAGGCCTCGCCCCTGCTGGACCGGATGGACGAGGCCAGGTTCGCGACCGCGCTGGTCGAGCAGCGCGACGTCCGGCGTGCGGAGCTGGCCGAGCGTGCCGCGCGGGTGGTGTACCTGGGCCTCCTGGTCTGGGTACACCTGTGGGTCTTCCGGTCGGCGCTCCGGTCTCCCGTCCGATTGTGGTGGTTCTGGGCGCTGATGGTGTTCAGCGTCTGGACGCACCGGCGCCCCATCAAAGCCACCCGCCTCCTGCCTGGATGACCCGATGACCCTGGCTCCCGCGTACACGATCCAGCATCAGCTCCGCTCCCGCCTGCGCCTCCGCGTTCCGGCGATGCGCGGGTCGCCCGAGGCCGCGCTGGAGCTGCGCGAGGCGCTGATCGCGGAGCCGGGGGTGCTGGACGTTGGCGTCAACCCTGTCACCGGCTCGGTGTTGGTGCGCTTTGACCCGGAGGTTTCGCCGAAGCCTCGGCTGCTGGACCGACTCGCCGTTGTGACGGCCGCGCTTACTACCTGGGTCGCCGGTCCGCGGGGCTCACGCCTCGCCCCGCTGCAGGACCCCATGCCCTCACTCGACGACCACATCCCCAACAAAGTCACGTTCGCCGTGGAAGGGATGACGTGCGCATCGTGCGCGGCGCGTATCGAGAAGGTGCTCGGGAAGCTGCCGACGGTGCGGTCGGCGGTGGTGAACATCGCCACGGCGAAGGCGACGGTGGAGGGCGATGCGACCTGGGGCGAGCTGTTCGCAGCGGTCGAGAAGGCCGGGTACAAAGCGATTGATCCGCGGCCGACGCTTTCGGAGTCGCGCGGGTTGGCGGGCAGCCGCCCCGACGACGTGCGTGTGCGCGAGCAGGACCACCTGCGAGATCTGAAGCGCAAGCTCATCGTCGCCAGCGTGCTGACCGCCCCGGTCCTGGCGATCGCCATGTTGGACCTGATGTTTCCGGGCGCGGCGCTCGTGCAGTTCGTCCTGACGACGCCGGTCGTGTTCTGGGCCGGGCGCGAGTTCTTCCGCATCGCCTGGAGGCTCGCGCGCAACCGCTCCGCGAACATGGACACGCTCATCGCAATCGGCACGGGCGCAGCGTACGCGTACAGTGTCTACGCCCTCTTTTTCATGGGCAACAAGCTCCTCGCTGCGGCCGGAATGGGCCTCTACTTTGAGACCGCCGGCGTCATCGTCACGCTCATCTTGCTGGGCAAGTACCTCGAAGATCGCGCGAAGACCCAGGCGAACGACGCGATCCGCAAGCTGGCCGGACTCCAGCCCCGCACCGCGACCGTGATTCGCGACGGCGTTGAGCGCGAGATCCCAGTCGAGGCCGTGATCGTCGGCGATCGCGTGCTCGTGCGCCCGGGCGAGCGCATCCCCGTCGACGGGCTCGTGCGCGAGGGCAGCTCCGCGGTGGACGAGTCGATGATCACGGGCGAGAGCCTCGCGGTGATGCGTGAACCCGGCGACGTCGTCATCGGCGCCACCGTGAACCGCAACGGCAGACTGGTGGTCGAGGCCACGCGCGTTGGCGCCGACACCGCGCTGGCGCAGATCATCCGCATGGTCGAGGACGCGCAGGGGTCCAAGGCCGCCATCCAACGGCTCGCGGACGAGGTCTCCGGGCGCTTCGTGCCGGGCGTGCTCGTTGCGGCGGGCATCACGTTCGTGGGCTGGCTGCTGGCCGGCGCGGGGTTCGTCGGGGCGATGGTGCCGACAGTCGCGGTCCTCGTCATCGCGTGCCCGTGCGCGCTTGGCCTGGCAACGCCCACCGCGATCATGGTCGGCACGGGAAAAGCGGCGGAGAACGGCATCCTCGTCCGCAACGCCGAGGCGCTGGAGCGGGCCCAGAAGATCGACGTCCTCATCTTCGACAAGACCGGCACCCTCACCAAAGGGGAGCCGGCGGTCACGGACATCGTGCGGTTCACGGCGCTCACCGAGGACGCCGTGCTCGCGCTCGTCGCAGCGGCTGAGCGGTACTCCGAACACCCACTCGGCGAGGCGGTCGTCGCGCACGCAAAGGCCCGCGGGCTCACGATCGTCGACGCGACCGAGTTCGTCTCCGTGACGGGCCAGGGCGTTCGCGCCACGTTGCCTGCGGTGGACGGCACCGGTCCGCATACGATCCTGGTGGGCAACCGCCGGTTGCTCCGCGAGGCTGGGGTCGAGCTTGCCACGCTCGACGCGGCGGCGGTTTCCATCGAGGAGCAAGGCCGCACGGCGATCCTCGCCTCGATGGACGGCTCCGCGCTCGCGGTCATCGGCGTGGCGGACACGCTCAAGGAGAGCTCCGCCGGGGCGGTCGCGCGGCTTCATCGGATGGGCGTGCAGCTCATCATGGCGACCGGCGACAACCACCGGACCGGAGAGGCGATTGCCAAGGCGGTAGGCATCGAACAGGTGCTGGCGGAGGCGTCCCCAGGCGAAAAGGTGGCGCTGGTGCGCAAGCTGCAGGCGCAGGGCAAGGTCGTCGGCATGGTCGGAGACGGCATCAACGACGCCCCGGCGCTCGCCGCGGCTGACGTGAGCTTCGCGATCGGCACCGGCACGGACGTTGCGATGGAGGCCGCTTCGCTCACGCTCATCAAGGGCGACATCGCCAAGGTGGCGACGGCGATCGAGCTCTCCAAGGAAACCATCCGCATCATCAAGCAGAACCTGTTCTGGGCGTTCGCCTACAACACCGTCGGCATCCCGGTCGCGGCGTTTGGCCTGCTCTCCCCGATGATCGCCTCCGGGGCGATGGCGTTCTCGTCCGTCTCGGTGGTCACCAACGCGCTGCGGCTCCGGGGGTTCAAGGCGCGGGAGGACGACGCCGTCACCCCCGCCCTCAACCCCCCCGCCTCGATCGCCACGCCGCCCGCTCCGGTCACCGCGAAGTAGAAGGCTGTGCCCGCATTGTCCGCCCGTCGTCGCCTCTCCCGGGACATCTTCCTGGGCTTCTCAGCGTTCACGCTGCTCGGCGGTGGCCTCGCCGGCTGGCGCTTCGCGGGCAGCGCGATGGACATGGTGCTCCTGCAGCTCACGTTCTACGGGGCCTGGAGCTGCTTTTTCGGCGCGCGGGTCGGCGGCTACCTTGGCGCGATGATGGAGGAGGACTGCTGCTCGGACCTCGACATGGGCGTGCTCTCGTCGATGGGATCGATGCTCGGCACGCTCTCGGCAGGGCTCATCGGCACGGCGCTCACCGGCCTCGCCCTCGTCACCCTGCCCTGGGCGGTGGTCCTCGCCGGGTTCACGGCCTTTGCCCTCGGCCATGCCCTCCTCGGCCACTTCCGCCCCCTCCGCGTCTCCCGCGCGCCGACCCTCGACAAGCGAGGGCGCCTCCTCGGCCCCGACGGTCGCCCGCTCCCTCGCCAACCGCTCCGCATGCCCGACCGCGTCAGCGTCCTCCTCGCCATCTCCGCCGTCGTCATCCTCGCGCTCACGATGGTCATGGCGCTGATGATGGGCAGCGATCTCGGCCACCCCGTGATGATGGCGCCGATGATGTACGGCATGTTCGGCACGATGATCGGGGGGATGTTGGGTGGCTGGCTCGCGGGGCTGCTGGACGAGCACGAAGGCCACCCGGACCACGACAACCCCGTGATGGTCTCGGCGATGGCGCTGATGGCGGGGATGATGGGCGGGATGCCGTCCGGGATGATCGGCGGAATGCTGGCGATCATGGGGGTGAATGCCATCGCGGCGTGCGTCACTGGCGGCGTGGTGATCGCCGGATTCTCGTGGGCGTTCGTGATGCGCGGGCGGTATGCAGTGACGCCTGTGGGCGACGGGGCGGGCCAGGAGCGGGTGACGGCGGCGCCGGTCGCGGATGGCGTTGTCCAGCAAGGCTCCGCGATGATCCGGGTGAAAGGGATGACGTGCGACGCGTGCAGGCTCAAGGTGGTCCGCAAGCTGGGAGAGGTCGCCGGCGTGTCTGCAGTCGATGTCGACGTTGACGCCGGGCGCGTCCGGATTTCGTGGGGCGACGGGTTTGCGGGGTTGGAGGCGGTGGAAGACCGGATCGCGCGGCTTGGGTACGAGGTGGTCGCGCCGGCCGCGGGGCTTGCGGGCGGCGGGCCGTTGCCATAAGTATTCGCGCATATGCGCATGACCGAAGCTCCCACGCTCCCCGACGTCCGACCCGCCAGCGCGCTCCTCAAGGCGCTCGCGGATGACACCCGGCTGCGCATCGTGGCGCTGCTGGCGCACGGCGAGGTCTGCGTCTGCCACATCTCCTCCGCGCTCGAGCTGAGCCAGCCGAACGCCTCCCAGCACCTCACCGTGCTGCGGAACGCGGGCGTCGTGGCGAGTCGTCGGCAGGGAAGCTGGATCCATTACCGCCTCGCCAACGAGCCCGATCCGGCGCGTGCCCGGATCCTGCGGGCGGTGCTCGAGGGCTTTGCTGAGTCCGAGGGGGCCGTGGCGGACCGGAGTCGCCTCGTCGCGAGCAAGGGCGAGACGGCGTGCGAGTGACCACGCTTGCCCAGCGCCTCGTCGCTGAAGGCCTGGGGACGGCACTGCTCCTCGCCACAGTAGTTGGCTCCGGGATCATGGCGGAGCGGCTCTGTGGCGGAAACATGGGTCTGGCGCTGCTGTGCAACGCGTTGGCGACGGGCGGAGGACTCATCGCGTTGATCCTCACGTTTGGGCCGGTTTCGGGGGCGCATTTCAACCCCGCGGTCACGCTCGCGGATGCGGCCGGCGGCGGAACCCGGTGGCGGGACGTGCCGGGCTACCTCGTCGCGCAGGTGCTCGGCGGGGTCCTGGGCGTCGCTCTCGCGGACCTCATGTTCGAACTTCCGGCGTTCACCCTGTCGTCCCATGTACGGACCGGTCCAGCGCAATGGCTCGCCGAGTTCGTCGCCACCTTCGGCCTCATCGCGACGATTTTCGGCGTCTCCCGCCGCACACCTGTTGCCACGCCCTTCGCCGTCGCGGCGTACATCGTGGCCGCGTACTGGTTCACGGCGTCGACGTCCTTCGCCAATCCGGCCGTCACCCTCGCCCGCTCGCTGACCGACACCTTCGCCGGGATCCGGCCGTCGGACGTTCCAGGCTTTGTCGTCGCGCAGGTCCTCGGGGCCCTCGCCGCGACCGCGATGTTTTCCTGGCTTGTCCCGGTCACTTTGGACACGCCGAGCCCGACGGGGAGCCCGTCGTGAGCGCGGCGCCCACGACCGTCATCTACGCCTGCGTCCACAATGCTGGTCGCTCCCAGATGGCGGCCGCGTTCTTCAATCAGCTCGTCGATCCGGCCAAAGCTCGCGGCATCTCCGCCGGTACCCAGCCCGGCGAGCGAGTCCACCTCGAGGTGCTCGCGACGATGGCGGAGCTTGGCATCGATCTTTCGGCGGTGAAGCCCCAGAAATTGACGCCTGAGCGGGTCGCCGACTGCGGTTGGCTGGTCACCATGGGCTGTGGGGAGGAGTGCCCGGTCGCGCCTGGGCATGTTCGGCGGCTGGACTGGCCGCTTGAGGATCCGAAGGGCAAGAGCGTCGCGCGCGTCCGCGAGATCCGCGACGACGTCCAACGCCGAGTCTCCGTGTTCATCGCCGAAAATGGCTGGGAACGGGCGACGTAGCGCCCGATTCTCCGCGGCTGGTCAGCGCTCCGCGACCTGCCCGTTGAGCTGCTGCTGGAGGGTTGCAGTCTCGGTGTGGAAGCGGTCCATCGCGTCGGGCTGGAGCTGGCGACGCAGGGTGCCGTGGTAGTCGACGGGGTCGATCACGTTGCCGTTGCGCTCAAGCTGGTAGTGCAGATGTCCGCCGGTTGAATGCCCGGTATTCCCGGTCTTGGCGAACACGGTGCCGGCCGCGAGCGTCTGCCCTTCCTTCACGAGCATCTCGTTCAGGTGCAGGAACTTGGCGATGATGCCGTCTGCGGTGTACCGAAGCTCCACGCAGTTGCCGTTCGCCGGCTCGTTCCAGTTGATCCGCGTGACGACGGCAGCGCGCGGGGCCTCGACCGGCGTGCCGATCGGCGTCTTGAAGTCCATTCCTTCGTGCGTCGGCCGGTCCTTGAGCAGGCTGGTGACCTGCTCGTAGTCCTCGAGGGGGCCGGCGACGAGGCGCTTGGGCACCTCGGTGCCATCGGGCGACCAGTACGAGGGGAACCGGTCGCCGGGCGCCTGCCAGCGGTACGCGGTGTAGACGTGCTCCTGGGGCGTGCCGGTCTGGCTGGTGAACGTCGCGGCGAGCACGAGCGGCTCCTCGCCCTGCGGCTGTTCATAGAGCACCTTCACGAGATCGCCCTTGTGCAGGTCCTTGCGCATGTCGAGGTCCCACGCGAACAAGCGCGTGTAGACGGCCGAGAGCGCGGTGGGGGACGTCTCCGTCACACCTGTGAACGTGGCCGAGATCGAGGAGGTGACGACGCCTGAGTAGACGTGCGAGCCGGCCTCCGTGGCGGCGCCGAGCGGTGGCGGGAGCGGCGCGACCTGGGCGGGCGGGATGGGCGCGTTCGTGACGGTCGTGTCGTCGCCGATCACGGCGGCGTCGGGGGTCGCCGGGGGAGCGACGGCCTGCACGACGGAGCCGGCGGCGGGGGCGGGCGTCGCGGAGGCGCCGGGCATGGAGAGTCGCACGGCGAGAGCAAGGTTCAACGCCAGGGAAACGCCGATGGCGCCCATGATGAGCCAGGGCTTGAGGTTCATCGGCGCGGGGGAGGGGGCGTTTTCGGAGAAAAGGTCGGGCAGCATCGGGGCCTCGGGGAGCGGCGGGGAGGGAAGCGGGCGGCGAGCGGGTCGGCGCGGGGTCGACCGGGGAGGTCGGGCGGGGAGCGGGGAGCAGGCGACGATGGGGGAGACCGTCGACGGGGAGCAGGGGGCGGGGAGCGACCGGAGACCGGACCGTCGCGGATCACGCGGCGGTCCGGACAATGAACCACGTTGGGGGTGACACGTCAAGAGTAGGACGCGAATTTTGTTTTAGGGTTGACACGGAAGGTGACCTTGACGTGTCAAGAGTTGTTCGGCAGCGAACCCCGAGCAGTCTCCGCTCCGTTGACGGCGCTGGGGCAACGCGGCGTTCCATATGGATTCTGGATCGGCGTGGGCCGCGTACGCAAACGGACGATGTCAGCTTTTGGCACATTCCGATGTGCCAAAAGTGACGTCGTCCGTTTTCGTATGCGGCCCCCTCGGAGCGAGCCGCCCAAGGGATCCGGAAGACCCCGTGCACCGAGCCTGCACGCGCGCGTCCCCCTGCGCGGGATAGGCCGAATCGGTGAAGTCCTTCGTGCCCGCCGTGATCGCGCTCGTTGTGGGGATCGTGCTTGGCGCGTGGGAGCCGCGGGGGGAGCTGCTCGATGCGCGCAAGCAGATGGATGAGCTGCGGGCGAAGGCACACAACAGCGATTGTCGAGGGGGAAAGGCGCTGGATGGGATCCGGGACCTGCTGCACGCGAAGGCGCCGGAGGAGCTTCAAGACGCCGCCGCGGATGACGCAGAGCCGAAGAAGCGCGCGCACCTTAAAATGCAGGTTGGCGAAGCAAAACCGGTCGATCCGCCGACGAAAGACGGAGACGCCCCGCCGGCCCCGCCGCTCACCCCCGAGGAGATCAAGAAGAGCGTCTCCGAAATGCAGGCGGCCCTCGACGCCCGCCGCTCGCAAGCGCTCGCTGCGTTGACCGAGCAGGCGAACCTGAATGACGACCAGGTAGCGGCCGTGGACGCCGCGATGAGCGAGATGAACGGCAAGCTCAAGACCGAGGTGGACGACTTTGTCACCGCGTCCAACGGCGGGCAGGACCCGGACCGGCGCGACGCCATGGAATTCGCCGCAAACACGCTGGACGCCGTGATCGCAGCGGACGACAAGATGCGGGACATCATCCCGGCGGACGTCTACGACACCGTGGACCCCGAGGCGGTCGACCCCTTCTCGTACATCTCGGGCGACGCCGTTCCCGGCCTCGCGAACCTGAAGGAAATCCCGGACTTTCAGTGATCCGATCGCTGCTGGACACGATGTGGGTGGCGGTCTACGAGCTTGGCGAGGCGGTGCGGACGCGCCTCTTTCAGCTCGTGATCCTCGCCTACCTTGGCGGCATCGGCTTCTCCGTATGGTTGTACGCCAAGATCCTGGCATCGGCCGAGGCGCAGCTCGCGGAGACGCTAGGGGTGCCGGCCACCACGAAACCGGGCGCCATGTTGCCGCAATTGCTCCAGAACGGCGACATCCAGCAGTGGCTGTCGCCCTTCGTTGGCGGCGACGATGCGGCGCACGCGCTGTTGAGCCAGCCGGTGCTGGGGCTCTGGGTGGGCATCTTCAGCATGGGATTGTTGCCGATGGTGCTGGTTTTTACGGCGTCGGGCACCGTGAGCGCGGAGGTTCGCTCGCGGTCGATCCGGTTCCTGCTGGTGCGGACGGGGAGGTTGGAGATCGCGTTCGGCAAGCTCTTTGGGCAGCTTGCGCTTGGCGTTACGGCCGCGGCGCTCGGGATCGTGCTGGCGTGGGGGATGGGGCTGTTCATGGTGAGCGGGAACCCGCCGTTGGCCCTGTTCCTGACGCTCTGCGTTCGGACGGCGTGGTCGGTCGCGTTCTCCCTGCCCTTTTTGGGGATGGCGGTGGGGGCGAGCCTCCTGATCGGGAACCCGAACGGCGCTCGCGTACTCTCGGCGCTGACCTTCTTCTTCATGCCGATGGCGGCGGCGATCCTTCATGAGTTGGTGCGTCGGCATGGCGCGGACGGCGTCGGCCGGCTCTGCGATTTCGTCGCCCTGGCGATCCCGACCGAGTACTGGGCCGACTTCTGGTCGACGGACCCGGGTGTCCTGGCGGCGGCGCTCGGGCGCAGCGCGCTGTTGGCGACCGTGTTTTTCGCAGCCGGCTTCGCCCGTTTTCAGCGGCGTGACCTGTGAACGGGCCGGCGTCCGGGACGGCGCTCAGCATCGTTGGTCTGATGAAGCGCTTTGGCCGGCACCAGGCGTTGGACGCGCTCGCTTTTTCCGTGCCCGAAGGCAGCATCTGCGGGTTGATCGGTCCGAACGGCGCGGGCAAGACCACGACGATGTCGATCATCGCCGGCTACCTGCAGGCCGACGGCGGTACAGTCGACCTCCTCGGAATGGGTCCGTTTGACCCTGTACGGCACGCTGGCCGCGTCGGAATCCTGCCGCAGGACGCCGAATTACCGCTGGCGAGCACCCCGCGGCAGTTGCTGACGGTCTGGGGCCGGCTTCAGGGCATTCCCGGCGCGCGGATCGGCGACGCCGTTGACAGCGTGCTCGCGTCGGTGTTGCTCGGGGATCGCGCGGACGCGCGCATCAGCACGCTCTCGCACGGCATGCGCAGGCGGGTGACCGTCGCCTCGGCGCTCGTTGGGGATCCGGCGTTCGTGCTTCTCGATGAGCCGACGAGCGGGCTCGATCCGGCGCAGGCCAGGCACCTGCGCGAGTCGTTGGCGTCGTTGCGTGGGCGGACGACCGTGCTGGTGAGCAGCCACAACCTCGCGGAATTGGAGTCGCTGTGCGATCGCGTCGTCGTGATCGACCACGGGCGGTGCGTGCGCGAGGGCGAGATGGCGGCGGTGACGGGCGCTGACCGGGAGGTGACGATCACGCTGGCGCCGCCGTTTCCGGTGGGCGTGGCGTTCGTGGACGGGCGACCGGGGACGGTGCTGCTGCGGCTGGTCGCGGACGACCCCCGCTCGTTGCCCGAGGCGACGTCTGCCCGGCTGGCGGAGCTGCTCGCCGTCGGCGCGCGGGTCGTGGAGGTTCGACAGGGATCATCGCTCGAAGCGCGGGTGCTGGCGGACACGTCGGGCCCGGGATGACCAGTCGGCCTTTCCGCGTCATTGACTTCACGCGCGTGCTGGCCGGGCCCTGGGCGACGCAGATCCTCGGGGATCAGGGCTTTGACGTGATCAAGGTGGAGGCGCCGGAGGGCGACGAGACGCGGCGGTTCCTGCCGATCATGGCGACGGGGCCGGGCGGCGAACCGGGTGAGCGGATGAGCGTCTACTTCGCCTGTACCAACCGAAACAAGCGGTCGATCGTCCTCGATCTGAAGACCGCCGAGGGGCTCGACCTCGCGCGCCGGCTGGTGCGGACCGCCGACGTCGTCGTCGAGAACTTCCGCGCGGGGGTGATGGAGCGCCTCGGGCTCGGAGACGAGGAGCTTCGCCGGGAAAACCCGGGGCTGGTCTCGGTGGCGATCCATGCATTCGGCGACGTATCAAAAGCGACGTCGTCACTTTTGATAGATCCGGACGGGTGGGCAGGGCGGGCGGGGTACGACCTCGTGCTCCAGAGCGTGGGCGGGATCGCGGCGTTGACCGGGGATCCGCCGCGGAAGGCCGGGCCGAGCATCGCCGACCTGGCGAGCGCGCAGGTGGCCGTGCAGGCGGTGCTCTTCGGGCTTCTGGACCGGGCGCGCACGGGTCTGGGCTGTCGGCGCGTGATCTCGATGCTGGATGTCCAGCACCACCTCCTTGCCTACTACGCATCTGCCTGGTTGAACGCGGGTGTCTCGCCGCCGCTGCCCTCCAACGCGCACCCGTCCATCGCCCCCTACAACCTCTATCGTTGCCGCGACGGCTGGCTCGCGATCTGCTGTGCGAACGACGGCTTATGGGAAAAGCTGCGTTCGTCCCTCGACCTTCCGCGCGATCCCGCGTGGGCGTCGCTCCCCCAGCGTGTCGCCGACCGCTCCCGGCTGGACGCCGCGATTGAAACCGTCCTCGCCAGCGATGCCGTGGCCGTCTGGGACGCGCGCCTTGCCGCAGCAGGCGTGCCGTGCGGCGCGGCGTTGTCGGTGGAGCAGTCGCTCGCGCACCCCCTCGCGCGGACGACGCAGCTTGGTCCATGGACATTTCCCGCCCCGCCGCTCCCGATGGTCGCGTTTCGTCCCCCGCCCGCGCTTGGTGAGCACACTGCCGAGGTGATCGCGGAGCTGGGCGGCCTGGCGTCCCCGTAAGTTCCGGGAACCTACCGGCGTTCTCGCGTGTCACCCTCCTGCACCGTCCTTGCACTCGCCCTCCACCCGGCCGCGGCCCCGTTGTTGGGGACGGCGCATAAACGGTGGCTATCTTCCTCATGAGGCGTCATGGCCAAGCTCATCCGCTCCGCCCGAATTCCTGGCGCACCCCCCGTCGCTCCCGCCGCCCGCATCGTGGCCGCGGGCATCGGCGCTGTCGCCGTGGCCGCGCTCTTCTGGTCGCCGTCGCCTGCGCCGGTGCCCTACGTCGCCGCTGAGGCCTTCCCGGTCGCGATCGCCGAGGGCACGCCGCTCGTCATCGACCTCGTCGACGGCGCCACGCCGGAGCAGGTCGCCACGGTCTCGGCGGCGCTTGGGGCCCCGCTCATGCTGGCTGGGCCCGAAACCGCCGACGCGGGCCTCTATGTCGCGGAACTGCCGGCCGGCGAGACGGATGCCGAAGCAATCTCCGTTCTGCAGTCGATCGGCGGAGGGCTGGTCGAAGCTGCTGAACCCGAGCAGAGCTACGCGGCGACGGAGGTGCCCGCCGGGCCGACTGCTTGGCTCGGGTTCCCCGACGACCCGGGTTTGTCGGCGCAGTGGAACCTCGCCGCGATCGGCGCGAGCACGGGGTGGCGCGCGGGGGGTGGACGAGGGGTCGTCGTCGCCGTCATCGACACCGGCGTGACGCCGTCCGCCGAGCTGAAAAACGTGCTCCCCGGCGCGACGTTCGTGCCCGGCGGGACCTCGTCGGCCGACGACAACGGGCACGGCACCCACGTTGCCGGCACCATCGCGCAGGCAACTGACAACGGGATCGGGGTGGCCGGGGTGGCGCCGAACGCGACGATCTTGCCGCTGAAGGTGCTCTCCGCCAGCGGCTCCGGGCAGACTGCGTGGATCGCCGCGGCCATCGACTACGCGGTCGACCACGGCGCGCAGGTCATCAACATGTCGCTGGGAGGCGGACATAGCGATGTGCTGGTCAACGCGGTCGAGCGGGCGCGCGGGCGTGGCGTCATCGTCGTCGCTGCGGCTGGAAACAGCGGCGGGGAGGGGATCGGCAGCCCGGCCGACGCAGAGCATGCGCTGGCGGTCAGCGCGTTCGGGCCGACGGGCGCGCTGGCGCCGTACTCAAGTTGGGGCAAGGGCGTCGAGATCGCCGGTCCGGGCGGGGACAAGACCGTGACGGGCGGCGGGATCACGCAGGCCGTGGTGACGGACGGCAAGGTCAACCTCACGGAATTCCAGGGCACGTCGATGGCGAGCCCGCACGTTGCCGGCGCCGCTGCCGTGCTGCTCGGGATGGGGGCGACGCCAACGGAGGCCGAGTGCTTGCTCCTCGACCACGCGGCCCCGGGCCCCGGCGCGGCCGACGACGCCGTGAAATTCGGCGCTGGAAAGCTGGATGTCTCCGCGGCGGTCCGGACGCTGCTGTTCGCACGCCAGGGCCTGCTGTTCGCCGTCGGCTCTGCGATTGCCTTCGCCGTCAGCCTGCTCGCCGGGCTGCGGGGCTGGGCCCGTTTGGGGACCGTGCTCTCGGCGGGCGTGGCCGCTGGCGGCCTCTTCGTCCTCCCGCTGCTCCCGCTGCCGCCGACGATGCTGGGCGATCTCGTCCAGCGCCCCTTCCAGGAGTGGCCCACGGCCTCGTTCTTCGGGGTCGCCGTCGCTGGCTTTCCGCTGTGGCAGTCCGCGATCGTGCCGGCGCTCGCGGTGATTTTCGTCTCTCCCTCCCGTTACCTCGGCCCGCTCGCCGTCGGCCTCGCGCTTGGGGTCGGCACCTACCTGCTCTACGGTGCGGCGACGAGCGATATTCCGCTTTGGCTGCCGATGATCTGGGGGCGGACGTGGCTGACCGTCAACGGGACGGTCGCGCTCGTCGCAGCGCTTGCGGGGTCGGGGATGCTGCGGTTGCGTCAGCCGGGGGCGGCGTCGTGACGGTCCGCGGGCGGCTGGAGAAGAACCGGCTTGAGGGGGGCACTTGGGTGTTGACCGCGGGAAAAGAGCGTTTCGTGCTCGTCGGCGTGGTTCCCGGCGACCTGGACGGGCGCGAGGTGATTGTCGACGGGGAGCGGGAGGAGGGCTTCGGGATCTTCATGCAGGGGCCGCAGCTCAGGGTGACGGCGGTCCGACCGGCGTGATTGAGCGATTGACAATCCAGCGGCTCACGACCTCCACGTGCGCGGTCTGCGGGAAAAGGTCGATGGCGACGCGGTCCGTGCACGTCCAGCCCGCGGCGATCAGCGCCCGGCCGTCGCGGAGGAGCGACGTGGGCTTGCACGCCACGTAGACGAGGACGGGAGGCGCGTGGCCCGTCGAGGGGCGGGCGAGGCGGGTGAGGACGGCGAGGGCGTCGGGGTGCAGGCCGTTGCGCGGCGGGTCGACGATGACGGCGTCCGGCGGGGTGGTGGCGAGGAGATCGGCGACCAGGTGTTCGACGTTGCCGGCGACGAACCTGGCGTTGTGGACGGCGTTGGCAACGGCGTTGGCTTCAGCGTCCGCGACGGCGGCTGCGACGGTCTCGATGCCGACGACCTCGTCGAACGACGCGGCGCAGGCCAGGCCGAGCAGGCCCGCGCCGCAGTACAGATCCCAGAGCACGGTTGGGCGCGAATCCGACGAGCTCGGTCGGTCCAGGGCCAGGTACTCCCGGACAACCCGCACCATCTCCTCCGCGGCGATGGCGTTGGCCTGGAAGAACGCGGTCGGCGACAGTCGGAACACCAGCCCCGAGATACCGTCGGTGATCGCCAGCTCTCCGCCGACGAGCACCTCACGCAGCTCCCCGCCGACGGCGTCGGCTGGCCCGGCGTTCTCGAACCAGCCAACGCATGTCGCGCCCCAGCGCGGCGCCTTTTCCCGCAGCCACGCCGCCTGCGCGTCGTCGCCCGGTGCCGTGTAGACCGCAACGAGGACCTGCCCCTGGGGATGTATCAAAAGCGACGTCGTCGCTTTTGATAGGTCGCCGGAGCGGAGGACGAGGTTGCGGAAGAAGCCGATGTGGGCGTCGGCGTCCCAGAAGGGCAGGTCAGAAGCCATGATGTCGGCGCGAATGCGCTGGTACACGGCGTTGATCGCGGGCGAGGCGAGGGCGCACGCGGGCGCGTCGACGATCCGGTCGTACCGTCCGGGGGCGTGAAAGCCGAGCCAGCGGCCAATCCGGCCGATCTCCGTGTTCAATTCGTCCGCGAGCAGGTACCGGGCCGTGCCGAACGTCAACTCGATCTTGTTGCGGTAGCCGTACTCGGGCCCGGCGTGAAGCATGCCGTGGTCCGTCCCGGCTAGCTCGCCGAGCATCCGTCCCAGCATCCGCGCCTTCTCCTCGCGCTGCCGCCCGACCGGCATCTCCTGCCACTGGCACCCGCCGCAAACACCGAAAACCGGGCACGGCGGGCTGACGGCGTCGTCGGCCGGCCGCACCGTCGCCAGCCGCACGCCGTCAAAATTGCGGCCTGCTGCCAGGACCGTCGCTCCCACCGGCGCACCGCGGATAGCCCAGCTTCGCCCGCCCTCATCCTTACCCTCACCCCGCCCTTTCGCGTCGATCCGGTCGATGACCACCTCGCGCGGCGTGCGATGCTTGTGGTGCTTCATCCCTGGCTATCTGACGAGGTTCGGTGCGGGACGGGCGGCCGGCGGTCGTTCAGGACCGGGAAGGTCAGGCGCGCGTTGGCGACGGCTTCCCTGGAAACCTCGCCGACGACCACGGTTTCGGCCTCCGCGGCGGACACGATGCGCTCGCCCCAGGGCGAGACCAGCGCGCTGTCGCCCGCATAGTGCAGCCCGTCGCCGTCGCCCACCCGGTTTACCCCGGCGACAAACGCCTGGTTCTCGATGGCGCGGGCGAGGAGCAGGGCCTGCCAGTGCGCCCGCCGACGCTCCGGCCAATTGGCGATGACGCAGTACAGGTCCGTGTGCGCCGCGGTGGCCCGGAACACCTCGGGAAAACGCAGGTCGTAGCAGATGAAGGGGGTGAGGCGCAGCCCCTCCACGTCCCAGGTCACAGTCTCGCTGCCCGGCGCGTAGTGGTGGTGCTCGTCGGCCATCGAGAAGGGGTGGAGCTTGGAATACCGCTGCACCGCGCCCGTCGGCGACATCAGCACCGCCCGATTCTGCCGTCCTTCCGCCGAGAGCTGCGGAACGCCGGCGAGGATCCACAGGTCCATCCCGGCCGCCGCCTCGGCCATCCACGCTTCGGTCTCGCCACCCTCCGCCTCGGCCGTCGCGCGCATCGAAAACCCGCACGTGAACATCTCCGGCAGCACCACGAGCCGCGCTCCAAGCGCCGCCGCTTCGCGCAATCGCCGCTCCGCGCGCTGACGGTTGACTGCGGGGTCCTCCCACGCGAGATCGAGTTGTACGAGCGCGACCTTCACCGGGCGGTGGTATCAAGAAAGCCGGGGGCCGACACGGGCCGGGTGCGCCCCCTTGATACCTGCCCATCGTGCCCACCGCCCCGCTCGCCCTCGTCGCTGACCACCTGCGAAAAACGTACGGTGGGCGTGTGGTTGTCGACGATGTGTCGATCGTGGTCGAGCCGGGGCGCGTGGTCGGGCTTCTCGGCCCGAACGGCGCGGGGAAGACGACGACGTTTCGCATGCTGACGGGCGTGGTCGCGCCCGATCGCGGCGATGTCCGGCTTGGAAGTACCATCCTGAACGGCATGAGCCTCGCAGCTCGGGCGCGGGCGGGGCTCGGTTACCTCCCGCAAGAGGACACCTTGCTTGTCGATCTTTCCGTGCGCGACAACGTCGCCCTCGCCGTCGACCTCTCCGGATCCGGCCTCAAACCCGACGATCTGCTCGACCAGGCGGGCCTTGGGGGCCTGGCGAAGCGCTCGGTCTCCGGGCTGTCGGGTGGTGAGCGCAAGCGTCTGGCCATCGCCAGGCTCCTCGGCATCGCACCGCGGGTGTTGCTGCTCGACGAGCCCTTTGCGGGTGTCGATCCCATCGCCGTCGCCGGCTTTCAGGCGTTGGTCCGCACGATAGCCGCAACGGGCGTTGGCGTGCTGATCTCCGATCACGCGGTTCGCGAGACCCTCGCCGTTTGCGACACCGCCGTTCTCGTCGACGCCGGGGTTGTCCACGCCAGGGGGACGCCGGCCGAGGTCGCCGCGAACCCGCATGCCCGGGCCCGCTACTTCGGCGCTGACTTTTCGCTTTGATCCGCCCCTTCCGTCGCTCGCCGCGAACGGCCGGACTTCATTCCCACGTCAACCGGTAGTCGTCGAACTGCAGGCTCGTCGCCCCGACCCGCACCGCGTGAACGCCGATGGCGACTGGCTTTGAGTTGATCTCGACCCCCTCCCGTCGCACCTCGACCTCTGCGGTCGCCCCGAGGCTGGTCTTGTTCATGCGGAACACAAGGATGGCCTCCTCCGTGCCGGCGACGACCAGATCGCCGTTTGGCTCCGCGCGGACCCCGGCCTCGGTCAACCCGGCGAGCGGGAGGGTCTGGCGCGCCTGCCCGAGGCGTCGATAGCTGAACTGACCTTCCAACACCGGCTTTCGCGCTCGCGACCGCAGGAGCGTGGCGGCCATCCCGATGAACGCAACGCCAAGGATGCCGGCGAGCACCACCTCCGGCCAGCTCGGCCCGATCCTGCGGGTCACCACGGCGGTCCCGGTGGCCGTCAGCGCCGGTCGCGCGGGGTCGATTCCGACGGCGGACAGACCGTCGGCTGGCCGCAGCTCCCCCGTCGCCGTCACGCGGATCGGCAGGTTGACGCTCTCTTCTGCGGGGAGGAGGCGGAAGGGCTGCGGCGGGAGGTCGATCGGGACCTGAAACGAGGCGGTCGGCCGCAGGTCCGTCTCGCCCTCGTCCGTCCCGTTGATGTCGAGGGCGGAGAGGTGGAGATCCAGCAGGTTCATCCCCGAGGTCAGCGTGACGGTCGCGATGGGCGACTCGGCGGTCGGGGGGTGATCGACCCGGACGAGGAGTGCGGTGCGTTCGGCGTCGTGGTGGGCGAGCGGTAGGACCCGTTGGAGCGGGAGCCGCTGGCGAAAATCAGCCGCCCAGGTGGCGAATGGTTCGGTCTTGCCGTCGATCGTCACGGCACCCGGGAACACCTTCCTGACTGCGTCCACGCCGACGGGATCGACGACGCCGTCGGGCGGAGCGAGCTCGATCAGCGTCGTCGCCAGGATGCGCCCGCCTTGACTCTCGGCGTAGGTCGAGGCGATCTTGTCGAGCCCGCGGATGGGCCGGCAGCCGCGGCCGCCGCTGTCGTAGTCCGAGGCGACCGAGGGGCTGTGACAGAACGGGCTCGCCATCACGATGAACGAGAGGTTGGCGGCGTCGGGATCGGTGAGGTGGTGGACGGCCCAGGAGAGGGCGCCGCCGAGGTCGACGTCCTTCGCGCTGGTGAGGTCGAGGGCCGCGATCTTCTGGGAGAGCGTGGTGCGGTTGACGGCGTCGATTCGCGAAAGCGGTAGGGCCTCGCTGGGGCGGGTGTGCATCGCGACGACGGAGACGCGGTCGCCCTCGGGCATGACCTCGACGAGACTGGCGATGTCCTTGCGCGCGGCCTGGGCGATGGGGAGCATGCTCCCGGCGGTGTCGAGGATGAAGTACCAGTCCGCGGGCCCCGGCTTGTGGGCGAGGATCGTCGAGACCATCGGATTCGCGCCCGTCTCCATCGCCGGCGGGGCGGCCAGCACCGGCGGCGGTGCCGGTGGCTTTGCAGGCGGAGCGGCCAGCGCGGCAAAATGCGGCGCGAGGCTTAGGAGGGCAAGGAGCATCGGGTGGCTGACTATCATCATTTTCGCCCGTCAGGCGCGGTCCGGAAGCGGGTTTTGCTGGTAGAATCGTCGCTCCCGAGGCTGTCATGCTCCTGTTCACCCTGTTCGGCTGCGCTCACCCGGACACGTCGTCCACCGAGATCAACGACGCCATCGCCTCCGCGGCGGAGCAGTACGGCGTCCCACAGGAATTGCTGGCCGCGATCGCCTGGACCGGCACGCGGTTGAACGATCGGGGCGGCAGCGCGAACACCGAAGGTGCCGTCGGCATCATGAACCTGCACGCCGACGGGACGATGCCGAGCGCCGTCGACGCGGCCGACGCTATCGGCGTTGATCCCGCACAGATCGGCGACCATGACGCCGACAGCATCAACGGCGCGGCCGCCCTCATGGCCAAACACGCCGACGAATACCTCGCGCTCACCGGAAACCGCGTCGACACCTGGCAGGAGTGGTACGCCGTGACCGCCTGGTACTCGGGGGCGAGCGACCCGCTGATCGCCGACGGGTATGCGGACCAGGTCTACGACTGGCTGCAGTTCGGGCTCGTCGGCGAGGCGCCCAGCGGTGAGCTCGTGGAGATCACGCCGATCTCGATGCCCTGGCGCAGGCTGGCCACGACCGGCTCCGGGCTGGTCGACCAGTTCGTCGCGGCGAGCAGCGCCAATTACAGCGACTACAACCGCGGCGTCGGCGACATCACCCAGGTCGTCATCCACACGACGGAAGGCAGCTACGCCGGGACGATCTCGTGGTTCCAGAACGCCAGCGCCCAGTCGAGCGCGCACTACGTGATCCGCTCCAGCGACGGCCAGATCACCCAGATGATCCAGGAAGAAGACGTCGCCTGGCACGCGGGCGACTGGAACACCAACCTGCATTCCATCGGCATTGAGCACGAGGGCTACGTGGCCGACCCGACCACCTGGTACACAGATGCCATGTACACGCAGTCCGCGGCGTTGACCAAGGACATCTGCACGCGGTACAGCATCCCCATCGACCGCTCGCACATCATCGGCCACTATGAGGTCCCCGGCTGCTCAACCGGCCACGGTGGCGGTTCAAGCTGCCATACCGACCCCGGCGACGGCTGGGACTGGGACAAGTACATGGCGCTGGTTTCGGGTTCGACGACGTCGTCCAGCCCATTCCCGGACGGAACCAGCGGGTCCGGCTCCGCCTCGACGGACGGCACGCGCCACGGCACCTTCTCGGCGAGCGTGTCGTCGTCGACGTACGGGGAGACGGACACCTGCGCGGGGGACATCAGCGGCGCTGTCAACAACGGTCAGCTGTACCTGACGGGCACGTGCACGCTCGTCAACCACCCGGACAAGTCTGGCGACCTTCCCGTGACGTGGTCTGGCACGATCGCAAGCGGCGTGATCGCCGGTCGCATGACCGTCGACGGGCACTCCGCGGACTTCACGGGCTCCGAGGCCGACGACGGTAGCGTCAGCGCCCGGTTCTCCGGCAGCGAGGAGATCGGCGGCGACGTTGGGAACATCGACTACGAAGTGGCGATCGACGCCTCGCTTTGACGGGTCGGGGACGACTGCGTTGCCATTTGGCGGATAAGCAGCACGCATGCCCCTCGACGACCTCCTTCACCGCTACAAGGCGCGCGACCTCAACGGAAAGCTTGAACGCGCCACCAACCCTGCGCTCGCGGACGCGATCGAGCACAACATCTGCACGGTCGCCGAGATCCGGAGGCAGGTGGAGCTGCGGAAGACGCGGCAGGACCGCATCGCCGATGCCATCACCAGATTCTCAGGGAGCATGGGGTTCCTGTACATGCACGGCGTCTGGTTTGGGATCTGGATCACGGTGAACGTGGGCGAGCACCCCATCATCGGCTTCGATCCCTACCCGTTCGGCCTGCTCACGATGATCGTCTCGTTGGAGGCCATCTTCCTCTCGACCTTCGTGCTCATCTCCCAGAACAAGATGGGCGAGGTGGCCGACAGCCGGGCGGACCTCGACCTGCAGATAAACCTGCTCTCCGAGTACGAGATCACGCGGATCCTTCGCCTGGTGGACGCGATCGCCGACAAGATGGAGATCGCCGAGGCCAGCGACCCGGAGCTCGATGAGCTCAAGAGCACGACCAGCGCGGAGGGCGTGATGGCCGAGATCGCCGTTCGCTCGGCACAGGCCAAGAAGCTCTGATCCTGCCGAACACCCCGGACGAGAGGCGGGCGTTGGTCAGCGGGAACGTTTGCGCCGCCGCAACCCGATCCCAAGCAAGCCCAGGCCCGCGAAGGTGGGAAGGAGCCCGTCGCCGCCTCCGTGGATCGCCCCGCACGACCACCCCTCGGGCGCCTCGCTGACCCCGTCGCAATTGTCGTCGCGGCCGTTGGTCTGCTCGAGCGCCCCGGGGTGGATCTGGGCGTTCATGTCGTCGCAGTCGCCCTGCTGCTCGGTCCAGCCGTCGCCGTCGTCGTCAAAGACGTCCGTCTGGTCGTCGATGAGGCCGTTGCAGTTCTGGTCGATGTCGTCGACCACCTCGGGCGCGTCCGGGTAGATCGTGGCGACGGCGTCGTTGCAGTCGCCTTGCTCCTCTGAAAAGCCGTCCCCGTCGTCATCGAAGGCGGTTGTGCCGTTGTCGATGCGGCCGTCGCAGTCATCGTCGAGGCCGTTCACACGCTCATCCGCGCCCGGGAAGGCGAGGGGGTCGGCGTCGTTGCAATCGCCGGCTTGCTCGGTCCAACCGTCATGATCGTCGTCCGAGAGCACGGTGTCCTCGTCCACGAGGTGATCGCAGTCGTCGTCTACGCCATTTGGGAGTTCGGTGGCGCGCGGGTACGTGGTCGCAACCGCGTCGTCACAGTCGCCTTGAGCCTCAGAGAACCCGTCTCCGTCGTCGTCGTAGACCTCCGTGTGGTCGTCGACGATGCCGTCACAGTCGTTGTCCGCGCCGTCAACGACCTCGATCGCGCCGGGGAAGGCGTACATGTTTGCGTCGTCGCAGTCACCCATGGCGCCGGTCCAACCGTCGCCGTCCGCGTCGGCGTTTGGCGTGCCCTCGTCCACCACGCCGTTGCAGTTACCATCAAGGTTGTCGGCGATCTCTGTGGCGCCCGGGTAAATGCCGGGGTCGGCGTCGTCGCAGTCGCCCTGGGCCTCAGAAAAACCGTCGCCGTCATCGTCGTAGAGCGTCGTGCCCTCGTCGACGACGCCGTCGCAGTCGTCATCCTTGAAGTTTGGGAGCTCCGGGGCATCCGGGTAGGTGAACGCGTCGGCGTCGTCGCAGTCACCGGCGTCCTCAGTCCAGCCGTCGCGGTCGTCGTCGTAGCCGCTCGTGCCCTCATCCACCTTGTAGTTGCAGTTGTTGTCGACACCGTCGGCGATCTCGGGCGCACCAGGGTTCACGGCAGGGTCCGTGTCGTCGCAGTCGCCCTGACAGGTGGAATACCCGTCGGCGTCCTGATCGTAGCCCTCGTCGATGACGCCGTCGCAGTTGTCGTCGATGCCGTCGCACAGCTCGAAAGCACCCGGATAGGCAAGGTTGTAGCTGTCGTTACAGTCGGTGTTGTCCAGAGAATATCCGACAGTGGGGTAGCAGAGCTTGACGGGCTGGCTTGGGTCCCCATAGCCGTCGCCGTCCGCATCCACGTAATACTGGGTTGCGTCGACGGAGTCCGGACCGTCGATGGATCCGTCGCAGTTGTTGTCGATTCCGTCGCAGTACTCGGTGGCGCCGGGGTGGACGCCTGCGTTGTGGTCGTCGCAATCGCCCGCGGAGACGGTGTAGCCGTCGCCGTCGGTGTCCGCAGCCGCGCAGGTGATGCCGGGGAGCCCATCGTAGCTGCCCTGCTCATTCCAATAGGACGTGATGCTGTTGCACGGTCCGTCGAACGGATCGAAGCCCGTCGAGCCACCGAGCAACGGCTCAAAGTGCAGGTGCGGTCCGGTGGAATCGCCGGACGACCCGACCTCGCCGAGCTTTTCGCCGCAGCTCACGGTCTGCCCGGGCGAGACGGCAACGCTCCAGGTCTTCATGTGCCAGTAGATCGTGTAGTGGCCGTCGTCGTGTAGCAGGATCACGTAGTTGGCTGTCCCGCAGGCGCCGCTGGTGCAGGTGTCCGGCTCACCGTCATTGGTCGAATAGACCACGCCATCTGCCGCCGCAACGATGTCCACGCCCTCCGCCATCGTCGTCCACGTGCCATAGATGGCAAAATCGGTGCCTTGGTGACCGGAATAACTGTTGGATCCGCAGTCCCAGTCAGTGACCCCACCATGGTCATAATAGGCCGAAACCACGAAGGTGCTGTACCAGTCGGCCGTGGTGGGCATGGAGAAAGTTGTTGCGCGCGCATGGTCCGACCCGAGCATCACCGCGAGGAGCAGCGCGATCACGGTGTCACCGTCCGCAGACCATCGGCGTTCCAGGTCAGGTTGTCGCCGGTCCAGGCGTAGTCGGTGCCGGTCGGGGGAGGGACGAAGTTCTTCGGCGCGAAGCCCGGTCGCTTGGGTCCAAGGTTCGCGTTGGTCACCTGGCGCGCGTGCTCGCGGGCGACGATGCCGGTGCCCGGGTGGTCGACGACATAGACCGATGCAACGCCGGTGAACCCGGAGACGAAGACGAGGCGGGCGCCGTCGGGCGAGAAGGTGGGGCGATCCTCGGACCCGCGCCAGTCCGTGAGTTGGGTGGGGATCCCATCCGGCAGCGCAACGGTCCAGAGATCGGTCTCCTGCACAAAACCCTGCTTCGCGTAGACGAGCTGGCGTTCATCGGGGGAAATGGCCACGCGCGGGTCTACGCCGGTGTCGATGAGACGGGTGGTCGTCGGGGTCTGGAGGTAGAGATCGCCGCCCTCCTTGACGATCGCGGCGTAGGCGGCCGAGGATGTGGTGCCACCGGGTGCCCGGTCCATCGGCGCGCTCGGCCCGTGCGCAGTTGGCGGCGTGCTCGGTGGCGAGCAGGCAGTGAGGACGATCGCGGTGAGCAGGAGGAGCACGGCGGGAAGATAGCCGCTTCACAGCCCCAACAGCGCCGCCCGGATCGCGTCCGCCGACGCGTTGTCCGGCAGGTAGCGGACCGGCGCGTACATGCGCTCGATGCTGGCCCAGCGGCGGGGTTCGGCGTCGAAGTCGTGCGAGAAGACCACAGGAAGGTCGTGGCCTGCCGCGCGCATGGCCGCGAGGATGTAGGCGCCCTGGTTGTCTTCGAGGAACTGGCGGGCGCGGTTCGGGTCGCCGTTGAAGCGCTCGGCGGTCGGGCCGAGGTCGCCGAGCAGGACGGCGGGTGAGACGCGGTCAAAGCGCATATCGAGGAAGATACGGTCGAAGATGCCGTGCGTGGGCTCGTCTGCGAGGATGGCGAGCGCCTCCGGGCCGTCGCCGGCGCGGGTGAACGCGAAGACGTCCGTGCAGAAGCGCGTGAGCGTGCGGGTGTACTCTTCGCCGTCTTCGACGACCAGAACGCGCATGTCGGGGAAGTATCAGGAAACCGCGCAGGTTAGTGGCGTGGATGTCCACCATCGTCTTCGCTTTTCTCCTTCGCCTCTGCCTCCCCGGCGCGCTCGCCGCCGACCCCGTCGCGCCATCCACCGCCGCAACCACGCCGGCCTCCACGGCGTCGACGCCCGCCGTTGCGCCGACGCCCGGGATCTCGCCCGCCTCCGCCGCCTCCATCCGCAAGCTTCTCAAGGCGACGGGCGCGGGCGACGTCGCGGTGCAGAGCCTCAAGACGATGGTGGCGCAGCTCAAGCTCGTGCGCCCGGACATCCCCGCGGAATTCTGGACCCAGTTCGCCGCCGAGGTCGATGCCAACGGCCTTGTGGAGATGCTCGTGCCCGTCTACGCGCGGCACTTTGACGAGAAGGAGATCCGCGCGCTGACGAAGTTCTACGAGTCGCCCGTCGGCAAGCGCTTTGTGACGGAGACGCCCGCGCTGATGCAGGAGGCGACCGTGGTCGGCCAGCAGTGGGGGCAGCAGGTCGCGCAAAAGGTCGTCCAGAACATGCTGAACGCCGCACCGGCGGTCCAGGGGCCGCCCGTCCCGCCCGCGGTGCCCGATGCGCCGGTCAGCCCAGCAACGCCGCTCCCGAAGTAGCCGGCGTTGCTGCGCTCAAAGCCGGTCCAGGACCACACCTCCAGCGTGGAGGCCGTTGCGCAGGTGACCCTGACCCCGATCGGCGTGGTCCGGTCGCCCTACACCGAGCGGTTCGGCACGCCGCGGCAGCCCGGCGTCACCGACCAGGTCCTCGAGGACGCCGCTTTGGACGCCCAGATCGTCCTCCGGCCCGACCTCGCCGCCGCGGTCGCCGACCTCGCAGGGTTCGACCGCATCTGGGTGATCGCCTGGCTGCACCTCAACGCGGGGGACCGGCCATCGCCGCTCACCGTTACGCCGCCGCGTGGTCCCCGGGTTCGTCGTGGCGTCCTCAGCACCCGGGCGCCCCACCGTCCAAACCCACTGGCGCTCTCGGCGTTGCGCCTCGTGCGCGTCGACGGGCACATCCTGCACGTCCGCGGCATCGATCTTCTTGATGGCACGCCGATCCTCGACGTCAAGCCCTACGTCCCGTACACCGATGCCTTCCCGGACTCGGCCGTCGGCTGGCTCACCGGCCTGGTGCCCACGGAACCCGATCTCTACCGGCCGACGACTACTCCTCGTCCGCCGCCTCGGCCTTGACTTCGGACTTTGCCTCGTCGTCCGCCGGGGTCGTTGCCTTCAGCGGCGTCGGTGGCGCCGGCGGCTTCGGAGGCGTCGGCACTTTCGGCTGGATCTTCCCCGAGGAGATGTCACGGATCCATTCCAGGATGCGCCGGGCGTCGCCAGCGTCGATGGTCTCGCTGTAGGCGGGCATTTTGCCCTTGCCGTTGCGCACGACGTCGATGATCGCGTTGATGTTGTCCGTCGAGATGCGGCCGTTCAAGCTCTCGACGCCACCGAGCGCTGCGGCCAACGCCCCGTCGCCAAGCCCTTTGGCACCGTGGCACTCGGCGCACGACTGCACCCAGAGCGCCTGCGCGACCTCCTGATCCGGCGGCCGTTTGGACGGCACAGAGAAGGTGTCCGCCGCAAACGCCGAGGCAGACGCGAAGGCCAGAAGCCCCACGAGCGCCCGGGTCGGCATGCCGGCTCCCATCACTGGACCGTGATCACGACGGTTTTGAGGACCACGTCCGTCAGCGGCCGGTCGTCCTTGTTGCGGTCGACGTGGGTGATCTTCTTGACGATGTCGAGGTTCTCGCAGTCCCCGAAGATCGTGTGCTTGCCGTTGAGGTAGTCCGGCGTGCCTTCGGTGATGAAGAACTGCGAGCCGTTCGTGTTGGGCCCGGAGTTCGCCATGGCGAGGATGCCGGGGTGGTCAAAAAGGCTGAAGTCACCAACCTCATCCTTGAACTCGTAGCCGGGGCCGCCGGTGCCCTTGCCGAGCGGGTCGCCGCCCTGCGCCATGAAGCTCGGGATCACGCGGTGGAAGATGGTGCCGTCGTAGAGCTTCGCGGTGCTGGGCTTGTTGGTGCGCGGGTCCGTCCATTGCTTTTCGCCTTTCGCGAGCTGCACGAAGTTGAGCACGGTCTCGGGCGCCTGCTCGTGGCGCAGGGTGCAGTGGATGTCGCCCAGTGACGTCTGGAACGTTGCATGCAGCTTCTGCGCGCCGTGCACGCCGAGCGCCTCGAACATCGCGGCCTTCCTGGCTTTTTCGCCGGCTTCGTCGACCGCCTTGACCTTCGCGGTCAGCGCCTCGTTGTCGGCCTCGAGCCGCTTGTTCGTGCGCTCGAGATCAGCGACGCGCTGGGTGAGGTGGGCGTTTTCGTCGATCGTCGCCTGGTCTTTGCAGCCGACGAACGCGCAGAGGGCGAGGAGGAGGGCGGCGGATGGGAGGAGGGCGCGGGCAGTCATCGCGCGCGGCTATCATGAAACTGGCGGCCGGAGGGGGGGCGCCGGGCAGGCGCTCCCCTCAGAAAAGACGGTAAGGCTTCGATCTGAACGTGATCGGCCGAGGGTCGTCACACCCAGTTTCGTATTAGTCAACCACCGGGCGGCGCGCCCGTCCCAGGGCCACGAAACCGGGAGGAGTCCGGAAGCGCCGCTCGGTGGCTTGGAATTCATCGAATTCGTCAGCGGGGGGTAGGCCGTCCC
>CAIMSU010000108.1 GCA_903844155.1 uncultured Pseudomonadota bacterium | reverse complement strand
CGCCGCGCCGGCCCCACGCGGCCCCCAACGCGGGTTTTCCACCTCCCAAGCCGATCCAGACCGTCTACCACAATTGCAGAGAGCATTTCTGGTACATCTTTGATGTACCAGAAATGCTCTCTGCAAGTGTGGTAGATTCCGTTGTGCCGCGAGGATCTACAAGGCCGGACCGGGTTGATCGTCGTCGGGGAGGCGCGAGAGCATGAATTCGCAGCTCTGAGAAGCGCCAGCCCCGGACCCCGGCACGTGGACGCGCAGCGAGGCATCGCCCGCCGTTCCGAAGATGAGGTGCAGCGAAGTGAGGCCCGCAGGCGTGTCGAGCGTCACGGTTCCGTAGCCGGGCGGAGCCCCCATTTCCTCATCCTGTCCATACAGACGCCAGCGGTGGTCGGCGGCGTCGTGGTAGTCGTCCACATACAGGCTCCCAACCAGCGGAAAAGTCGCATCCTCGGCCGCGGTGCAGGTTGGATCCGGGAAGCTCTCGGGGTGATCCAGGTCCCACGCCATGCAGTCCGTCGGCCCGGTGGCGTCCAGATCAAGCCGCCCCCACCCCGCGAGGCTGCACACCGAGGAGCCCGAGTCACCCCCCCACGATCCCGTCAACGACGCGATGATCGCGGGTGCGAGCGCGGTGAAGTCCACTGGATTCGAGGCCTTCGCGACGAGGCAGTTGCAGATCAAGCACCCACCCACCCCCGGCATCGCCAACACCGCCACAATCGCCGCATTCAACCGCATGCCTCCCCTACGCCCGCCCGCCCGCCCGTGTGACGCCCGCTCCCCGCGATAAGCCCGCCCCATGCGCCTCTCCTTCAACACCACCGGCCCCTGCGACCCCGAGCGGCACTACATGCTGCCGCCAGAGGAGCGGCTGCCCGACCTGCTGAACTACGTCGACGAGCAGCTCTACTTCGTCGTCCACGCGGCCCGGCAGACGGGAAAGAGCACGGCGATGATCGGGTTTGCGAAGGAGCTGCGCGCCGCTGGGAAGCTGGCGGTGTACTGCTCGTTCGAGAACGCGCGGGTCTTCGACGATGTCGCCTCCTCGGAAGCCATCTGGTTGGAGGCGCTCGTGGAGGCCGGCCGGGCCGACCTGGACCCCGCCGACCGCGTGCCCGACGAGGCCCCCGGCGTTCCCAAGGGCGCGAGGCTGCACGCCGCGCTCTCCAACTGGGCGCGGGTCGTCGCTCCTCGGCCGCTAATCCTGCTCTTCGACGAGGTCGACGTGCTGGCCACCCCACCGCTCGTCAACCTCCTCGGTCAGCTCCGCGCCGGCTTCGCGACCCGCGGCCCCGGCCGGTTCCCGACCAGCGTGGCGCTCATCGGCATGCGCGACCTCAAGGACTACCTCACGCTCGCCAAGGACGGGGTCGCAACGAACCCCGGCAGCCCATTCAACGTCAAGAAAGCCTCGCTCACCCTCCGGAACTTCACGCACGCTGAGGTCAGCCGGCTGTACGCCCAGCACACGGCTGCGACCGGCCAGGAATTCACGCCGGAGGCGGTAGAACGGGTGTTTTACTGGACTCAGGGCCAGCCCTTCCTCGTGAACGCGCTCGCGTACCAGTGCGTCGGCCGCGCGCGCCAGTACGAGGACCCGCGGATCGAGGGCACGGTCACCGCCGAGCACATCGAAGAAGCCAAGGAGAAGCTGATCCTCTCCCGGACCACGCACCTCGACAGCCTCGCGTACAAGCTGAAAGAGGAGCGGGTCGCGCCGATCATCCGAGCGCTCCTGACGGGCGATGAGGACGTCGCCCAGGACAGCGACGACTTCCAGTACGTCGTCGATCTGGGACTCATCCGCCGGGATCGGGACGGGATCGTCATCGCGAACCCGCTCTATCGGGAGGTGCTGGCACGGCAGCTCACCGTGAACACCCAGGGGAACGTCGGTCCGCTCTGGTGGCGCTGGAGCACCCCCGAGGGCCACCTGGACATGCCCGCGTTGATGCGCGAATTCCAGGTCTGGTGGCGCGAAAACGCAGACGCGCTCAAGACGCGAGCGCCGACCGGCTACACCGAGGCCACCGCGCACATCGCGTTCATGGGTTTTCTCCAGCGCGTCGTGAACGGCGGCGGGCGGGTATACCGGGAATACGGTGCCGGCCGAGGCCGCATCGACATCCTCGTGGAGTACGGCGGTCGTCGGGACGCCATCGAACTCAAGCGCATCCGCACGAAGGACGGCCCCGACGCCGTGCGCGCCAAGGGCATCACCCAGCTCAGCCAGTACCTCGACCAGCTCGGGCTCACCGAGGGCTGGCTCGTCCTTTTTGACCAGCGAAAGCGACGAAGCTGGGACGAGCGGATCTGGACCGAGGACGTTGAGGCGAACGGCAAAACCCTCCATGTCATCGGCGCGTAGCGGGCGGTGGGACGCCGCTCAAGCCCGGGGCGGGTGCGGTGGCGGTGGCTTCGGCGCGGGTTTTCCAGCCTCCTTTGGGCGGCTACGTAAGCCCCGCGCCCCTTCCGATCGCCCGCGGAACGCCGCGCCAACCCCACGCGCGACCGCCGCGCCCAGGCCCCACGCCCGGTCCACGACGCGATGCCCGCTCCCTCGCTGACGAGCAGGGGAGGAGTTGAAACCGCCAAGGCGCCAAGCCGCCAAGGAAATGCCCATTCTTCTTCTCTTCCTTGGCGACCTTGGCGTCTTGATGTTCTTCCTTGGCGGTAAAATCTTCTCCCCTCCCCTCCCCCTCCGTGCCCTCCGTGGTGATCCGCCCCCCGCCCCCGTTACAATCCTCGGCGTGCATTTCACCACGCGCGGATATGAAATGCAGGATGAGGATTGTCACAGGGGGCTCGCGAAAGCACCGCGATCTACATGGCCGGACCGGGTTGATCGTCGTCGGGGAGGCGCGTCAGCTCCATCTCGCAGTCCTCGACCTGCCCCTGAGCCTGCCGATGCCACCTCAGCGAGCCGTACGCCCCCGACCCGGCCCCTTCGAAGCTCAGGTCCACCTGCC
This sequence comes from uncultured Pseudomonadota bacterium, assembly GCA_903844155.1. Taxonomy (GTDB): domain Bacteria; phylum Myxococcota_A; class UBA796; order UBA796; family SXON01; genus CAIUMM01. Next base: position 44,290 of record CAIMSU010000108.1, on the reverse strand, counting down.
GAAACCCCACAGGAAGCTCGAAGGTCACTTCGCCGTATTGCCTGCCCTCGCTCCACTCCTCATCCAGCCCCACGAGCCGCCACCGGTGATTCACGTCGTCGTTATCCACATGCAGGCTCCCGGTCAACGGGAAGATAGCGGTCACAGCGGCGGTGCAGCTCGGGTCGGCGAATCCCCGAGGGTGCTGCCCGTCGAAGGCCATGCAGTCCGTCGGACCGGTCGCACCCAGCGACAGCCGCCCGGACCCGGCGATCGGGCATGAGCCCCAACCCGCGCCATCCGCCACCGAACCGCCCCAGGAACCCGACAGCGACGCGATGATCCCGGGCGCGAAAGCGGTGAAGTCCACAGGCTCAGCCGGCTTCCCGACCAGGCAGTTGCAGATCAAGCACCCGCCCAACCCCGGCGCCACCAGCACCAACGCGACGGCGGTGCTTACACGCATCCTCCTTCTACGCCCACGACCCGCCCGGTGTGACCGTCGTGGCGCCCGCGTCCCCTTTCGCCTCCAACAGCCGCCCCAACGGATAAGAGCGCCCGCCATGCCCTCCGACACCCCGACCTCGTCCTCCCCCGCCGTTGCGCCCGTCGCCCAACTCCCCACCTTCATCGCCGATGAAGAGGCTGTCCTTGCGACCGTCCGCGAGCGGCTGATCAACGAGCCGCCCCCTGTCGGCGCCAACCCCGACGACATCGTCGAGGAGATGCAGCGGCTCCTTCAAGAGATGCGCGCGGCGAAGAACGAGGACAAGCCCGCGATCGAGCAGCACTACGAGCACCTCGGCCGCCTGCTGGAGCAGATCCGCCGCGGCAAGCAGGAGGCGCGGGTCAACCCCGAGAACCCCTACTTCGCGCACCTGAAGGTGCGGGCGGAAGGGCGAAACACCGATGTGTTCCTCGGGAAGTGCACGCGGATCAGCGACGGCATGCGCATCGTCGACTGGCGCCACGCGCCCATCGCGCGCATCTTCTACCGCTACCAGGAGGGCGACGAGTACACGGAGATGATCGGCGAGCGCGAGGTCGAGGGCGTGGTGCAGACCCGCCGGCTCGTGTCCATCGGCGACGGCAAGCTGCAGCGGATCTCGGCCCCCGAAGGTACTTTTGTGAAGGGAGCGGCCGGCTGGGAGGAGCTGCGCGCCACCCCGCCGCAGCTCGCCACCGGCGTCGGCGCGGCCCGGACGACGACCACGGCAGGCGCTCGGCTCGGGACCGGCAAGGCCCACCGCGCCGACAAGCACCTCCCCGACATCGCCGCCCTAATCGACCCGGAGCAATTCGAGCTGATCTCCCGTCCCGATGCGGGACCCGTCGTCATCCGCGGCGGCGCAGGCTCGGGCAAGACGACCGTCGCGCTGCACCGCATCGCCTGGCTGACGTTCAACGCGCCAAAGCAGTTTGCACCGTCCAAAATCCTCGTCGTCGTCTGGGGCCGCGCGCTTCGCGACTACGTCTCCAAGGTGCTGCCGGGGCTCGGGGTCGAGGGCGTCTCCGTCGTGACCTGGGGCGAGTGGTCGAGACGGGCCGTTGGACGCCACTTTCCGCGGCTCCCGAACCACGACAACGCGAACACCCCCGGCGTCGTCAGCCGCCTCAAGCTCCATCCCGGCCTCCACGCGCTGCTCGAAAAGGTCGTTCGCACCCGGAAAGCACCGGCCACGGGCACGGGCGCCTACGACGACTGGAAGAACCTCCTCACGGATCGGTCGCTCTTGTCCCAGCTCGACGGCTTTACCGAGGAACAACTCGACGAAGTCATGGCGTGGTCGCAGAAGCAGCAGCACCAGCTCCAGATGCTGGAGGAGCGCGAGCGCGGCGCCGAGCCCTGGCTGGACGAGGAGGACGACGCCATCCTCCTGCGCGCCTGGCAGCTCCGCGTCGGCGACTTACGTTCAAAGGACGGGGCGATCCGCCTCGCGCACATCGCGGTTGACGAGGTCCAGGACTTCAGCCCGATGGAGGTCGCCGTCCTGCTCGGCGCCTGCGACAAGAACAAGTGCATCACGCTCGCGGGGGACACGCAGCAGCACATCTCGGCGTCTGGCGGGTCCTTGTCGTGGAGCGAGCTGCTCGCCTCGCTCGGTGTGAAGGCCACCGCGCTCTCCAGCTTGAAGGTGAGCTACCGGTCAACGCGCACGATCACCGCCTTCGCCCGCCGCATCCTCGCCCATCTCGCCGAGGACGAAGCGCCCGCCCTCACGATGCGCGAAGGCGAGCCCGTCCCCGTCTTCGACTTCCCCGATCACGGCGCTGCCGTCGACTTCATCGGCCGCGCCCTGCGAAAGCTGATGCGCGACGAGCCCAACGCGTCCGTGGCCGTCCTCACGCCGACTGGGACGATGGCCGAGATGTACTGGAACGGGTTTGAACGCATGGAAGTGCCCGAGCTGCGCCTCATCGAGGATCAGGTGTTTACGTTCACCCCAGGTGTCGACGTCGTCGACATCTCACAGGTGAAAGGCTTGGAGTTTGACTACGTGATCCTCGTGGACGTCTCGGCCAGCGCCTACCCCGCACGCGACTACCCGCGCAGGCTCCTGCACGTGGCAGCCACGCGGGCGATCCACCAGCTCTGGGTCACCCACGTTGGCCCGCCGTCGCCGATCCTCGTGCAAGCCCTGGACGGCGCGGTCGATGGGCCGGACACGCTGCCCGTCCCAGGCGCGGACATCGGGGGCGAGGGATGAGCGCGACCCCACGCGAGCCCGGAGCTGGGTCGTGACCCCCGCCGCCCGCGATCGTCTGCTCGCTGGCGGCACCGACCGTCTCGTCGACCTGCTGCTGGACGACCTCCTCGACCGTCCCCTCGTCGACCTCGTCGACCCCGCCTGGCTCGCCCGTCAGCTCGCCGCCACGGCGCGTCAAGCCGCGGCGGATCCCCAGGTCGAAGCGTTCTTTCGCGCGCGCGTACAGGACGCCCGCAAGCACGTCCCCGCCGGTCGCCCTCCCCTCCCCGAAGCCCTCAAAAAGCCGCTCGCCGAGGTCCTCGCGCGCCCGTACGTGCCCGACCGCGAGATCGTCGGCCGGCTGCTCGACCACAACACGGCTCGCCTCCTGCTCCGCACCCTCTTCCAGGACGTGCTCATCGCGTTCGCGAAGAAGCTGAAGCCACCGATGAACGCTCCGAAGATGCCGGGCGGCCTGCCGTTCGGCGGGTTGAAAGGGCTGCAGCGGCTGGGCGAGGGAATTCACAACCTCGTCGGCGAGGAGTTCGAGGCCCAGGTCGAGCAACGCGCGCGCGAGTTCATGGACGCAGGCGTGCAGCGGCTCGTCGACAAGATGGCGGACCACCTCTGTAATCCCGCGCTGACCGTCGAGTACGGCGAGTGGCGATCCCACAGCCTCAACGTCCTGCTCGACACCGACATGCGAAAGCTGGCCGCGGAGGTCGAGAAGCTCGACCCGGACGCGCTCGTCGCGACGGGCGCTGCGCTTGTGCGTGGGATCGCGGGGCAGGAGGCGCTGGTCGGGCAGTTTGAGGCGATGCTGCGGAGCGCGATGGAAGCGACCCGGGAAGAGGCGCCAGATGGCGAGCCCGGAAGAGGAAAAAGCGCCCGTCAGCTGCTCGGCGGCCTGGAGGCGCACGGCATCGACCTCGTTCGCGACGTCATGCGCGAGCGGGCGCGGGCGCTGGTGGACACGCCGGCGTTTGGCGCATGGTGGGATGAGGTGGTGGTGGGACCGGCGTAGGCCGTCAACCGCCGCCTGGCTTGACGCAAAAGTCGCCGCCGGGGACCTGCTTGCAGTACCCGTAGTCCCGGCAGCCGCTGGAGGCAGCGCAGTCCGCGTCGGACCCCGCCACACAGGCCCGCGCGGCAGGATCGAACGTACAACGCCCATCCTGCGGGCACATCCCCGATGCCCGGCAGGCCCCGTTGTCCATCGCGACACACGCCGTCCCCTGGCGGGTGCACGCGCCAACGTCCGCGCACGCCTTCGCGCAGCCATCGTCGGGCCGGTCCCCGTGGACGCAGCTTTCCTGGCGAACAAGGCCATAGACATCCGTGTTGAGGTTGTATTCGCACGTTCCGGAGGTCGCGCAGCCGTCCGTCTGTTTGCAGCCAAGGTCCGTGATGACGCAGGAACCGTAGATCGAATCGGAACAATGTCCGAGCGCGCGGCAGTTCGTGGACGCCTCACAGTCCGCGGTGCGGAGGGCGACGCAGTTAGGCGAGAACGATGGCTCAAAGCTGCACTTTCCGTCTACAGCACAGCCTGCAGAGGCGCGACAGTCGTCCCCGCTCACCACCATGCACCCGGGCCCGGAGATCACGTCGCCGCCGCACTGTCCGTCCGTCGTGCACGCGGGGATGCCACGACAGGTGGCGACGGTGCCGAGGATGGCGTGGCACCCTGACAACACGAACAGCGCAGCGGCGAGCCGGAGGAAACGCATGACCGAAGCTACCACGCCAATCGCCGCGCCCGGGGACGGAGATTCGCGCCACGACCGCCCAAACGCGGATAGGTCGAGCGGGTCGTCTGCCCGGAGTCCCCTTGCCCGCGTTCCCGCTGCTCCCCGCCCTGCTCTGTTGGACGAACCCCGCGTGGGCGGGCGTCGCGCTCGTTCCGACGTCGCCGCTGATCGCGGACGGGACCACGACCTCGACCGTGCGCCTCTACGTCGACACGCCGGGGACGCCGCGGGCGAAGATCAAGTCGGACACGGGAAAGATCGGGCCCATCGTCGCCGGCGCGGATGGCGTCGTGACGTTCCAGTTCACGCCCGCTGCGGCGACGGCTGCGGGGACGGTCCCGTTGAGCGTCACCATCAACGGTGAGGCCGTCACGATCGTCCTCCCCGTCGTACCGCCGCTCAACGGCCACATCGCGATCACCGCGGATCCAGCGGTGCTTTCGTCTCTCGCCACGGCGACGATCCACCTCGATCCCGGGCCGGGCAGCGCGCCCGGGCGAACCTTCAAGGTCACCGCTTCCGTCGGCAAGGTCGACGCGATCACCCCCACGGGATCCGGCACGTGGGAGGCGCACTATACGCCGCCCGCGGGCATGACCGCGCCCGTCTCCGTGGTCATCAGCGCCGTCGACGCCGCAGCGCCTGGGACGGTGTGGGGCGTGGCGACGCTGCCCGTCGAGACGAAGCGGTCCGTGAGCTTTGACGCGCAGGCGGGGTCGAGCAACGTGCTCGTCGTCGGCGACCGGACGTACGGGCCAGTAGTCGCCGCTCCCTCGGGGAAAGTGGCGTTCTCGGTGGATCTCGACCCGCGTCAGCCAAAGGGTCACATGACCAGCATCCACGCAGACACGTCAAAGGAGGAGAAGGACGTGGACATGGAGGGCGTGGCCCCGAGCGCGATCGCCTGGCTTGCCGGGCCGGCCGTCGTGCCTGCGGGTGCGGTCGCGGATCTGCGCGTGGCGACGACGGTGACGGGCGGCCTGAACACCGCCTCCGCGCCCACGATCACGGCCACAGGCGGATCGTCGACGACGCCGCTGCTCGATGGCACCGCGTTTGACGTGAAGTACACCGCGCCGACGACGCCGGGGGACGTCACGGTCACGGCCACCGTTGGGGCGGTCAAGACGGACCTCAAGATTCACGTCGTCGCGGCGCCCGGCAGCATGACGTTGACGATGGATCCGGCGGAGATCGCCGCGAATGGCACGAGCGTGAAGGTCACGGCGCGGGTGAAGGACGCTGGCGGCGCGGCCGTGACCGGTCACGCCCCGACGCTTTCGGTCGAGGGCGGCAGCCTGGGTGCGCTGAGCGACAACCACGACGGCAGCTACACCGGCACGATCAAGCTCGACAACACCAAGACCAACCTCGTGCGCGTCTGGGGCGTCCCAAGCTTCGAGCCCACCGGCCTCGCCCCCATCCGCATCCTCGTCTGGCCCTCGGCCTCCACCGCCGCCGCGAACGGCACGGACGCCATCCCCGTCACCGTGCTCGCCGTCGACGCCTTCGGAATCCCCGTCCCCAACCTCGATTTGAAGCTCTCCGTACCGCACGGCGACGGCAGCCTGCCGCCGGACGTCAAGACGGACGCGCACGGCCTCGGCCGCACGACCTTCCGCGCCGGAAAGGGCGCCGGGCTCGTCACCCTGCGGGTTGAAGGCGCGGGGCTCTGGGCCGAAGCGCCGATCGTGCAGGCGGCGTCTGGCGGAGCGAGCGCGACGATCCCGGTCGGCGGGCCTCCCGACGTCGACGCGCTCATCCAACGCTGGCGGGACGCCTCGCCAGAGACCCTCGCGATCCGCGCGGGCACGGCACCGTTGTCGGGTCCGCCCGCGGCCGTCACCGTCGCCACGGTCCCGCCGTACACGACGCCGGGCGCGAACATCCTCGTCACCGTGCACGTCTCCGACTCGACCGGAAAGGGCGTCCCCGGCCAGAAGTTGGCAGTGACCGCCTCGCCCGCGAGCGTGAGCGCGATCACCGACAACCACGATGGCAGCTACACCTTCACCGCCCAGCTCCCCGCCGGGGTTGACGGTCCCATCGCGATCTCGGTGGGCGCGGCGAGCGCAGTCGGCCAGCTGAACCTCCCCACCCTCGCCAACGCTGCCGCAACCGGCGCGCCCGTCGCAACGGCCGCCGGAACACCCGCCGCGAAGGTCAAGAAGGTCCACGTCCCGCTCCCCGCGACGCAGTTCCACAAGCTCCACCTTGGGGTGATGCTCGACAATGCGCACGGCAGCTACACGATGACCGCAAATGGGCAGGGGGGGCTGATCGGCGGCGCCAAGTACAACGCGCCGGCGCTCGGCTTCACCGGGCTGCGCGCGGAGCTGGAATTCTGGCCAGTGCACACCAAGATCGGCGATTTCGGGGTCGAGGGCGACTTCGACTCGCGTATCGAGCTGTACAACGCGCTTGGAACCACCGGCGTGGACCTCGCGCGGGACGTGATCGGGGGCGTGCGCTACCGCCGCGCCGCCGGGCCGTGGAGCTATGGAGGGGGCCTGGACGTCCACTACACCGCGGGGAATGTGTTCCTTTATACGCCGGACTTCAAGGCTGCCAAGGCGACTGCACTCCCGCTGCTGGGCGCGCGCGTCGACCTGCTCGGCGGCCTGGAGTCGAAGAAGATCTACGCCGGCCTCGAAGCGCACGAGACCTTCGTCCCGTTCCCCTCTGTCACCCGGCTCGGCGGCTTCTTCCAGTTCGCCATCAAGGACGACCTTGGGATTCGCCTCGGCGCAGCGTGGGAATATCGCTCGATGAAGATCGACACGGCTGACTGCGGCGGCCCGAGTGACACGCGGCCCACCTGCGGTCACGCGGACGTCGTCCAGAGCCAGGCGATCTTCGACGGCGGCGTTGGCTGGATGTTCTGAGCGCTGGCAGGTCGACGGCCCGCGGGGATAACGTTGCAGCCATGATCTTCTACCGTCCGCACGCCAACGAGGTCGAGGTCTTCGAGACCGCCGCGCGCAACAACTTGCCCGTCCTGCTGAAGGGCCCGACGGGCTGCGGCAAGTCCCGGTTCGTCCGGTACATGGCCGAGAAGCTGGGGCGCCCGCTGGTGACGGTCGCCTGCCAGGAGGACCTTGCCGCCGCGGACCTCACCGGTCGCTTCCTGCTCGAAGGCGGGCAAACGGTCTGGCGCGATGGTCCCCTCACCCGCGCTGTTCGTGATGGCGCGATCTGCTACCTGGACGAGGTCGTGGAGGCGCGCTCGGACGTCATGACCGTCATCCACCCGCTCACGGACGACCGGCGGGTGCTGCCGCTGGACCGGCTCGGCGTAGAGCTATCGGCGAAGGAGGGATTTTTAGTCGTCATCAGCTACAACCCCGGCTATCAGTCGGTGACGAAGGAGCTGAAGGAGTCGACGCGCCAGCGCTTCGTGTCGCTCGCTTTTGACTACCCGAACAACGAGATCGAGGCGGAGATCGTGGCGAAGGAGGCGGGCTGCGACCTCGCCCTGGCGACGCAGCTCGTCCGGCTCGGGCAGGGCTCCCGCAACCTGCGCTCGCATGGGCTTGGCGAGGGTGCGTCGACGCGCCTGCTGGTCTACGCCGCTGCCCTCGTCAAAGGCGGGCTTTCGCTCAAGGACGCTGCGGAGGCGACGCTCGTGCACAGCCTCACGGACGACGCGGAGATGACGAAGGCGCTGCGCGAATTGGTCCGGTCCGTCCTTGGTTGACCCCAGCCACCCCGCCCTACGAAAACCGACGTCGTCGCTTTTGATATGTATGAAAACTGACGACGTCAGTTTTGATAGGTGAGTCCGAATGCCCGCACCGACCATCAAGATCGAGGACTCGCTCAAGGCGACGATGGAGGAGTACGGGGTGACGGCCGCGGATCTTGGCATGGAGGCCGAGAGTGACGACGAGGCTGAGCGCGCGTTGCTGGCGCATTTTCTGTTCACCGAGCCAAAGCGCCAGTCGCTCACGGGCGAGCGAAACGGGCTGCCGCTCGACCGCGTTCAACGCCAGCTTCAGGCGTTGCTGCGCATGCTCTCCGGGCACAACTTCCGGATCGCGTACAGCGACCCGCCCTGCACGGACAACGTCAATGTCTACCTGCCGAAAGCAGCACCTGCGCCCGAGGAGCCCGTCACCGACCTGCTGCTCTACCGGGTGATGGGGCTGGTGCAGGTCGGGTTCGTACGGTCGAAATTGCTGCGCGAACGCTCGATCCTCGCGGAATTGCACCGCGACTGGGTCCTGCGCTCGGCGTTCCACCTGCTCGCTGCGCGGTGGATCCTGCGGCGCTGGGGCGACGAGTTCGCGGGGTTGAAGTCGGACATCGCCCGCGTCCCCTACCTGGAGAAGGCCGGGTCGATGCGCGTGAACGTGATGGCCGTGCCCCGCGACGGCATGCCCGAGGCGTTCCTGCCGCTCTACGAGGGGCTCGTGGTCTGCCTCAACTGGAAGACCGCCGGTCCGGCTGGCGACCCCGCGCGCGAGAGCGTCCGCCGCGTCGACGCGCTCCAACCTGGGGACGCCGCATACCGCGATGGCACCGTAGCTGCCTCGCTCTTCCTGGCCGAAGCTCAGAAGTTACGTGAGCATTTTCGCAAGCTCCGACTCGGTCCGCCTCCCCTCCCCTGGTACCTCGGCGTGATCCGGCCCGAGTGGATCCTCGCGGACCTCGGCCGCAACATCGCGTATGAGAACGAGTGGAAGAAAGGGCAGCTTCCCCTTCGGCAGTTGCTCTCCGCGATGGCCCGGAACGGGGTTGGCGCGAAGCCGGGCGAGCCCAACCCGGGGGGCTTCGGCCTGCCGCGCCTCGGCCTGCGGGACCGGCTGAAAGCGGCGTTGACCGGCCCTTCCCAGTCCAACGCGCCCGCCTACGGTGCCTTGCGCGACGAGCACCAGCAAAAGCAGGCCGAACAACCCGAGCAGAAATGGGCGCCCGGGACCTCCGCGGACCAGGCGCTCGCCGAGGGCGAGGTCCTCAAGCCGGACGAGAACGGCCGCGAGTACGACGAATGGGATTACAAAGCGGGGAGTTACCGGTTCACCGCCGTGAAGGTGGTCGAGGCCGAGGGCAACAGCGGGTCCAAGGAGAGCTACGACCGCATCGTGACCGCGAACCAGAAGCAGATCAAGGAGATCCGCCGACGATTTGAGGCGCTCCGCGTTGAGGAGCGCTGGTTGCACGGCCAGCGTGACGGCTCCGAGATCGACCTGAACCGAGCCATCGCCGCGGTCTGCGACATCCGCGCCGGCCAGCAGCCGGACGACCGCATCTTCAAGCGCTTCCAACGCCAGAAACAGCAGGTCTGCATCCTCACACTGGTGGACGTCTCAGGCTCGACGCAAGGCAACATCCTGGCGGCGGAGCAGGAGGCGATGGTGCTGTTCGCCGAAGGGCTGCGGACGCTGAACTTCCCACATGCATTCTACTCTTTCGGCAATACGCACCCGCAAGAGATCGGCATCGGGCGGATCAAGGGCTTCGACGAGGTCTACAGCGAGGGCGTCTACAAGCGCCTCGCGAACCTGCGCGCGAACGGCGCCACCCGCCTCGGCGCCTACATCCGGCACGCCGGGCACATCCTCTCGAACCGGCCGCAGGCCCGCCGGATCCTCATGGTCGTGAGCGACGGCAAGCCCGAGGATCGCGGCGATTACCGAGGAACCTACGGGATCAAGGACACGGCGATGGCCGTGCAGGAGGTGTCGCGCGCGGGGGTGCACTGCCATTGCATCAGCCTGGACAGCCGGGAGGATGCCGGCACCTACCTGCAGGAGATCTTCGGCAAAGGCAAGTTCCTGCAGTTGGAGAGCGTGGACTCCCTCCCGAAACGGCTCCCCGAGGTCTTCCGCGGGCTGGTGCGCTGACCGTCTACTTCGCGAGGCAGGTCCCGCGCGCGGGATCGCACACCAGGTGCACCCGGGCTCCAGGGTCCAGGTCGAGCCGAAACGCAGGCCCCACCGTGCCATCCGGGAAGACGGGCGTGACCATGTAGGAGCCGGACGCGAGCGAAGCCGGGACGACATCGCCCGTGCCGCCCTGGAACATCAGTTGCGCCCCCGTGACGACGAGGTGCGCTGACGCGGGCGGGGCGACGGCCACAGGGGGCGCTGCGGGGGACGCGTCGGTCGCGGCGACTGGCTGCGCGACCGGCCCATCGGCCAACCGGCCCCCGACCACCACGGCGAAGGCGAGGAGGAACACCACGCCGAGGCCGACGAAAACCCACGTGATCCACCGCGGGAGCTCCGCGGCCGGAAGGGTCGGCTTGGACCCCGGCGACGGCCGGGCCCGGGCCGGAGGCGTCACCAGCGGCACCGCCACCTGGCTCCACCGGGGCGTCCGCAGCGCATCGACGGGTGGTGCCCCCGATGATTCGGGGGATCTGGAAGGTAGCACCACCTCATAGTCGAAGCTGGCTGGCGTGGCTGAGACGGTCACGGGCCGCGCGAACGGCATGCTCGACACCCCGGGGTCGACGGGGCCGGCAGCAGGCTCCGGGGTCGGCGCTTGCAGGCCGCTGACGATCTGGCCCACGAGCGCCGCGTCTGCCAGGGGGACATCAGGCGCCACGCTGTCGCGAAAGATCGTCCCCGCCGGTGGCGAGGGGGCCGCGCGTACAGTCCCCCACCTCACGGACGCGCCGACGCTGCCGCCGAGATCGACGTCCGCCAGCGTGACTTCGGCCCAGTCATCCACCGTCCCGCCGGGCACCCTCAGCGCCGAGAGGCGCCGTGCGCAGTCCGCCGCGGATGGCCCGTCGCCCGTGGCCAGCATCGCCCGAAGCAGGCCGGGCAGGGCTTCGTCGACCTCGCCCAACCACTCCCAGTGCGGGGCGAAGGGGTCGCCAGCCGCGCCCAACCCCGGTCCGGGAGGCGCCCCGAGCAGCAATTCGAAGAGCGACGCACCCAGCCCTCGGACATCTTCCCGGCAGTCCGAGGGCGTTGGCGTGAGCCCGGGATCGAGCACCCGGACCCCGCCTCGCACAGGCACGAGGAGGTGGTCCGGGCGGATGGCGCCGTGGGCCCGCGTCGGCTTGCTCGCCGCACCCTCCGCCAGCGCGCTGGCCACCTCGATGGCCACGGCCACGGCGACGGCAGGCGGCAGCACCCGCGCGCGGAGCACCGAGAGCAGGTCCACCCCACCCACAAAGTCCATCACCACCGCGTGCCGCTCGCCCACCCGGAGGCGCGCGCGCACGGGGATCACCGCCCGGTGCCGCACCTCCGCCCACGTGGTCTCGGGCGGGCGCACGCCCTCCGGATACACGCGCACCGCAAAACGTTCGCCATCGCCAACGCGTTCGGCCTCGTACACAGCACCACTGGCACCCGCGCCGAGGAGCCGGAGCAGCCGATAGTGCGAGGGGCTCACGATCCGCTCACCGCGCGCTCAGGTCCACGTAAACCTTCCCGTTCGCGTTCGTGCCGTCCGACGCGTACCCGTACGCCCCGATCACGTAGTCAGGCTGCCCATCCCCGTCGATGTCGCCGACCGCGAGCGCGTTCCCGGTGTAGCTGGCGGCGGCCTCGCCCGTCCAGGCGAGCAGCGTCGCATCCTCGGGCGACGTGGCGGAGAGCGCCAGGGACCCGTCGAACAGCCAGACGCGGCCGTACGTCAGATCGCCCTGCAGCTCGGTGACGAGCAGATCGTCGGCGCCGTCGCCGTTCGCGTCTCCCGCGTCCCGGACGACATAGCCGAGGAAGCCAGAGTCGGCGCTGCCGAGGAGCGCGTTGGTTGCGGTCGCCGACGACCCGTCCGGGGCAACACCCGCGGGTGCGAACAGGTAGAGCCCGCCCGCGTTTGTGGCGTTCGTGGACTCGCCGATGGCGCCGATGGCGACGTCGACAAAGCCGTCGCCGTCAAAGTCGCCGCTTGCGCCCGCGAAGCCGAGCGCTTCGGAGCCCTGCCCCTCCCAGAACCCGTAGGCGAGCCCGCCGAGCTCCCCGGTGGAGCCCGCAGCGAGCGCGTCATCGTCGTTCACGACGGAGGCGCGACCGGGTGTAGCGGTGTCCGCCGTGTCCCCGGTGTCGCTGGGGCCGTGCGCGGACTCACCGAGGAGCAGCTCGGAGACGCCGTCGCCGTCGATGTCCGGGAGGGCAGTGGCGCTTGCGACGCCGCTTCCGGCGAGGATGGACGTCGCCTTTGACGCGAGCGTGGCGGAGCCGGAGTACCGACCGCCGCCGATGATGTAGTAGGAGTCGTCGGCCTTCGACAGGTTGGTGTCGGTCGAATTCACGAGCACGATCTCGCTGGCGCCGTCGCCGTCGAGGTCGGCGACCGTGAAATTGCGCCCGTAGACCGAGGTGAGGTTGCGGGCGACGCCGATGGGCATCGTCAGGGTCGCGTCACCGTCGGACTCGGACATGGTGCTCGGCCACATCGAGCCGCTGCCGTACCAGATCTCCAGCTCGAAGTTGGTGTTGTAACTGGAGTAGTGGATCTCGCCGCGCCCGGTGACGAGGTCGTCGTTGCCGTCGCCGTCGAGATCCGCGCACCCGACCTCAAAGCCGAGGAACAAGCTCGTGGACGTGATGAGCGTGTCGGCGTCCGTCAGGGTCATCGTGGCGTTCCACGACGCGCGATTCGCCCCGTAGAAGATGCCGATCTGCCCGGCGTAGGAGCTCGCGAACGGCGCTGCGACCACGATGTCAGGCAGCGTGTCCCCGTCCAGATCACAGATGGCGACAGCCTCGCCCGCGAGCTCCTGGGCGCCGTCGGCACCGGAGATCGTGATCGTCGTCGCGGACAGCTCCGCGGCGGAGCTGTCGGACCCGTCGCAGTCACTGTCGACACCATCGCCCCACCAGTCGCGCACGCCGGGATGCACGGTCGCATCCGCGTCATTGCAGTCGTCGCCGCCAAAGGCCACGTCGCCATACCCGTCGCCATCGCCGTCGATGTCATCGGACCCGTCGCAGTCCTGGTCGATGCCGTCCTTCGGGATCTCGGGCGCGCCCGGGTACACGGTGGGGTCGGTGTCGTCGCAATCGGTCCCGTTGGTGCCACCGTCGTAGAAGTCGCCGTCCACGTCGACGAGATCGGCGCCGCTGCAGTCCTGGTCAATGCCGTCGTAGGGAACCTCCGGCTTCGTCGCGCCGATGGTCGGGTCGTTGTCGTTGCAGTCGGTGCCGTCTGTGCACAGCGCGGCGGAGAATTCGCCGTCCGCGTCAGCGTCGAAGTCCTCGTCGATCGCGCCGTCGCAGTCGTCGTCAACCCCGTTGCAGGTCTCGGGCGCGCCTGGGTAGATCTGGTAGTTGTTGTCGTTGCAGTCGTCGCCGCCAGACGCGATGCTGGCATGACCGTCCTGATCCTGGTCGACGGGGACGGCGGTATCGCCGCTATCGGTCGCGCTGTCCGCGTTGGTCCGGGTGTCCGTGTCGGTCGACGTGTCGCCGGGCTTGGCGCCGGAACATGCGACGACCAGGGTCCCAGGGAGCAGGCAGCCGAGGAGGGTGAGGTGCGATCGGGTCATCCGCGGATCTAACGTTGCGAGGTGACATCCGGCGAGTTTCCCCCTACGATGGCGCCATGCTCCCGATCTGCATCGTCTCCCTCGCCCTCGCGGCACCGCTCACCGCCGCGCCAACGGCAGGCACCTCCGCCCTGGTCGGCGACGCGCGCTGGCTCACCCTCCCCCAGAGTGCGGTCCCATCGGCGGACCTCCCTCTTTCCGAGCGCGGGAGGGGCCCCGGCGTGGCCCTCGCTGTGATCTCCGGGGCCTCGGCCGCGACGTCGATCGTGCTGATGGGGATGTCTGTGAGCGATCACGCCCAGAACCAGGGTGGGTCCAGGCCGACGCGCGCGGAACGCGAGGCAGCGGTCCAGCGGTCGAACACCGAGTTCTACCTGTCCCTGGCGGCCGGCGGGCTGGCCGTGATCGGGACGGTGGGCGCGCTGGTGACGCGCAGGTTTTGAGGGGCGCACTGCCCTCCACCCCGGGCTTTTGCTGGTGCCGAAGATCGGACTCGAACCGACGACCTGCTGTTTACGAAACAGCTGCTCTGCCAACTGAGCTACTTCGGCGACGGGCCGGGGCTTAGCCACGCCGCCGCCCGCCGTCAACCCCGCGCCTGCGAGCCCGTTGCCACCCGCACGCCGGGCCCGCCGACTAAGCTCCCCCATGCTCCTGTGGCCGCTCCTCGCCTGTGCGCCGACGCCGTCCGCCTCGCCGGCGCCTGTCGCGCCTGAATCCCCGCCTTCCAGCCCCTCCGCCGCCCCCTTCCGCCTCGTCGCCCTCGGCGACGACAGCCACCTGCCGCTCCCGGCCATGCCGACCTCCCAACGGAGCCTGACGCTCGGCGATGCCTGTTACAACGCGAATAAAACCCTCACCGCGCTCGACCCCAGACACCCCGGGACTGGCCCACCCTGCGGCGCAGAGGACTGGTCGGACGGGTCCACGGGGTTTGAAATCCTCTGGGCGGGCGACGCGGCGGCGTTCATCCCCGCCGCCCAACCAGCGGACGCGCGGGAGCCCGACCGGCCCGCCGCTCCCGCTGTGGATCGCCCACACCCCGCCATCTACCACTGGAATTCCATCGACCCCGTCCTGGCTGCGTGCCTTGGCCCCCCGTTGAACCTGCCGCCAGCGGGTGACCCGGGGGGCCAGCGTGCGACGGACGGAACCTGGTGGACGATCGTGCTCACGGGCGAGAACCGCTGTGCGGTCGCCGGAACGCTTCGGCTGAACATCCGCGCCGATCGGGCCGAAGCGCAGAACCTGTCGGTCCACGGTACGCCCTGGCTGAGCGGCGGCGCCGCGCTTGCCGCCAAGGCGCTCGTCCAGCCGCCACCGGCCCCGCCGTCGCCCGCGCGATAAACCCCACGCATGGCCCAACGTCAGGCGACCCGCCGCTACCCGGACATCCTCGCCTTCCTGCGCGACTGGCAGGAGCAGCTCTCGATGGATGCGATGCTCTTTCCCGCCGCGGAGCTGGATGATCCGGCGGCCGAGATGAAGATTGATCTCGTGCTGCCGGGGGGCGCGCGGGTCGGCCCCATCGTGATCCAGCTCATCAACAAGTTTCCGGATGGGTCCTCGGCCTTCCGCGTCCTCGACCTGCCAAAGGCCGTGCAGGACGCAGGAAACGTGGCGGTCGCCGAGAAGGAGCGGTGGAAAGCGTTTCTCGTCGACTCCGGGGAGCTGAACGTGGCGTCCGAGGGTCCCGAGCTCGCGCGCGCCAGAGCGTCGCAAGCCGCAGCGCAGGCGGAGGTTGCGGCCTGGAGGGAGCGGGCACAGCGGCTCGAACAGGACCTCCAACGCGCGCGCACGGCGGTCGCGAAGGCCCCGCCCGGAACGTACGCAGCGGCCCCACTCGAGCCACAGGAGAAGGAACGCGGCCTCTCGGTCCCAGACCTGACGGACGTTCCCGTCTGGGCCAGTGGGAGCCTGAGCGACCTGTCGCTGCGCGCGTTGTGGATGCGCCTCTCCGTCGAAAAACCCACGGGCATCCTGACGCTCACGCTGCCGGATGGCAAGAACCGATGGGGCTTCATCCAGAAGGGCGGCCCCGTCGGCTTCCGCACGGACCCGCTCGATGAGCAGGAGGTGCTCGGCGTGCTGCTCTACAAGGCGGGCACGCTCACCAGGGAGCAGCTCATGCAGTCGCTCGACGTCATGGAGACCCGTGGGTGCCGGCAGGGCGAGGCGCTCATCGAGCTCGGGATCCTCACGTTCGCGCAGCTCGTGCTCGTGCTCCAGAAGCAGTGCGAGTTCGTGCTCGTCCGGCTGCAGGCCGAGAAGGTCGGGACGTGGACGTTTCACACGCTCGACGAGCTGCCGGAGCGGTTCATCGCGCCGCCGATCCGCGTTGCCGCGCACCTGTTCCGGGAGCTTCGGAACAAGACCAAGACGATGGCAGCGGATGACATGGCGTCGTTCTTGCGGCCCCGGTACGAGCAGTACGTGTTCATCCGCGCGGGCGTGGAGCGGACGCTGGAGGAGATGAAGTTGTCGGGCGAGGAACAGGCGTTCCTCAAGATCGTGGCCGGGACCAGCTTCCGCGTGCGCGAGCTGCCTAGCGTCTCCAACATGTCGCGAGGGCAGACGGCGTCGATGCTCTGGAGCCTGACCGAACTGGAGCTGATCGAATACCGCGAGGAGGGCGCTGCCGCGCGCACCGAGGAGAAGATCGCGAGCATGATCGCATCCCGGCGCTCCACCCTGGAGAAGGGCAGCTACTTTGACCAGCTCGAGTGCCACTGGATGGGGACGAACGAGGACGTCGAGAAGGCCTGGCGGCAGTTCAACGCCGATTTCCCCGCGGACAACCCTGGCAAGTACGGCGCGAAGCACGAAGCAGTCGTCAAGCAGATCATCGAGGGGGTGAAGAAGGCGTACGAGACCCTCTCCAACGAGGGACGGCGCCGCGAGTACCGCGGCCAGAAGATCGAGAAGGTGATGATTGAGCAGAGCGCGATCATGCTGGCCGGCAAGGGCGACATGGCGATCATGAAGGATGCGATAGGCGAAGCCTACGACTGCTACTCCAAGGCGGTCGAGCTGATGCCCAACGTCCCCGCGTACCGGCAGGGGCTCGATCGCGCACGGTCGGCCCGTCGTTGATGGTGCCGCTGCTCGTCGCCCTCGTCGCGCCGGCCTGGGCAGTCGATTGCCCGGTCAGCGCGGCGAAGGTTCAGGAGTTGGACGCCGCCGTGGAGACCGCGTTCTCGGCGTTGAACGAAGATGCCCTGGAGACGGCCACCGCGGACCTGGACCAGGCGCTGGGCTGCCTTGCCCAACCCATTCCCGCCGCGCTCGCCGCCGAGACGCACCGGGCGTTTGCGTTCTCGGAGTACGTCCAGGGCGACCGGGCCGGCGCACGGGAGGCCTTCGCGGCGGCTCGCAGCATCGAGCCCGGGTACGAGATCCCGGAGACGCTGCTGCCTCCCAAGCACCCGCTCCGGGCGCTCTACGCGGAGGCCCTGAAGCCGGGCGCCACCGGGATCGAGCTGCCCGGGGCCTGGCTTGTGGACGGGCTGCGGGCGAACGCGCTCCCTTCGGATCGACCCGCGATCCTGCAGCGGATGAACGACTCTGGACTCGTGGTGTTCAGCGCGCACACCGCCAGCATCCGCGCCGCCGATGCCGAACTCACGGCGATTGAAGCCGATATACCAACGATCCCGGCCGGGCCGGACAGCGGGGCCGACCTCCTCGGCCGCCTCGCGCGGATCCAGGGCGTCCAGATGGACTGCCGAACCCTGTCCCACGCGCTCTACGACTCAGGCGTGGTCTACACCCACGAGGCGGACGCCAACGCCGCCGCCGCCGCCTTCCAGGGGACGATCGACCGGGGCACCACGTGCGCTGCCGACTACGCGTCGCGGGCCAAGGAGGCGCTCAAGGGCAAGGGCCTGCGCCAGCACCTCGCCGCCGTACGGGCAAAGCCCACGTTCTACCGGTTCTCCGTTGGCCTGGCCGCGAGCGAGGAGGTTGGCACACACACCCAATTCCGCGACTCCACCGTTGGCCTGAACGACGACGGCACCGTGGCCGGGACGTCTTCCTGGGAGTACTCGGGGTTCGGGGCGGGCGGCGCGGGTTGGCTCGACGCACGGGTTGCCCTGTTTCCAGCCCTTGAACTGGGTATCTCGGGCGGCATCCAGCAGGTACAGGTCGTCCAGGGCCACACCGTCACCTGCTCGGGCGTGTGCGACGGCGGCGATAGCCTCACGACACGCACCATCATGTTCGAGGGGTCGACGTTCGCGAACTTCGTCATCGCCGGCCCGCAGTGGCACGTGCAGCCCGTGTTCGAAGTCGGTGCGATGTTCCGGACGATCCCGAAGACCGCCTCCTCGACCGGGTCGGTCATCTCAAACACGGACACCACGACCGTCACCTACCCCGCGTTCTCGTCGCTCCTGATCCCCGGCCTCACGTTCGGACCCGGCCTTCGCTTTCGCCTCGCCCGCTTCGGCCACCTCGACCTCACCAGCACCATTGTCAGCCTGGGTGACACGTCAACGGAGAACATCGACGCGAGCATCGAGAGCGCCTACACCACCCCACCGAAGGGAAAATTCGCCTTCCGGCTCGGGATCCGGGCGAGCGTCGGCTTCTGAGAGGCTTAGTACCGGACGAGGCTGTCGACGACGCAGTTCCCGACGGCGGCCCGGCCGGGCAGGAACGTGAGCTCGATGACGAACGCCATGGCGACGAGGCTCCCGCCCAGACGCTCGACCAGGCGCGCGGTCGCCGCTGCGGTGCCGCCCGTCGCGATCAGGTCATCGACGATGAGGACGCGCTGACCGGGCCGAATGGCGTCCACGTGCATGTCCAGCCGCGCCGTGCCGTACTCGAGGTCATACTCCTCGCTGATGCGCTCGTAGGGCAGCTTTCCGGGCTTGCGCGCGGGGACGAACGCGGCGCCGAGGGCCAGGGCAATCGGCGTGCCGAAGATGAACCCGCGCGACTCCATGCCAACGACGGCGTCGACCTTCCCGGCGTACCGCCTGGCGTAGTGCTGCGTGATATCGTTGAGCAGGACCGCGTCCGCGAGGACGGGCGTGATGTCCTTGAAGAGGATGCCGGGCTTCGGAAAGTCGGGGACATCACGGATGACGGACTTGAGGCGGGCTTCGAGGTCGGACATGGCAGCTTCCTTGGGGATCGAGCGGGAAGGATTCAGGCAGCGACCGGCTTTCTGGTCGCGAACCACTTGACGAACAACCAGCCAGCGCCGAGGCCGACGACGCTCACGACGAACCATACCGAGTGCGCCTTGATCAACACGGAGAGCGCCTCGGGATCGGTGAGCAGCGCTGCGGGGTTGGGTTGGTCGCCGATGATTTTGGCGCCGAGGAGCGCGAGCACGCCGCACCACAGCGTCGACCCCGCGAAGGTGACGGCCGCGAACGTCGGATAGGGCATCTTGACGAGCCCTGCGGGGAAGCCGATCAAGTGCCGCACCACCGGCAACATGCGGGCGAGGAAAACGCCGCCGGTCGAGTAGGTCGCGAGCCAGCGCTCGGCGAGCTCCAGCCGCTCGGGAGGGAGCAGGAAGTAGCGCCCCCAGCGCGCCACGAACGCGCGGCCGGCCGTCGCAGTGAACACGTAGGTCAGCGACGACCCGAACGTGGAGCCCAGCCCGCCAGCGAGGATGACCCCAGGCATGCTCAACTGGCCCTGCGAGGCCCAGTAGGCCGCGGGCGGGATGATGATCTCGGACGGCACCGGAACGATGGTGCTCTCCAGCGCCATCATCAGGAACACCCCCACGTAGCCGAACTCGCGGGAGAACTGGAACCAGGCCAACAGGATGTCGTGCATCAGTCCTTCCACTCGCTGCGCAGGGCAGCGAGCTCGTCGTGCGCGGTGTGGTCGAGTTGAAGCGGGGTGAGGGTGACCCAGCCGGCCTCGCAGAGGTGGCCGTCGCTGTCGGGAGGGCCCTCGAACCGGTCGTGGTCGCCGCCGATCCAGTAATAGGGCGTGCCCCGCAGGTCCTTGCGTGCGTCCACGACCGCCTGGTAATGCCGGCGGCCGAGCGTGGTCAGCTTGAGGCCAAGCGGCGCCGCGATGTCCGGCACGTTCAGGTTCAGCAGCACGCCGGGACGGACCGGGCGGGCGAGCATCCGCTCCGCGATGCGACGAACCCAGGCGCCGGCGACATCCCAGTGCGGCTGCGTGTCCCCGGAAAAGCGGCGGGAGATCCACAGGCTCGCGGCGAGGGCGCGGATGCCGAAGCACGACGCCTCCCGCGCCCCCGCCACGGTGCCCGAGTAGAACACGTCCGTCGCGAGGTTGGATCCGTCGTTGATCCCGGAGACCACGAGGTCCGGCCGATCGGGGAGGAGCTCGTTCACCCCGAGGTACACACAATCCGCCGGCGTGCCGGTGACCGCCCAGGCGCGCGGCCCTCGCACGTGCGCGCGGATCGGATCGCGCATGGACAGCGCGTGCGACTTCGCAGACTGCTCCGTGGCGGGCGCGATCGTCCAGACCGTGCCGAGCCGTTGCAGCGCGCGCTCGAGCGCCCGCAGGCCCGGCGCTTCGTACCCGTCATCGTTTGTCAGGAGGATGTTCACGGCCCTGCCCGTTATCATGAAGCCGCGGGAGACGCGGTGCTTGCCGGGGAGCGGCCGGTGGGAGCAATTGCGGGGCCCGGGGGCCTACTCTCCCACAAACGGGTTACGCATCGTGTCCCACCCCCCGCGCCGTTCGGCGCGATTGAAAAAGGCATTCCCCATGCGCCCACGCTACGCCGACCTGTTCTCACGGATGCGGGACCCTGATCCGCTGCTGTCTGACGCTGCCTTCGACGCGATCCTGTTCGACCGCGACGAGGCGATCCCCGACCTGCTGGAGTGCTACGACCGCGCCCGAAAGGACGATGAGCTGCGCTTCCTGTGCGTCCAGCTCCTCGGCTTCTCGGGATCGCGCAAGGCCGTCGCCGGGCTGCTCCTCGCCCTGGACGACCGGGATGCGAAGGTGCGCGCCGAGGCCTGCCGGTCGTTGGAGGACATCAACGACGTCGAGACCATCCCTGCCCTGAAGGCCCGGCTCGCGGACCTGGACGAAAGCGTCCGCGAGGCCGCGGCAGACGCGCTGACGGAGCTCGAACGCACCGGCTGAGGACCCGAGCGCTCACACCACCAGGCGGTAGCCGACGCCCCACGCCGTCTTGATCCGCTCGCCGTCAGATCCGAGCTTCCGGCGCAGGCGACTGACGTGGGTCTGGAGCGCCTGCTCGGTCGCGTCCTGCCCGCCAAGGATCACGATCAGGTCGTCCCGGCGCACGGTGAGCCCGGCATTCTCGACGAGCACCTCCAAAAGCCGGAATTCGGTAGGCGTAAGGTGGGCGACCTCCCCGGCGACCGTGACCACACGCGCGCCGAGGTCGAGCACCACTTCACCGAAGGATTGCACCCGTTCTGCCCCCCGACCAGGGACGGGACGACGGAGCCGCGCCCGCACGCGCGCGACAAGCTCATCGCTCCGGAACGGCTTGGTGACGTAGTCATCGGCCCCGCTCTCCAGCCCCGCGACCTTCTCCTCACCGTCGTCTCGTGCGGTCAGGATGATGACCGGAACGTCGCTACGCGCGCGGATCTGGCCGAGCACCTCCAGCCCGTCCACCGAGGGGAGGATTAAGTCCAGCAGCACCAGATCGTAGTCGGCGCTGATGAAGAACGCGAGGCCCTCGTCCCCGTCCCGCGCCCGGTCGACCTCGTAGCCCTGCACCACCAGACAATCGTGGATGACCTGCGCGGTCAACGCGTCATCCTCAACGACCAGAATGCGGCTCATTCGAGCCATGTAGCCGTTCACGCGCAAGACCGCCAGCAGTTCGACAGCAGTTCCCGGGAGTTGACATCAACACCCGTCGTTCGCGGCGCCCGGCGTGCCATAATCGCTGGACGCGCCGCCGATGTGGGTCTTGGCCTTGCACCAGTTGGACCCGCTGTCGTTGGAGGTCGCGTCGAGCTTCCCGGTTTTCAACTCCATGCTGGAGCCCGTGAGATCTGGGAAGGTCGTGCCGTTGTCGTAGTCAACCTTGTCAATCAGGGTACCGCTCTCGTAGAGTCGGATCTCGTCCGCGCCGTTCGCGAGGTTGAACGTGCCAAGGCCGCCGTAGACGTAGTCCATCGTGACGCCCCCGTTCAGCGTCGTCGTCCCGTTCCGGCCGAACACTGCGTAGTCCCCGGCGGGCACGAGCACGGCATCCCCCGCGGGCATGACGATGCTGTCCGTGCCTGCGTCCGAGATCGTCCACTGGCACATCCGGATGTCGATCGCGGTCGAATTGTAGACCTCGAACCACTCGCCGTTCGTGTCGCTCACCGCGCTGGGATCCTTCATGATCTCGTCCACCACGATGTCACCGGCGTTGATCAAGCCCTCGTCGCAAAGATCGTCGCAGTCGTTGTCGAGGCCGTCGCGAATCTCTGGTGCCCCCGAGTAGATGGCGCTGTTGGTGTCGTCGCAGTCCGTGCCACCATGCGCGTCGGAGTCGTCGCCGTCGCCATCCTGATCGTAATCGGAGCCGCCCGAGCAGTCGGAGTCGGTGCCGTCGTACCAGATCTCGGTGGCCCCGGGGTTCACGGCCGAGGAGCGGTCGTTGCAGTCATCGCCGCCGTACGCCGTGGCGTCGTAGCCGTCGCCGTCCTGATCGTAATCATCGGCGCCGTCGCAATTGGAGTCTACGCCGTCGTACCAGGTGTCGTGCGCTGCCGGGTAGGTTGTGGCGTTGGTATCGTCGCAATCCGTGCCGCCGTAGGCAGCAGCAGTGTACCCGTCGCTGTCCTGGTCGTAATCATTCTTGCCGTCACAGTTGGAGTCGATCCCGTCGTACCAGGTGTCCGCGGCGCCAACGTAGATGCTGGAATTCGTGTCGTTGCAATCGGTCCCGCCGAACGCGCTCGCGTCGTAGCCATCGGCGTCCTGGTCGTAGTCGTCCGCCCCATCACAGTTGGAGTCGATGCCGTCGTACCACGCGTCCGTGGCACCCGGGTGTACCGTGGAATTCGTGTCGTTGCAATCGGCGCCGCCGTACGCGCTCGCATCGTAACCATCGGCATCCTGGTCGTAGTCGTCCGCGCCGTCACAGTTGGAGTCGACGCCGTCGTACCAGGTGTCGCGCGCGCCGGGGTAGGCGGTGGCGTTCGTGTCGTCGCAGTCCGTGCCGCCGGACGCGATCGACGTGTAGCCATCGCCATCCTGGTCGTAGTCGTTCTTGCCGTCACAGTTGGAGTCCACGCCGTCGTACCAGGTGTCGGCCGCCCCGGGGTAGACAGTTGCGTCGGTGTCGTTGCAGTCCGTGCCCCCAAATGAGCTGGAGCGATAGCCGTCGCCATCCTGATCATAGTCGTCCGCGCCGTCACAGTTGGAGTCGATCCCGTCGTACCAGGTGTCGGCGGCGCCGGGGTAGATCGTGGCGTTGGTATCGTCACAATCCGTCCCCCCGCTCGCCTCGGAGCTGTAGCCGTCGCCGTCCGCATCGTTGTCGTCGCGGCCATCACAGTTGGAGTCGACACCGTCGTAGGCCGGGTCTGGGGCGCCTGGGTAGATGGAGGAGTCCGTGTCGTTGCAATCCGTGCCGCCGTAGGCCTCGGCATCGTAGCCGTCGGCGTCCTGGTCGTAGTCATCCGCGTGGTCGCAGTTGGAGTCCACGCCGTCGTACCAGGTGTCCGCGGCGCCACGGTAGGTGGTGGCCACGTTGTCGTTGCAATCGTCACCGCCAAAATGGTTGCTGCGGTGCCCGTCGCCATCCTTGTCGTAGTCGTCGTTGCCCATGCAGTCGGAGTCCACGCCGTCGTACCACGTGTCGGGCGCGCCGTAGTACGTCGTGGCCACGGCATCATTGCAGTCCATACCGCCATAAGCGCTGGAATCCTGCCCGTCCCCATCCTTGTCGTAGTCCGAGAGCCCGTCACAATTTTCGTCGATGCCGTCGTACCAGGTCTCGGCGACGCCGGGGTTCACGGTGGCGTCGGCGTCGTTGCAGTCGGTGCCGCCGTAGTCGCTCGATGAGTAGCCGTCGCCGTCAGCGTCGTTGTCAACGGACTCATCGCAGTTGGAGTCCACGCCATCGTAGGGATCGTCGACCGCACCGGGATGCACGCTTGGGTCCGTGTCGTTGCAGTCCGTCCCGCCCCAGCTCAAGCTGTCGTACCCGTCGCCATCGGCATCGTAGTCGGAGAGGCCATCGCAATTCTCGTCGATCCCGTCGTACCAATTCTCGGGCGCGCCGGGGAACACACTTGGGTCGGTGTCGTCGCAATCGTCGCCCCCGTATTCGGAGGAATCATGCCCGTCGCCGTCAGCGTCGTAGTCGTCGGCGCCGTCGCAATTGGAGTCCACACCGTCATAGTAGGCGTCCGGGGCGTCGGGCCGGATGGCGGAGTCCTCGTCGTTGCAATCGCCGCCACCATAGGCCTCGGCGTCGTACCCGTCGCCGTCCTGATCATAGTCGTCGTTGCCCGAGCAATCGGAGTCCACCCCGTCGTACCAGGCATCCGCCGCGCCAGGATGCACGGTGGCGTCCGAGTCGTTGCAGTCGGTACCGCCAAAATCGCTGGAGTCGTAGCCGTCGCCGTCGGCATCGTAGTCGTCGGCGCCGTCACAATTGGAGTCGACACCGTCGTACCAGGTGTCCGGCGCGTCGGGGTGGACCGTCGCGTTGGCGTCGTTGCAGTCGCCGTCGGCCTCCGTGTAGCCATCGCCGTCGTCGTCCGAATTGGCAGTGCCTTCGTCGACCGTCCCGTCGCAATTATTGTCCTTCCCGTCGGCCAATTCGGGAGCGCCAGGGTAGATCGTGGGGTCGTTGTCGTTGCAATCGCCGTCGCAATCCGTGTACCCGTCGGCGTCGTTGTCGTGGCACGCGTTCATCGTGAAGTCGACGTTGCAGATGGCGGTGAGGCCGGAAGGGTCCGTGATGGTCAACGTGAGGGACTGGGCGCCGCCGGACAGGAGCCCTGTGAGATCCACGGAGATCTGCCCGTAGGAGTCGGGGTAGCCGCTGGAGAGGGTGCCGTCGACAGAGGAGTCGAGGGTGTAGAGCAGCGTGCTGGGGTCGGACTCGTTGTCGTTCCCGGAGCCCGTGAACGGCACCGTGTCGGTGGTCAGGAACACGCTGCCGGCCACCGGGCTGACGATCGCACAGGTTGGGGCGGTGTTTACCTGCGGCGTGACGGTCACGGTGGCGGTCCCGGACTGGCCGACGGAATCGACGGAGACGAGCGACAGCGACTGCGCCTGATCCGAGAGGAGGACGGAGATGCCGAGGTTGCCGCCGTCGCAGGCCGCCAACGTGGTTGCCGTGTCGCCGGTGTCGGCCGGACTGTGCTGCCAGAGGAGGCCGTCGATCGAGCCGTTGAGGGTCACGTCGTCGCCAGCCACGCCGTCCTCGTCGTCGATCTGCGCGCACACGTCGAGGGGGACGCCGGGCGTGAACGTGCCGCCATCAAGCGGGCGAATGAACGACACGACCGGCTTGCCGTCGGTGCTCTTGACCTGCACTTGCGCGCAGGAAGCCAGGGGAAGGACGAGCGCGAGGACGGTCATGAGGGACGTTCGGGTCATGGCACACCAACTCGCGCGGCTGATACCACAGTTTTCGGCGGTTCGGGTGACGAACCGGGAACACCCGGATGGCCGGAACCGCCCGATGCGGATCGGGCTCTCGACGCGTCAAGAGCCAGCGCCGAATTAGGGGACCGGATGCCCACACCCCACGAGACCTTTCGCGCCGACCTGTTCCTCGATCAGGTCGTCGTCATCACCGGCGGCGGCACGGGGATCGGTCGAGAATTGGCGTTGCGACTGGCGGGGCTCGGCGCGGACATCGTCGTCGCGGGCCGCCGACCTGACCCGCTTGAGGAAGCCGCGGGTGCTGTCCGCGCGCTCGGGCGTCGGGCGCTCGCCGTGCCGACGGACGTGCGGGACGCCGCCCAGTGCGCCGAACTGGTGCGGCGGACGGTCGAGGAGTTCGGCCGGCTCGACGTGCTCATCTGTGGCGCCGCCGGCAACTTCATCTGCCCGTCGATCGCGCTGACCCCCAACGGCTGGCGCAGCGTCGTCGACATCATCCTCAACGGCACCTTCTTCTCGGCCCAGGCCGCGGCACGCCACATGATCGACCACGGCGGCGGGCAGATCCTCGCGTTGACCGCGACCTATGCCTGGACGGGAGGCCCGGCGACAGCGCCCTCGGCCTCCGCCAAGGCCGCGGTGAACACGCTCGTGCAAACGCTGGCCGTCGAGTGGGCGGGCGCGGGCATACGCGTGAACGCCGTCGCGCCGGGCCCGGTCGACACCGAAAAGTCCCGACAGAACCTGTGGCCTGACCCGGACGTGCGCGAGCGCATCCGTCGCACGATCCCACTCGGGCGCTTCGGGGGGCCGGACACGGTCGTCGACGCGTGCGTCTTCCTGCTCTCACCTGCGGCGGCGTTCATCACCGGCGAGATCCTCGTGGTCGACGGCGGACAATGGCTCAACAAGGGGCTCATCGCGCTCTGACCCAGCCCGCACGAGCGCGCTGGGCAGCTCGCTGTACTTCTCGAGGCGCCCCCGGGCGGCCTCGACCGGGTAGTGCGCGGCGTTGGCAGCCAGCTTTCGCTCCGCGGCGGCAGCGATGTCGATGCCTGCCGCGTTGCAGAAGTTCAGCAGCGAGATCAGCACGTCCGCAGCTTCGTCCTCGACCTTTCCGCCCCGACCCGCGACCGGTGGTTGCGGGCCGTCGTCGGCAGACCAGAGGTACAGCGCCAGCAGCTCGCCCGCCTCGGCCGAGACCGCCATCGCCAGGTTCCGAGGCGAGTGGTAGCGGCCCCAGTCCCGCTCGGCGTTGAACGACCGTAATTTGTCCTGCATGGCGAGCAGCGGGGTCTGGGCATCGGTCCACGGCATCATCGGCCTTCGTGAGGGGTGTTACAATAACAACGCGGCCCCCACCCGACGGCCGCAGAGGATCCGGATGGCCGTGCTCGACCCCGTCCCCTGGGACACGCAGCTTCGCAGCGCGGGCCTTCGCGCAACCGCCCCACGCCGCGCCGTGCTCCGCCTGCTGTCTGCGTGGGGTCGCCCCGCCACGCATGCGGACGTCGCCACCGCCCTCGCCCCCGACTCCTGGGACCGCGCAACCGTCTACCGGAACCTCTGCGACCTCGCGGAGGCCGGCATCCTGACGCGGTCCGACATGGGCGATCACGTCTGGCGCTTCGAGCTCGCGAGGCCAGTCACCGGCACCCCCGACCATCCCTCAGCGCACCCCCACTTCGTCTGCACCACGTGCGGCGTCGTGAGCT
Source organism: uncultured Pseudomonadota bacterium (assembly GCA_903844155.1). Lineage (GTDB taxonomy): Bacteria > Myxococcota_A > UBA796 > UBA796 > SXON01 > CAIUMM01. The sequence continues at coordinate 17,142 of CAIMSU010000108.1, read as the reverse complement.
GCATGCCGGACCTGGCCCTGCCCGTGGAGCACGTCCCTGCCGCGGTGCGCAGCGGGCGCGTCGAGGTGCGCGTGCACGGCGTTTGCGACGGGTGTGCGGCGTAGTCAGCGCCACGGATCAGAGCCGCCAGGCGACGATGCGGCCGGAAACCTGGGGATCGCCAAACGCGCCAGTGACCGCCGCCTCGCACGCTGCCGGGTCCCTCGCCAGCTCCGGCACGACAACGATCCAGTCGTAGCCGACGTCGTGCAGGCTACGCAGCTCGCCGAGGTCCCAGACCCTCGGCGGCCGTTCGCCGGGCCCGGGCCTCACCCCGCACGTGTAGTTCAGATACTTGATCGCCGGATATTTGGTGACGTCGTCGGGCCCCTCATAGTTCTCCGAGACCGGGCGCCCAAAATCCACCTGCCACTGGTTGTAGGGGCGACGGCTGCGGTTCTGAGGTGCGTCAAAGGTGTTGTCGACGGGGATGAGCAGGAGGGCGCCGGTGCCGTCGAGGGTGCGCAGCTCCGCCGGCGCGTCCGTCGCGTAGCTCTGGCGAGGAAACTGCTGGCCGCCAAAGCCGAGGGTGTCGACGAGCAGAAGCAGCCCGGCGACGATCCCACCCCAGCGGGGCAGCCGGGCGACGGCCGCGCCGACGAGCCCGGCGAGGAGCATGCCAGCGGGCACTTCGGCACGTTCCCAGTGGGTGATCGCGCGGAGCTGGGGAAGCAGCGCTGTCGCCAGGCCAGCGGGCATCGGCAAGGGACTTGGCTGACCGGCAATGCGCAGCGTCGTCCCCAGCGAAAACGCCCAGAGCACGCCGATCGCTGCCACGAGCGCCATCGTCGACCGGCTCGGGCGCCGCACGACCCCGAACCCAGCCAACCCGACCGCCACGAGCCCGACGTACATCGCATGGCTCACCAGCAGCGGCTCCGGGGACGGCCGGATCAACGCCAGCAGATCGGCGCCGCAGAATGGCCGGGCGAGCCAGCCACGGTTGGGGATCGCCGTACAGATTCCCGTGAGACGGGAGGACCAGAGGGCGAAGTTCGCGTGGGTCTCCCAGAGTGCGGGGAGCCGGGGCAGCGCCGCGACGACCGCCGCCACGGGCAACGCCAACGACCAACGCCGCGCCGCAACCCACAGGAACGGCTCCAGCATCAACAGGAAAGCCGCATTGTACCAACCAGAAGCCCAGACGGCCGCAGCGGCCGCGGCCGCCAGGACGAGCGCGCGTCGCTCCCCGGTTTCGCCCCACCGCAGCAGGTATGCGGCATGCAACCCCAACCATCCGACGGTCCACGCCTCCGCGATGCCAAAATTCATGAACCCCAGCAACGGCGGCGAGGCCATCCCCGCCACGGCCCCGGCCCAGAACGCGAGCGCGTCGCTCCCTTTCGTGGCCCCAGCGCCCGTCCGCGCATGGATCGCCATCGCGAGCTTGCCCGCGCCGAACCCCGCGAGCATGAGGTTCACCCACAGCACCGCCGTGTACCCGACCTCGGGGCGGATCCACGCCGCCGACCACCAGATCGGCAGGTTGATCGGGTCCATCAAGGGGATCTCCCACCCGTGCGGCACGTCCGTCAGGGGACCAAGGGTATGCCCCGAGATCGCCACGACGACCCGCTGGGTGGCGACCCAATACATCCAGTAGTGGTTGTCGACCTCGCCCCCCGCCGCGCCGTACAACGACGCCGAGTGCAGGGCCTGCGGCCAGGTGAGCAGGATCGCGATGGCGAGCAGACCGATCCCGCGTCGCCCAACGCTCACAGGCCTGCCGCCGCCAACGCGCGCCCCACGCGCCCAGCCACGCGCCGAGCGAGCCGGGCCGACGCGATGAGATCCTGCCGCAGTTCGATCTCCAGGTAGGGGATCCCCGCCGCGCGCCCGTGGCGGGCAGCACTGTAGATCAGCCCGTCCTTCCCCGAATAGGGCTCATTCGCCTCAGTGGCGAAGCCCTCCGCGCGCAGCGCGCCGACCAGGCCGTGGGCGAGGGCGTCGTGGGTGTCGAAGAGCACCCCGGCCTCCACAAAACGGCGTGCTCCCCGAAAGACGGGGGTGAAGCTGTGGATCGAGACGAGGATCCGGGGGGATGGTCTCACGGCTTCGGCGAGCGCCGCATGAAAAGGGGCGTGGAAGCGCGCGACCCGGTCCGCGGGCGACACGCTGCGGTTGAAGGTCGGCGCGCCATCGTCGCAGGTCCGAAGGATGGCGGTCGGATCGGCGGGGTCGCGGTTGGGGTCGATGAGGAGGCGGGAGAACCGGGAGAGGACGCCCCAGGCCCCCGCGTCCGCACGGACGAGCGCGCGGGTGACGTTGGCAGCGCCGATGTCGTAGCCCCAGTGCATGCCGAGGAGGCGACGATCGGACGGACGGGGGCGGAACGGCCTGGGGACGCGATTGGAGGCGTGCTCGCAGGTGTAGAGGCGGGCACCCGGTGTGCGCTGGCCGAGCGGGGCGCCGATGAGCTCGAATGCGTCGTGGATCACGTCCGAGTCTAACGCCCACGATAGAACCCGCGGGTGTCACCCGGCCCTCTCGCGCGCTCCCTGCTCACCGCGTTCGCGCTGTCCGCGTGCGCAAAGCCCGACCCTGACGCGCTCCTGCGCGCCGCCCGGGTCGACGACGCCGTCGCCGCATACAAGGCCCAGACCGGCCGCACGCTCGACCTGAACCACCACGGCGCCGACGGACTCGCGCGCCGCGCCCCCCGCGACCCGAGCATGACTTGCGCCGAGCTTGAACGCCGCATCCTCCCGGCGGAGCTGCTGGACCAGACCCCGCTCGTCGGCCGTCGCACGCTCGAGATGTCGTTCCCAAAGCTCGGGCCTGTGCTCGCCGCAGCGTTCGACGCCGGCGGCACCCTCGTCGCCGTCGGGCGCAGCCAGAACCCTTCGGAGCGCGAGGTCGAGGACGGCGGCGACCTTCGTTGGGTGGATGGTCGCGTGGTTGGAGGCGCACAATCCCGCGACGAGGCGCTCACGCTGGGGGATCGGTTGGACGCCTCCCCTCCCCCGCGCCTGGTGACGGTCGGCATGACGGATGGCCGCGGCACCGTGTTCTTCACCATGAAGCGCGACGGGGACGTCTGGCTCACGATCAACTCCCTCAGCCCGGACGCAGCCGCCGCGTGGATCACCTCGGCAGTCGCATCGCCGTTGACCCCGCGAGCGCCGGCCCCGGCCGCCGACGACGTTCCGACCATCCCCACGCCGCCTCCCCGCGCGACCCCGACGCACGAATGAGCCCACGCTTCCTCCCCTTTCTGGTGCTCGTCGGGCTGTGCGTGCTGATCCCGCTGCCGATCCTGGACGGCTGGGTCGAGCGTCGCCTCACCCGAGCAATGTTCCGTCGCCTTGCCCTCCGCAAGCACGCCCCGCTCGACGCCCAGGCGCTCCGCACGCTCACCGAGGATCGAACGAAGTTCTTCCCCGGTTGCATCTGGGCGGCGCTCATCTGGCCCCTGAAAAAGATCTTCGACACCGTGCTGTTCGTCCTGCTCGTCAAGGACGGCGTCGACCGCGGGGCCGTCGCGCTCGTCCGCGGGCAGATGCTCGCCCAGGCGCTCGACCAGGGGCTGCTGGTGAAGGCCGAGACGCTCGCTGCCGACGCGGAGCGCGTTCGCACCGCGATGGAGGAGGCGCTCGTGGACGTGACGACCTCGCCGATTGGGCGCTTCTTCAAGGGGAAATACAACCCCGCGCTCCCGGTCCTCGACACCCACCCCATCGCGCGCCTGATCCACAAGGTCCACGTCTGGAGCGGCGGCGGGGTGATCGTCCCGAAGTTCGCGGAGCGGCTGCAGGCGGGCGGCGGGTCGGCCGGCCTGGTTGCGGGGACGGATGGAATCGCGCCAGCCTGACCGCGTTCACACGGCGTGGGGAGCGTCGGCAATGGCCCCGCGCCCGTGGTAGGCTGCACCGATGCGCGTTGTCCTGCTTCAGCCGGCCCCATGGCGCCCGGACGTGCCGCCGCTCGGGCTCGCGTACATCCAGGCTGCCCTGAAGGCTGCGGGGCACGACGTCAAGTTGCTGGATGTGAACCTGGCGTTGTACGAGCTGGCGCGGCCGACGGAGCAGATCTGGTTTGAGACGTCCCACGCCTTCGTCTGGCGCCATCCGCTCGGGTCACAGGCGCTGGACCTGCTCGCTCGCGGGGCTGCGATGCTCGATCGCATGCTCTCGGCGGCGCTGGCGGGACCGCCGGGCATCGTCGGCATCACGATGCTCAACGCGCAGAAGGGCTTCGGCCTGTGGCTCGCCGGCCGCGTGAAGGCGCGGCACCCCGGCTGGCGGGTGGTGGTCGGCGGTCCACAGTGCTTTCCGCAGTATGAACCTGCGGCGATCGCGGCGGACGCGAACGTTGACTGGGTCGTGGTCGGCGAGGGCGAGTACAGCGTCGTGGCCCTGCTCGCGTGGGTGGAGGCGGGCTGCGCTGCTCCGGTTCCGGCCGGCGTCATCACGCACACCGGCGAGGCGGGGCCGGCGCGGGCGCTCGACAAGAACATCGATGACATCGCGTTTCCGGACTTCACCGGGCTCCCCATCGAGCGGTACGTGGACGGCGGCAGGCTGCCGATCTTCACCAGCCGCGGGTGCGTACGCAAGTGCGTGTTCTGCATCGAGCAGGCGATCTGGGAGCGGTTCCGGTACCGGACCGCCCCAAACGTGTACGCGGAGTTGAAACAGGGGGTGACCCGGTGGGGGGCGACCAAGTTTGAGTTCAATGACTCGCTCTTCAACGGCCACATCCGGGTGCTGGAGGAGCTCTGCGATCTCGTGATCGCCGATGGCATGCGGATCTCCTGGGGTGGTCAGGGGGTGATCCGCGCTGAGATGAGCCCGCGGGTGCTCGCAAAACTCAAGCGTGCTGGCTGCGGGTTCATCACGTACGGGTTTGAGTCCGCGTCCCAGCGCATCCTCGACTTGATGAAGAAGAACGTCGATATGTCGGTTGCCGCTCGTGTCGTTCGTGACACCCACGAAGCCGGCATCGGGCAGAAGCTCAACCTGATGTTCGGCTTCCCCGGAGAGACCGAGGCCGACTTTCAGCAAACGCTCGATTTCCTCACCGAGAACGCCGCGTTCATCGACGAGGTCAACCCCTCGGACGCCTTCACGGCGCTGATCCCCGGCACCGAGCTCTACGCCAACGCCGCTGCCTACGGTGTCACCCAGATCGAAAACGCCTGGTTCTGGGAGGCTGACGGCAACGACTTTTCAATCCGCCTGGACCGGTTTGAGCGGCTCTGTCGCCACGTGAAGCGGCTCGGGATCAAGAGTACATACCGCCTCGACCACGTCGCCAACCGCGACCAGATGCTCGGCGACTTCTCGGCGCACAAGCGACGCTGGAGCGCCGCGCTCGCGCACTACGAGGCGCACGCGCGCGAGATGAAGATTCCAGCCGCGTCCCTCCCCAACTACGCGAACGTCGCCTTTGAGCTGCGCGCCAGCATGGCAGAGGGACGCCCGACCTGACCCGCCCGCGCGCGGTTGACGCCCGATCCCGTCGGCGGCGATAAGCCCGGCGGATGCCGTCGACACGCCTCCGCATCGCCTCGCTGCTCGCCCTCGCGTTCACAACGACGGGGTGCACGTCCAGGGGCTCCGACTCGTCGCTCTCGGCACCCGACGGCCTGCTCGATCAGGGGGCCCTCGGCCCGTTCCCCAACGCTGACCTCATCGTCGACGGGCACGTCGCCATCCCCGACGGCCTCCTCCCCGCCGCTGCGACCCCCTGGGACGTGGGCCGCGTGGCCTGGCGGACCGGGTTCTCGCCCGTCCAGGTCTCGGTCGCAAAGCTGTGGGACTACGCCGACATCGACCCCGCATCGCTGAACGACCAGAACCACATCGGGGTTGGCGGCGCCGTCCGGATCCTCGATCTCACGTCGGGCACCGAGGTGCCCTGCTTCGCCGAGTTGGACGCGTACCCCGACGCAATCTCGAGCGGCCACCGTGCCCTGCTCGTCCGCCCGATGCAGGCGATGCCCCCCGGGGACCACGTCGCCGTCGTCCTCACCGACGCCGTCCTGACGATGGACGGTACCGCGTTCCCGCACGCCGCCTGGGATCGCGCCGTCGGCACCCTCCCGCATTACGCAACGCTGGACACGCTGCTCGGCGCGATGGGAATAACACCGGCGTTGGCCTGGGATTTTCCCGTCTCGGACGGCACTCTCCCGTTGCGCTCGATGGCGGGCGCGCTCGCGGTGCCGACAACCTACACGCTCGACACCATCCGCACCGACGACACGCCCGAGAACGGCGCGGTCCCCAGCGGCACCTGGAAGAACGCCGAGGGAACCTTCAACTCCACGAATTGGCTCGTCGACGACGACAGCCTGACCCTCGACGCAAACGGCCTCCCCGTGGCACAAGGGTCGGCCGACATGTACCTGTTCGTTCACATCCCCGAGAGCGCGAAGGATGCGCCTGCTGGCAGCGTTCCCGTGGTCCTCTTCGGACACGGACTGCTCTCGAACCCTGACAAGTACCTGAATGACCCGGCCGACCCAAGCGGCGTCGTCGCGCTCTCCAACCGCATGAACGCCATCGTCGTCGCGACGGTCTGGCGCGGCCTGACGTACGACGATCTCCTGCACGCCGTCACGGTCTCTGGCGATTTCGGACGCTTCCACGAGCTCACCGACATGCTCTCGCAGGGCGTGGCGAACACGCTGGCGCTGGAGGATCTGGTCGACGCGGCGGACGGTGGAACGCTGCTGGACGACCCCTTCTTCGAGGGGAAGGCCGACAAGACCCAACTCTATTACTACGGCATCTCGCTCGGTGGCATTGAAGGCGCGGTCACGCTCGCGAACCAGACCCGCATCGACCACGCCGTGCTCCACGTGGGCGGCAGCTCCTGGTCCACGATGCTGGAGCGCAGCTCGGATTGGCCGGCATTTGAGCAGGGGATCGTGCGAGGCATCCCCGAGCCCGCCGACCGCCAGATCCTCTACAGCACGATGCAACTCTACTGGGACGCCGTCGACCCCATCAGCTACGCCGCCGATCTCACTGGCACGAACATTCTCTGGCAGGAGTCCATCGGCGACAACCAGGTGCCCAACATCACCACCGAGGCGTTGATGCGAACCTACGGCGTGCCCCTCGGCGAGCCCTACGTGAGCCAACCCTACGGGATCACGACGGCCACGCTGCCGCTCACCGGGCAGGTGTACACCCAGTTCGACCCCGAATTGGGCCTGCCGGACGCGGTGAACCGCCCCGCCGCGGACACTGGCGCCCACAACGTCCCGCGGCTGTGGCCAGGGTGCGCCGAGCAGACCGCGCACGCGCTCCTCAACGGCGGCGAGGTGGTGCACTACTGCGGAGACACCGCCTGCACCGCCGAGAATACCGGGGAGTGACCGGCGAGCCTTCCGACTGGCGCCCCGTTGAGGGCTTCGCGGAGGTGCGCGCCGGGATCGCCCTGGTCACCACCCTCCTGGCAGCTCTGGCTCCGCAACACTGGGCGACCACCCTTGTCTTTGCCGCGGCGGCCGTGACGGGCGTGCCAACCCTGTGCGCGGGAGCGGCGGCGGCGGCCTGGTGGGGCGCGATCGTCGGGATGGGGACGGGGCGATTCGGGGAGGGCATCGCCGACGGCGTTGGCCTCGGTGTGTTCGCGCTTGTGGCCGTCGCGGTGGGGTCCGGGGTGCACCGTAGGCTCCGGACCAGCGCCGTCTGGGTTGTCCCGACGGTCTGGGCGGCGATCGTCGCAACGCGGCAATCCGTCATCGTCCGACACCTCGGCGCCGCGGCCGACATCGTCCCCGACCTCGTCGTCCTCGGCTTGGCGGCGTCGGCGGCGCTCTCTACACCCGTGAGCGGCCCCGCGTCGCGCAAGGCCCTCGGCGCCCTCGCGGCGGTCGGCATCGCCCGATTCGCAGCGATCGGGTTGTGGGACGGGTCCGCGCGCTTGCACCGTGCTGCGCTGATCCACGCCGAAGCCCTCGTCCTTCCGTCGCTCGTCGGCCAGTCCAGGGACCTTGACAGCGCGCTGTTGCTCGCCGTCCCCGACTCGGACGTGGCCGCGGCCCGACTCGGCTGGAAGTCGGCCCTGAACCTTGGCTGGCGACCCAACAAACCGGCGTCCGACGCCGTTGACACTGCGGCCGCCCTGGATGCCCGAGGGCGTGGCGGGGAAGCGCTGCGCATGCTCAAGCGCTACCCACGCCTGGGCCCGATTGATTTTTGGGTGGCGGTCTATGAGCGCGAGCAGGGGTTGCCCGATGGCTGGCGCGGCGGGATGGACGGCGTTCCAGCGCTGAACGGCGCCCTCGATCTGGACTGGGGCCTCGTCCACAACGGCGAACGGAGCACGGTCTTTCGCGTGGACCGCCCCCTACGCGCCGGCCTGCGCGCACACCTCGATGCCTATCAGGGCTCTCCAACCGTGGCCGTGCGCCTCGACGCCTCCACCCGCGCCTGGGTCCCCTCCGGCACCCTTGACCTTGGGCTGTTGCGGGCGGGTCCCCACACCCTTACGATCCGCTACAACACAGACCGTGAGGGGCCTGACGGCGATCGCAACGTCTGGGTCGACGCGCTGGTGGCCGAGTGAGGCCCGAAGCGTGAGCGCCCCCGCCCGCCATCAACTTGGGTTGCTCCTGCTCTGCGACGACCCGATCCCCCTCGTGGCACGCCTCCTGGCCGACGGGTTCCTGCGCGCGGGCGACATCCCCGGCACCTGGAGGCCCGGGCCGGTGGACCTGGTCGGCGGTGGATTCCTGCAGGCGCGGGTTGTGCCGTTTGACAGCGAACAGTTCATCAGCTCCGGCCAGGGCGGGTTTCGCGTGTGGTGCCCGGATGGCGGACCCAACATCACCGCGGCGTTCGCTCGGGCGCTGACCAACTGGCGAGCGGGAGGGGCGCGGTCGATGGCCTGTGGCTGCGGGGCCGTTCACGACCTCCCGGACCTCGATTATCGGCCGTCTTGCGGGTTTTCGCGGGGCTGGGTGGAATTAGTGGACGTCGGCAGTTCCGATCTCACTGCCGCCGGGCATGCGGCGCTTCCCTTGCACACCCCGATCCTCGCTCGCCGCGGCTGAACGACGTGCTCCGCGAGGTCAGAGGGTCCGCAGCACCAGGCCCATCTCGCCGACGCGCCCCCTGCTCCCGGCGGCCACGCAACGAAAGCCCGATAAACCAGTGTTTTCGACGCCGGCACCTTCCTCGAGGGGCGTCGAGCGTGCCTCAAAACGCACCCGCTCCCCCGCGAAGGCGAGCGCGTGGGCCACGACCTCAGCGCGCATGACCTGAACCTGGAGCGACGGTCTCTGCAGTCGCCCCGCCAGACAATCGGCCGCGAGGCCGGACAGTACGCCCATGACCACGGCGACGGGGAGCGCGGGGTGATCCTCGAAGTGGCCGGGGCAATGTTCGGCGGTCACGCTGGATAATTCCGCAGCCCACGCGGTGGCATCGGGCTCCAGCACGTCGAGCGGCGGTGCGGTCGCGTAAGCGCTCGGACCGGACCGGCCTGAACCCCCCGTCCACCGGCGATGCGCGCCGAAAATCCGCAGAAAGGTCGGTTCCGGAAGGACGTCGTACCGCACATCAAGGCTGTACACAGCCTCGCCATCGGCCGACAACGTCCCCTGCGCCCGTGCCACGCGCCGGTCCTCGAAGTGCGCCTCGGCCTGCGCCGTGAGGCCCGCGGGCCTGGTGACGCGGCCGTCATCCAGCCTCACGAGGAGCGCCCGGCGCGCCAGGTAGTAGTGGCGGCCCGGCTTCGGATTCGCCAACGAGGCCGCTACCGTGCCCAGGATCGCAAGGTGGCGCCCTGCCTCGGCGCCGCTGATGGGCGCAGGCTCCCTCGTCGCGGCGGTCTGGGCATTGACACCCCCCGACACTTCGGCGGAGCCATGCCGAACCACGTGGTCAAAGGCGAAGTACGGCGGCGAGACGCAAATCCCCTTCAGGACCTCAGAATTATCGAGGGTCTGTGGGTACATCGGCGATCCTGGTGGTCACTCCCCGCCCAACCGCGAAAAGTCTGCAAACCCGCCAAAGCGGTCGAGGATCGTCCGCAACAGCCCAAGCCGATTCCCACGCAGCGGCAGGTCATCACACATCACCAGGACCTCGTCGAAAAAGCGGTCGACAACGGGGCGAAGCGAGCGTAGCGCGGCCAGGAGCGAGGCGGGATCGGCGACCGCGGGCAGGGCCTTGACGGCCACGTGGAGCTGATATTCGGCCTCGCCCTGGAGCAGGTCGAGGGCGTAGACGGCGCTCGTGTGATCCTTCCCGAGCCCGGCCACGCGCCGGAACGTCGTGCGAACGGCGGCCAGCTCCTCCTTTGGGAGCGCGGCGAGCCCGCGGACGCGCGCGGCGATGGACGGGACATCGGACCCGCCCGCGGCGAGCACGGCGTCAACGAGATCGACGGGGTGGCCCTCAGCGAGCAGCGTGGCGCGCAGCCGGGCAACGAGGAACTCAGTGAGCGCCGCCGTGAGCGGCACGCCCGCCAAAGCGAACAAAGCGCCGAGCGAACCGGGCGACGCGGCGTCCCCGGAGGTCGGTAGGGCGAGGACCAGGGCGATGAGGCCAACCGCGGCCCGACGCAATCCCTGCGGATCGGCGGAGCCCTTCGGCTCCATCTCCGCGATGAAGCAGCGGGACAGCAGCGTCATCCGCTCGGCGAGGGCGAATGCAAGGCCCTCGGGCGATGTCGGGAGGCCGTCGCCGGAGTGACGGGGCAACCAGGCCTCCTCGATGGCGATGGCGTGGGCGTAGCCCTCCGATTCGGCGAGTAGGCGGCCGACATGGCCCTGAAGCTCGGGAAATTCGCCGACCATGAGCGTGGCGAGATCCGCCTTCAGCACGCCGCCGAGGAGGCGCAGGCTCGTGAGATCGGCGTCCGTCAGCGCGCCAAGTCGCACGGCCGCTGCTGTGATCTCCGCCTGCCGTTCGGCCAGGTTGCCAAGCCCCCGGATCCAGACCGTGCCACCAAGTTTGTTGGCGTGCTCCCGCAGCGGACGCTTTTTGTCCTCGGCGTAGAAAAACTTTGCGTCATGGAACCGGGCCGAGAGCACACGCGCGTTGCCGTCCGCGATCAGGGCTGGATCGCCCTTGGGGTTGTTGGTCACGACCACAAAGCGATTTGACAGCTCCCCGGCGACGGAGAAGAGCGGGAAATAGCGCTGGTTCACCTTCATCGATTCGATGAGCAGGCGCGGCGGGAGCTGCAGCAGCTCCTGAGGAAACCGTCCGACGACCACCCCGGGGCTCTCGACCAGGTTCACGACCTCCTCCAGGAGCTGCGCGTCCGGAACGAGCGTCAGGCCGTCGGCTCGCGCTGCCTCTGCGAGCATGGCTGCAACGCGGGTGTGTCGCTCCGCCCGATCAGTGTAGACACCGCGCTGGCGCAGATCCGCGAGCCAGCGGGCGCTCGTCTCGACAGGGAACGTCTCAGGAGAGAGCAGCCAGTGGCCGACCGTGAGATCGGTCGTCGTCAGCCCCGCGACCGTCGTCACCACGCGCTTGCCGTCGAGCAGGCACAGGACTGCGTGGAGCGGGCGGGCAAATCGCTCCGGGCGATCGCCCCAGTGCATCGACTTCTTGAACGGGATGCCGAGGACCAGGGCTTCGAGGCCCTCGGCGATGAGCTTTTCCGTCGACCCACCGCCCTCCGTCGCCCGCACCGCGGCAAAGCCATTGTGCTCAAAAAGCGCCTCCGGACCAGCGTCGGGCCCAAGCCGCTTGCGCGCAAACGCGAGCGCCCCCGGACCCCAGGCATCGCCCACCCGCGCCTGGGCGATCGGCATGCCCGTTACGATCTTTTGGACGGACGGACGTGCTGCGAGCACGTGAGCAGCGATCGCCAAACGACGCGGTGTCGCGTAGACCTGCACCGGCCCGTCGGCCTCGACGAGCAAGCCCCCCAGAAGCTTCCGAAGCCCTGCGGCGAACCCCTCCAGGGCCGGCGCGACGAACCGCGCTGGGATCTCCTCGCAGCGCACCTCGATGAAAAGTTCGACGCTCACGTGGCACCCCCAGCGACTGCAACGGCCGGCGGTTGCTCTCTTCCAGCCTCGATCCTCCGTTCCTGCCTCGTCATCGCGTCCTTGCGGATGTACTCCTTCGCGACGTCCAGCGCGAGATCACGCACGCGCTTGATGTATTGGGCACGCTCCGCCACGCTGATCGCCCCGCGCGCCTGCAGCATATTGAAGGTGTGAGAACACATCATCACGCAGTCATACGCCGGCAATGGGAGTCTACGTCCGACGAGGTCCCGCGCCTGCGCCTCCCACACGTCAAACCCGCGCAGCATCTCGGCCACATCAGCGTTCTCGAAGTTGTCCTGGGCTTGTTCAAGCTCGTTCCACTCAAAGACGTCGCCGTAGCTCACCCGCGGGCGCACGGTGCCGTCCGGGTTGATGCCCTCGGGGACCCAACACAAGTCATAGACGTTGTCGACGCCCTGGAGGTACATCGCCAGCCGCTCCAGCCCGTACGTCAATTCCACCGGTGTGGACGCCAATTCCACGCCGCCACACTGCTGAAAATAGGTGAACTGGGTGACCTCCATGCCGTCGAACCACACCTCCCATCCAAGGCCGGAGGCCCCAAGCGTCGGCGACTCCCAGTCGTCCTCGACAAAACGCACGTCGTGTGCGCGCAGGTCCAGGCCGATGGCTTCGAGGGAGCCAAGGTAGAGCTGTTGAATGTTCGGCGGACTCGGCTTCCAGATCATCTGGAACTGGTAGTAGTGACCGAGGCGATTCGGGTTTTCGCCGTATCGACCGTCGGTCGGGCGACGGGAGGGTTGGATGTACGCCGCGCGCCAGGGTTTGGGCGACAGCGCCCGCAAGAACGTCGCGGGGTGGAACGTGCCCGCGCCCATCGGCATGTCGTACGGCTGAAGGATCACACAGCCCAAACCGCCCCAGTAGCGCTGAAGCGCGAGGAGGAGCGACTGAAAGGACTCGCGGGGGGTAGGTTCCATGGGGCGGCGGGTATCGCGGCGCGCCCAAGGCAGGCAAGCCCTATGCCCCGACGATCGCCCCGCTCGGCGCCAGCGGAAACGTCGTCCCCGGCGGGAACGCGATGCCAAATTCGCGGGCGAGCACCTCCAACAACGCCTCGGGCGACCGGATCGGCGTGGTCGCACCGACGCCGGTGCCGTCCCGGATTGTGAGCTCGTTGTTCAGCAGCGTCAGCCGGCTGCCGTCCGGACCCGCCCGCGCCACGATCAACCGGTTGCGGAAGTGCGACTGGGGGTGCGCGGAGGTGTACCAGTTGCCAACCTCCCGGTCGATCGCCGGCATCTCCTCGAGGGTGAACTCGCAGACGTCGTCCCAGGTCTGCCCGCCGACCGGGCCCAGCAGCGCCTGATGCATGTAGCGGGGGAGCCCGTTCGCGTCCGGCGCGCGGATGACCCGGCGCGTCTCGTGGGGCGTCAACTGCTCCTCGTCGAGATTGAACCGCAGGATCGACGTGGGTGAAAGCCCACCGACGCCCACATCCGCGAACCAGGTCTGGCCCCGGATCTCCACCCGGATGAACACATGGGTGCGGGCGGGCGTGTAGTCCGCAGGCCGGCCGATGCGCACCCGGGCGCTGATCGGCCGTGCATCAAAGCCGAGGGCCAGCAGGACCCGCAGCATCAGCGTGTTCTGCTCAAAACAGTACCCGCCGCGCCGGTCGTGGATCAGCTTCTGGTCGACGGCGTCGGGGTCCAGCGAGACGCCGCGGCCGAGCAGAACGTCGAGGTTCTCAAACGGGATGGTGTGCACATGCCCGTTGACCATCATCTGCAGCGTTGCAAGCGTGGGCGGCGGGCGGGTGCCCGGCGTCTGCGGGTGGTGGATGCGGCGGAAGTAGGCGTCGAGGTCCATGCCCGACCGCTAATCCGCCCGCGTGCTACCGTTCAGGCGGCATGCGCCCCGCCTCGTCCACGATCTCCCTGCCCCCGGACCCGTCGGCCCAGCGTCCGCCCTCCCTGCCAGCCCGCCATGAGCTCGATGATCGGCTTGGAAGCAGCACTCAGGGCGTGGTGTACGGCGGCACGGACTCGGTCACCGGGCTCCGGGTCGCGGTGAAGATCCTCCCGACGGGCGACCCGGGTTCGATCGCGCGGGTCGCGCGCGAGATCGCGGCCTTGCAGCTCCTGAACATCCCCGGCGTCGTCCGCATGCTGGAGAGCGGCGGGGACGAGCGCGACACGTGGATCGTCATGGAGCGCATCGACGGCGAGCCGTTCCCCGCCGGACGCCGCACCTGGGACGCCATCCGTCCCCTCGTCGCCACGCTCCTGGACACCCTCGCCCGGGTCCACGACCTCGGTCTGCTGCACCGCGACATCAAGCCCGGCAACGTGTTCGTCGACACGCTGGGCCGCCCGATCCTCCTCGACTTTGGCCTGGTCCGCGGCACGCTCGCTGGACCGACGATCACGCACGCCGGCGCCGTCATGGGCACCCCGCTCTACATGCCGCCCGAGCAGATCAAGGGCGATCGGGCGGACAGGCGGTCGGACCTCTACGCGCTCGGCGCCATGGTCCGCGAGGCGCTCACCGGGCACGTCCCGTTCCATTCGGAGCACATCGGCTCGTTGTTCGAAGCGCGGCTTCGGAGTGATCCGCCGACCATCGAGAGCCTGCTGCCGGGACTGACGCCAGAGGTGGTGACGCTGCTCGACGCCCTCGTCGCGCGGCGGCCGGAGTCACGTCCGAAGTCGGCGCGCGCGGCGCTTGCGATGCTTGGCGGCGGTGAAGGCCGGGAGCCGCTGCCGTGGATCGGCGACCGCGCTGCGGTGGTGGCGCTGGTCGAGGCGGCGAGGGGGCGACGGTCGGCGACGGTGGCGGGCCCGCGAGGCAGCGGGCGGACGAGGACGCTGCGAGAGGCCGCCCGGGCGCTGGCCGATGGCGGGGCGACGGTGCGATGGATCGGGCCGGCAGCGGACCCGTTGGGGAGCCTGCGGGGTCTGCTCGGCGAGCCGTCGGGCGACGATCCGAACCCGTTGGCGACGATGGAGGCGCGGCTGCGAGCGGCCCAGGACGCAGGTGACATCGTGTTCGTCGACGACTGGGACGGTGTCGACCCGTTCAGTCGGGCGCTGCTTGGCGCGCGGGAGGGCGTGATCGCCTCGACGGTCGCGGGCGGCCCAGGACCGGCGAGGTCGATGCCGCCAGCGTCGGGCGCGGAGCCCCGACTCCACATCGTCGCCACGCTGCGCCCGTTCACCGAGGCCGAGCTGGTCGCGATCTTCGCCGGTCCGGAGCGGCTTCTCCACCTCCCGAGCGATGGCGCGGCGTTGCTGCTCCGCCGCACAGGGGGTTTGGCTGCCCGCGTGGTCAGCGAGCTGCAACGCTGGCTGGACGCCGATCTCGCCACGGTCCGGTCGGGCGCGGATGGGCTGAAGGTTCGCGTCACCCGCGCGAACCTCGACCGCATCGCCGCTGGCTTTGCCGGACCGCCTGTCGCCGACGTCGTCGAAGCGCCGCTCCCTCAGGACCTCGACGATCTGCTCGCCTGGGTGCACCTCGCCAGCCCAGGGTGCACCGTCCAGCGCCTCGCCGCGGCGCGCAACGAGCCCGGGTGGCGGGTCGATCTCGCCGTCCGCCAGCTCGAGGGCCTCGGCGCCGTCGCCCGTAGCGGTCCGCCCGACGCCGTCATCATCGAGCCGATCCGCCCCGCCGACGCGCTGATGAGCTGGCAGAACGACGTCCGCCTCGCCGCCCACGGCGCCCTCGCCCGCACGCTGGCACCCGGAACCGCAGGTCGAATGTACCATCTCGTCGCGCTTGGGGACGGGCCCTCCGCGGTTGTCGACGCCGTCGCGTTGGGCAGCCGGCTCGCGGAGGACGGGCGGCTGGCCGAGGCCCTCGCGGCCCTCACCGAAGCAGCGCGTTTGGCGCTGTCAACCGGCGTTTCCGCGACTGCGCTGTGGACGCGCCTCGCCACCCTGGCCATCCAGGACGGCACCCGCCCTGCCCTCGCCTCCGCCGCAGACCTCTTGCAGCGCTCCGATGCCGATCCAGCGCTGGTGGACGTCGTGTAGGCGGCCCTGGCCGGCATCTCCGGCGCCGCTACCGGCGCTGGTTGGGAACGGACGACGGAGCCCGCGGCAGCCGCCGAGGTCGAGCGCCTGCGCTGGGAGGTGCGCGTTCAGGCTGCCCGCGGGCGAGGAGGTGACGACTACGCGCGCGTGGTGCGGGCCGCGGAGGAGTGGGCGTGGGCGGATGCCTCCGCCGAAGCGCTGGCGGCCAGGGCGCACTGGGTCTCCGGGTGGCTCTACCAGACCGGGCAGATCCGGGAGGCTGCGGAGGAGGCAGAAGCCGGCGCGCTGTTGCCGCAGATGCTGGCGGGGAAGATGCGGTTGATGGTGAGGGCGATGAGCTGTTTGCTGGAGGTTCGGGAGATCGAGCGGGCGACGAGGGTGGCGGGTGAGCTGCGCGAAATCGCGACCGCGCGCCGATTGCCAAGGATGGAGGCGTACGCGGAGTGGCTGCCACGGGCGGTGGCGAACCGGACGCGCACCGCTGGGGGCGTCGACGAGGAGCTCGTGACTGCGGTGGGGGAGATCGGGGCGCCGGACATCGCTTCTCTGGTCTGGGTCACCGAGGCGGTCATCGCGTGGTGGCGCGGCGAGGCGGCGCGGGGCGCGGAGCTTGCCGGGATGGCGGACCGCGCCTTCACGGACGCCGGAGCTGTCGTCCCCGCCGTTTGGGCCAGGGCGGTCCGGATTGCCTGCTCGCCGAACGCCGGGGAGGCAGAGGCGTGCGCCACCGCAGCAGTGGCGACGGGGAGGCCAGATGTCATCTGGGAAGTGCTGGGGTTGTTGAGGGTGTCGGCGGGACTTTCGGATGCGTGGGGCGAGGCCGCCAGGGAGGCGCTGTCACGACGGATCGTGCTGGGGTATGATGATTGGCGTCGCGGGGCGTTGTGCCCGGACGAGGTCGAGCAGATGTTCCCAATCCTTACTTGAGGAAATACCATGTTCCCATTCGCGTTGCCCCCTGCCCAGACTGAAGCGTGGAGCCCGTACATCGTCGGGGGTGCGTTCGCGAAAAGCGTGTTCCAAGTCTCGACTCATGCGGCTTCACGGCCTGCCTCCAGGCCCAAGCCACCCGCCTGCAACCAGTGTCGTCCGTCAAGCATCGCGGTCATGAAGTCCTCCCAGCGGCCTGCCTTG
>CAIMSU010000107.1 GCA_903844155.1 uncultured Pseudomonadota bacterium | reverse complement strand
TGACCGCGTCGAAGGCACGCTTCGTGCGGGGCACGAAGTCGCGCCTTCGACTTGGCCACCCGCTGATCATTCCGTGCTACCTTTGACAGGGAAACGCCACTGATGTCGACCGGATCCGCGACTTTCCGCCGCACCGTCCTGGGCTTTTGCCGCCTCGCCGTTGGCGTGCCGCCCCTTGCCATTCGGCTCGTTGCGCCGGTCGTCGTCCTCGTTGCGCTCGCTGGCTGCCCCGATCCCACCGTCGCCTCCGACCCGCCGGCCGGCTCCGCCACCTCGGCCCTCGACGGCCAGAACGCCGCTCCGCTCACGGGTCCCCCCGCCCCGCCGGTGCCCGTCGGCCCCTCCGATCCCTCCCTGGGGCCTGGCGATCCAACCGGCGCTCCTGGAGCCCCAACGCCGGGTACTGCGCCCTCCGGGACGAGCGCCGCCGGCGGGCGTCCACAGGTCGCCGGCTTCCAGGTCGCGACGGGCGCGGGCGTCCACCTCTCCGGTCGCGTCCGCTACGATGGCAACAAGCACGGCGTTCTCCGCATCGACTTCCTGAGGAACAGCCCCACGGCCACGTTTCCCGAGCTGCTCCACACCCTGAGCCTCAAAGCGCCCGGCGAATGGTCCGTTGAGGCACCCAAGGACCTCGGTGAGGTGTCGATCGTCGCGTACATCGACGCGGACGGGAACGGTCCCAGCGACGGAGAGCCTGCGGCAAAGCTGGATCGTGTCAAGGTGGGGACGACGGAGCAGGATGACCTTGACCTGATCCTCTCCGACGCGCCGAACCTCGGGTCGCTCAAGCCGGCCAGCGCCGAGGGCGTGCCGCCGCCGCCAGACGACCCCCCGCCGCCAGCCGGCGCGACGCCGTCGTCGATCGGCGCCGTCCCGCCTCCGCCCGTCAACCCGCCGCCCGGTGTGAACCCGGGCTCCGGCCAGCCCCCGCCACGATAGGGCGCTCGCCATGGCTCCTCCGCGTCGCCCGGCCACCTCCCCGCTGGCGACGCACGCCCCGCTGAGCGGCTGATGGCGGGCCTTTGCGCGTGGGTTGGCCGATCGAGCGCCGCCGGCCTCGCCCCCTTTCGGACGGCCCTCGCGGCGATGGCGGACCGCGGTCAGGCGGAGAAGGTGGAGCTCGAATTCGATGGCGGCTGGCTGGGCGCGGCGGTTGACGAGCCCGGCGACGTCGGCCGGTTCGGGGCGATGTTCGTCGCGATCGACGGCCACCCGGCGAATCTCCGGGCGTTGACGGCGGAGCAGGTGGCACGTGAGTCGGGGGCCGGCACGCCCGCGGAGGTGGTCGGCGCCGTGTTCGCCGAGGTTGGCGTGCAGCAGGGGCTGAGCCGGATGGAAGGGAGCTTCGCGGCGGTGGTCTGGGACGCCGAAGCGCGGTGTCTGTGGGCGGTTCGCGATCGGGTCGGCGCGCGGCCGATGGCGTGGACCCGGCATGCCGACGGGGTCATGGCGTGTTCGACGCCGGGGGCCTGGCCGCGCGAGGGCCTGGACACCGCCGCCTTTGACCGGCTGACGCGGCTCGGGTGCCTCCCGCCGCCGCTCAGCGTGCGGCACGGCGTCCAACGGCTGGCGGCCGGCAGTCTGCTGCGCTGGGACGGTGATGCGGCGACCGTGCTGCGATGGTGGGACGTCGATCCGTCTCCTGCAGGTCGGGGCGGTGCGCTTGTCCGCTGGGTGCAAAGCCTGGAATTTGCGGCCCGACTGTGCGTCCGCACGGCGGTCGGGGGGACGCCGGCCGGGCTCTGCGCCGTGTGGGTCGAGGACGACGCCAGCCGTGCCGTCCTCGCTGCGTCACGACACCCCGTCGACGGAAAACTCCCGGCGATCGTCGTGGACATCGACGGCGAGCCGGTCGTTGACGGTGCCCTGCCGGACGCGCGGACGGTGGAGCGGGTTCGTCTCGGCCCCGACGACGTCGACCGTGCGCTGGCCGACCTCGCCGACCAGGACGAGCCGGTTGCCGGGTCCGACGCGCTGCTCTGGTGGGCGGTGGCCCGCCGAGCGGAGCGGCTGGGTGTGCGGCAGGTGCTGACGGGGCGAGGGGCCGAGGGTTGGCTTGATGAAGGGCTGCGCCAGTCGCGCGTTGGCCGCTGGCTGGCGCCGCGGGCGATCGGGCCGACCCCGGAGCGGTCTCCGGAGCTCGACCGGATCCTCGCTGAGTCGCCGGCGCCTGCGGGAGGGCCGTGGCTGGCGCGTCGGGTGGGGCTGCCGGAGGGCGCCCTGAGGACCGCCGATCTGGTTGGGACGGGCCTCGGTGTGCGATTTGCCGCGCCGCTCTGCGACCCGCGACTTGTCCAGCTTGGGGCCTCTGTCCCAGTCGGACACCATCGGGAGGTGCCGGCCCTGCTCTGGCGGGCGATGGGCGCCCCCCCCGCCGGGTCGCCCCGCGCAGGCGTTCCCATCCGGCGGTGGCTCGCAGGTCCGTGCGCCTCGCTCGTGGTCGATCTGCCGGACCGGCTCGGCAGCCGCGTCGATCCGACAGGGGTGAGGGCGCTGATCGCCGCGTCGTCTGCCTCGGACGCTGCTGCGGAGCGTGTCTACAGGCTCCTGGTCATCGAACGGTGGCTGCGCGGGCGCTAGATCTGGCCGCCGCGCACGTACACGCGCGGTTGCTCCCGCGTGCGGAGCGCCTCGATCGGGTCGGCGGCGGCGTACCACAGGAAGGTCGCCTTCTCACCCGCGGCGATGCGCGGCACGTCCCCGAACGGAAGGTGATTCTCCTCGGACAACGTCCGGAACACGCGCCCCATCTCGTCCGTCGACGTCAGGTGGGCGACGTGGACGAGCATGTACGCCGCGTCGAGGAGGTTGGCGGTGCCGAGCGGGTACCATGGGTCGATGACCGAGTCGTGGCCGATCCCGACTGTGGCGCCCGCGGCCCAGAGCGCGTCCACGCGCGTGACCCCGCGTCGCTTCGGGTACGCGTCGTAGCGCCCCTGGAGGACGACATTGTCGAGCGGGTTTGCGACGACCTGGACGCCGGAGGTCGCTACCAGCTCGCAGACCTTCGCGGCGTAGGGGTTGGGGTAGCTGTGCAGCGCGGTGCAATGCCCAGCGACGACGCGGCCGCCGAACCCGCGATCGATCGCCTCCGCGCACACCACCTCCAGGTTGCGGCTCCCGGGGTCGTCGGTCTCGTCGCAGTGAAAATCGACCTTTTTTCTGTATTTTTCCGCAAGATCGTACGCGAGGCGTACGGACTGCCAGCCCTCCTCCGTCGTGCGCTCAAAGTGCGGGATGGCGCCGACGGCATCGCAGCCACACGCGACGGCGTCCTCCCAGCCCTCGCGGAGCCCCGGACGCCGCAGGATGCCCTCCTGCGGGAACGCCACGACCTGCAGCTCCACCTCCCCCGCGAGCGCCTCCCGCAGCTCAAGCAACGCGTGCACGGCGACGGGACAGCCGGTGTCGACGTGCGTGCGGATGCGCAGCGTCCCGTGGCGACGGTACCAGCCAACCACGGTTCTTGCGCGGTCGAGCACGTCCTGGCGCGTCAGGCCGTCGCGCAAGGCCGCCCAGTTCCGGATGCCCTCGCGCAGGGTGCCGGAGTGGTTCGGCGCGCGCACGCCGAGCAAGGCGGCGTCGAGGTGAACGTGGGGTTCGGCAGTCGGCGCGGTGATCATGCCGCCCTGCAGAGCCGGGAGGCCCCGGCCGTCGACCGAGCCGACCTCCCCGATCGCCCCAATGAGGTCCCCGTCCACGCGCAGGTCGACGCGTCGACCGTCCAGGTTCACGTCGCGAAAGAACAACGTCACTCCAAAACATCCGCCTAACCTACCATCTCGCCGATCGCCCCGGACATATTCTGACCACAGCTCAGAATCGCGTAGGGCGTTTCTGAGACGGGGACATTTTTTGGCAATCCGTGGTAGAAGTCGCGGCGATTTCAGCCCCCAATCCCCGGACACGCCGTGAATGAAGCCACCTCCCTCGCTGACTCGGGCCTCCCGGCCGACATCGGCGCGAGCCCGCTCTTCAACCCCGACCTCGCGCCCGTTCCGAACGCCAAGCGCGTCTGGACCACGTACAACTTCGCGGCGTTGTGGGTCTCCATGGCGCATTGCATCCCCACCTACATGATGGCCGGCGGCCTCATCGCGGTCGGCATGAACTGGTGGCAGGCGCTGATGACGATCGGTCTCGCAAACCTCATCGTCCTCATCCCCATCCTCCTCAACGCCCACGCCGGCACGCGCTACGGCATCCCGTTCCCGGTCTACGCGCGCGCCGCGTTCGGCACGAAGGGCGCAAACGTCCCCGCGATCCTTCGCGCGGGTGTGGCCTGCGGGTGGTTCGGCATCCAGACGTTCATCGGCGGCGAGGCGGTCCGTACGTTCATCGTGGCGATCTGGCCGGGCTACGCGGATCTCGGGGGCGGCTGGACGTTCACCGGGCTCTCCCTGCCAAGCGCCATCACGTTCGGGCTGTTCTGGGCGTTGAACATCCTCATCATCTACCGCGGGATGAACGCCGTCCGGGTGTTCGAGAACTGGGCCGCGCCCATCGTCCTCGTCATGGCGGCGGCGCTCCTGCTCTGGGTCGTGAACCGCGCCGGCGGCGTCGGTCCGCTCCTGACGCAGCCCTCGAAGTTCGCCACCATGGGCGACTTCTGGAAGGTCTTCGTGCCGAGCCTCACCGGGATGATCGGCTTCTGGGCAACGCTTTCGCTCAACATTCCCGACTTCACCCGCTACGGCCGCAGCCAGCGCGAGCAGATGCTGGGTCAGACGCTCGGGCTGCCGACGACCATGATCGCCTTCTCTGCCATGGGCCTCGTCGTGACCAGCGCGTCATCCGCAATTCTGACGGGTGTACCGGTCGGAAAGCTCTGGGACCCCGTGTACATCCTCTCGCAGATCACGTCGGGTACAGCACCGATGGGGTTGACCGAGCCGCTCATCGCCAGCGCGGGCCTCCGCATGCTCATCGCCGTGGTCGCCCTGTTGGGCGTCGGAATCGCCACGCTGTCCGTCAACATCGCCGCGAATGTGATCAGCCCCGCGAACGATTTTGCGAACCTCGCACCGAAGCTGATTTCGTTCCAGACCGGTGGCCTCATCACCGGGATCTTCGGCATCCTCATCCTGCCCTGGAAGCTCTTGTCCAGCCCCGAAGCCTACATCTTCGACTGGCTGATCGGCTATTCCGCGCTCCTCGGGCCCATCGCCGGCATCCTCATCGCCGACTACTGGATCCTCCGGAAGACGGAGCTGGACGTCCCGGACCTCTACCGCGAGAATGGGCGCTACGCGGGCGTCAACCCCGTCGCACTCCTCGCCTTGATCCTCGGGATCCTCCCCAACGTGCCGGGCTTCCTGCACAGCGTGCACGCCCTCGCGGACGTGCCCGAGGTCTTCGCCGACATCTACCCCTATGCCTGGTTCACCGGGGTCTTTGTGTCGGGCGCGGTGTACCTGCTCGGCAGCCGGGCGATGCCGCGGGCCGGGTAGTTCGCGGGGGCCCTACGACGGCTCGAAGCCGAACGGGAAGACGATGTGCGCCGTGCCGCCGCTGTCCGGCGTCGGGAAGGTCCACATGCCGACGACGCGTTGGACGCAATCGGCGAGGTCTGTGCTCGTTGTTTGGTTGCCGGTGACCGTGACGCCGGCCGGCTTTCCGTCCGGGCCGACGTCGAACGCGACGTTCATGGCGCCGTGCGTGCTGGGGTGCTCGCGCAGGACGGCGCCGTAGCACCGCCCGACCGACACGATGTTCTCCCGAACGACCGCAACGACGGCTACGCGATCGATCATCCCGCGGACGAGCGGAGCGCCGCCTGTGACCTTCCCCGTCGACGGGGTGTCGGCAACGGTGAACGTCCAGTTTACCCGGTCCGTTCGCTCCACCTGGACGGCGGTCCTGGCCAGGGGCGTTTCGCGCCAGCCCGTGAGCGAGGTGGCGATGAGGTCGCGGAACAGCGTTGGGCAGGCTTCCGGGTCAAAGGTCGCGGTGCTGACGGCGCCGTCCGGGTTGATGAGGAGGACGGCGGTGCAGTTGACTGCGGCGAGGTCCGTCCCGACCACAGCGGGCGGTAGGGTTGGACGGGTCTGCACGTCGCGGTCCTCGGGGCCCACCGCCACGGGTGTGCCCCCGGCCGGCTTCGGGACGGGGTTGGCCGGGAACGTCCGGACGTCGGCACCGTTGGTGCCTGTCTGCACCCAGACGGTCGTCGGCGTGCGGGCGCTCGCGAGCATGGCGAGGAGCAAAATGGAGAGCATCGAACTGCCGGGCGGAGGCTGGGCGCTATTGCCTCGGCCGTCCGGCGTCAATTCCCGTCGAGGGTAGGGCGACGACGCCACGGACGCTCGACGCCGTTCCTCTGGCGACGAGTGGAGCGCCGCGGTGGGGTCGTCTTCAAAGCGCCCTTTTCTGCCTGCGCTTTCCGCCCGCCCATCAACCTCTACGATGCGCTCGGCATCGAGGTCGACAACCTGCCGTGGACGTTTGAGTCCGAATGGACGCCGACGGGTGGCCAAGTCGAAGGCGCGGCTTCGTGCCCCGCACGAAGCGTGCCTTCGACGCGGTCAGCAGCGGTCGCGCTCGCCGGAACCTGCGCAGGTGTGGACGGGTCAAGGGAGGTCACGAACACAGGTCCCAGCCGGAAAACATGGCGCGACGGGCAACAAACAGCCATCACCGGACCGAACGGGCCGGTGTTGGCTGCCCGATGCGTGTCCGGTCGCCGGGTGCTGTTCACCGACGGCCGCGAGCCGGCGTGCTGGGATGCGCTCTCCAGGGCCGACTGATCACGGCTCAAACTGGAGCGGGTACGCCACGCTGACTTCCGCGCCGGTGTCCGGAGGCGGGAACTTCAACGCGGAGAATACGCCGAGCACGCAGGCGGTGAGCGGGGGCCCGTTCATGGTGTCGCCCTGCGCCCTCGCGTTCGTGACGGTCCCATCGGCGTGGATGTCGAAGAGGACGGTCATCTCGCCCCGGCTGTGTGCCCCGGGAGAGGCGCTCGTGACGAGGCAAGTCTTCAGCGCTGTCGCCGAGGTTGTAACGATGGCCTCGACCTTGTCCCGGTCCAGCGGCCCGCGGACGACCGGGGTCCCAAGCCCCACGGTCGCCGTTGACCCAATGGTGGGCGACCAGACCCACACCTCGTCGACGGTCCGCTCCTCGACCCCTGCACCCGGGTGGAGCGGCCGAAAATGCCAACCCTGGAGCGCCACCGTGATCGCGGAACGAAACGCGTCCGGGCAGTCTGCGGCCAGGAATGTCGCCCGGCCGACGGTTCCATCGGGGTTCACCAGCAGCGTGGCCTTGCACCGCAGGGCCTTCGTGCCCAACAGCAGGGCATTTCCACTCAGCGTCCACGGCACCGTCTGGGTCGGCGCTCCAACGTCCGTACCCAGCACGCCCAGGTCGACGTCCTTCGGGATGGGGCTCTCGGGGAACGAGACCACCACGTACGGGTCCGAGGCGAGCGCTGGCTCGGTTCGCGTCCCGACCGCCGAAAAAGAAACCTCAAATGTCCACGAAGCGTGCCTGGTCCGCTCGCCCACCGGCTCGCCTGACTCGATGGCGGGGTATCGCCAGGTGGCGAGATCATCGGCCAGGAGGTCGCGCAGCGGCTCAGCGCATCCGGCGGGGGCAAAGGTGACGCGGGCGACGGAGCCGTCCGGGTTGACGAGCAGGTCGGCGTCGCACCGGGCTGATCCGGAGAAGGACGCCCTCGCCCGGGTCGTGAGCGTCGGGACGAGCGCAACGGCTGGGTCCGGCGCGACCCCGACGATCAGGAGGGGATTGACGTCGCTTGGGATCGGGTGGCCCGGGAATTCACGCACGTCCGCCGGGTCCGGCGCGGTCCGTACCCAGCCAGGTCCGGCAGCCCCGCCCGTCTCGTGCTTTGCGCAAGCCAACAATACCAGCAGCGACAGCATCGCGCCTCCGGTCGCCGGGTATGCGCCCCGTCCGCGGGTGGCAACCTGCCCGACATGGTAGACTGCCGGCTTTCCCCGAGCGTGTCCATGCCCGACTCCTCTCCGTCGCTGCCGCCTGATCGCTCCGAGACGGTCTTCGAGGACTTCAAGCCCGCCTACGACGAAAAGCAGGCGCTGGTCGAAGCGAACCGCTGCCTCTATTGCTTTGACGCGCCCTGCCAGACGGCGTGCCCGACGCACATCGACATTGCGGGGTTCATCCGGAAGATCGCGACCGGCAACACGCGCGGCTCCGCGAAAACCATCCTTGATTCGAACATCCTCGGCATGTCCTGCGCGCGCGTGTGCCCGGTCGAGGTGCTCTGCGTTGGGGAGTGCGTCCACAACCACCAGGACGTCCCGCCCATCGCCATCGGCAAGCTGCAGCGCTACGCGACCGACAAAGCGCTGGAAGAAGGCTGGCAGTTCTTTGAGGCCGGAGCGCCGACGGGCAAGCGCGTGGCGCTCATCGGCGGCGGTCCAGCGTCCCTGGCGGCTGCCCACCAGCTCCGTCGGTACGGCCACGGCGTCACGATCTTCGAAGCGCGGGAGCGGCTCGGCGGGCTGAACACCAACGGCGTCGCGCCCTACAAGCTCCGCGCGGACGATGCCCTCGCGGAGGTCGACTACGTCCTCGCCATCGGCGGGATCGAGGTCCAGACCGGCGTGGCCGTCGGCGGTCCCGGCGGGTCGTCGTTCGCGGATCTTGAACGCGACTACGACGCGATCTTCCTCGGGATTGGCCTTGGCGCAGACAGCGTGATGAAGGTGCCGGGCGCGGACCTCGCGGGCATCCACGGCGCGGTGGCGTTCATCGAGGCCTTCAAGACGGGGACGGTGGACCTTGAGGGCGTGACCCACGCAGCCGTGATCGGCGGCGGAAACACCGCTGTGGACTGCGTCCGCGAGCTGCTCGGGCTCGGCGTGCCCTGTGTGCAGATGGTCTACCGCGGGGATGAGGCCGGGATGAGCGGGTACGAGCACGAGTGGGACGAAGCCAAGATTGAAGGCGCACAAGCCGTGTGGCGGGCGATGCCGCTGGCGTTTGAGGGCGCCGGACGGGTCGCGGGGGTCCGGTGTGCGGCGCTCGACGACCAGAAAAAGCCCACGGGCAGGGAGTTCACGGTCCCAGCGGCGCTCGTGCTCCTCGCCATCGGCCAGTCCAAGCTTGGGGCGCTCGTCGCGGGACTACCCGGGATCGCGCTCAACAATGGCCGCATCGTCGTCGACGAGGGCGGGGCGACCGGCCGGAGCCGGTACTACGCCGGCGGGGACTGTGCGAACGGCGGCAAGGAGGTCGTCAACGCGGTCGCTGAAGGAAAAGCAGCCGCAAACACGATTCATCATCACCTGACCAACGGACGGGAGTAGCCATGGCCGATCTTCGCGCGAACACCGGCGGCATCCGCTCGCCCAACCCCTTCTGGCTGGCCTCGGCCCCGCCCACGAACTCCGGCGACCAGATCAAGCGTGCGTTTGACGCCGGCTGGGGCGGCGCCGTCTGGAAAACGCTTGGTTCGCCCATTCAGAACGTCTCCTCGCGCTTTGGCGCGCTGAACTTCCGCGGCACGCGCGCGGTCGGCTTCAACAACATCGAGCTCATCACGGATCGCCCGCTGGAGGTGAACTTCCGCGAGATCGTGGACGTGAAGAAGCACTACCCGGACAACGCCGTCATCGTCTCGCTCATGGTCGAGACGGAAGAGGAGTGGCGCGACATCATCAAGCGGTCGATCGACGCGGGTGCCGACGGGCTGGAGCTCAACTTCGGGTGCCCGCACGGCATGTGCGAGCGCGGAATGGGCTCGGCGGTCGGGCAGGAGCCCAAGATCAACGAGCGGATCACGTCGTGGGCCGTCGGCTATTCGACCGTCCCGGTGCTGGTGAAGCTCACCCCGAACGTCAGCGACATCCTCCCGCACGGGCGCGCGGCGCAGCGCGGCGGGGCGCACGGCGTCTCGCTCATCAACACGATCAAGTCGATCATCGGCGTCGACATCGACCGCTTCGTGCTCGAACCGCGCGTCGCCGGTCTCTCGACGAACGGCGGCTACTGCGGCGCGGCGGTCAAGCCCATCGCGCTCCACATGGTCGCCCAGCTCGCGCGCGACCACGAGTTCCAGCTCCCGATCAGCGGGATCGGCGGCATCTCCAACTGGCGTGACGCCGTCGAATTCCTGCTGCTCGGCTCAAGCTCGGTCCAGGTCTGCACCGAGGTCATGCTCCGCGGCTACCGGGTGGTCGAGGACATGATCGAGGGCCTCAACACCTACATGGACGAAAAAGGCATCGCGAACCTGGACGGTCTCGTCGGCAAGGCCATCCCCAGCTACTCGGAGTGGGGCAACCTCGACCTCAACTACGACACCGTCGCCAAGATCAACCCGTCTTCTTGCATCGGCTGCCAGCTCTGCATGGTCGCGTGCATGGATGGCGCGCACCAGTGCATCCACCCGAACCCGGACGGCACGCGCGTTCCGTTCGTGGACGAGAGCGAATGCGTCGGCTGCAACCTCTGCCAGATCGTCTGCCCGGTGCCGGGCTGCATCACGCTGGAGGAGGTCAAGGATCGCCTGCCGCCTGCGTCGTGGAACGATCACGTGGAGCATGGCGCGGCGCTGAGGGAGAAGAAGGGGGTACACTGAGGCGCGTGGTCCCAGTCGCCGCCCTCACCCTCCTCCTGCTCGCGGGCTGCGCGAAAACGGTGACCGAGACCTGCAGCGTCGACAGTGGCACTGTCACGGACGACCAGGCGTTGGACCTTGGCGGCACGGTGGTTGAGTTCGTGGCCAGCGTCGGCCGGGGGCTCGCGTTGCAGGATGAGGACGGGAACCCGGTCTACGTTGACCTCGTGGCCACCCGCACGGCCGACCCGGCAGCGCTGGTCGACAAGACCGTCGAGAAGACCACGACCGGGTTCGGGCCGAACACGAACGTCACGATCACGTTCGAAGACGGCTGCACCGACGAGTTGACCGCCCCCGTCGCCGTTGCATTGACGGACGACGCCGCGACCGTCGACATCGTCGCCGTCGGCACCGTCGCCAACGATCCGGACACCGAGCAGGAGCTGACGTTGGACGCGACGTTCGACCCCGCTGCCAGCGTCTACCCACCTGTAGCCGATCCAAGCCCAGTGTCCGGGCGACTGCTTGGGCGCCTCTCCTCCGGGACGCAGGACCCGACCTTCACCGTCTGGCTGATCTCCGCGGACGGCACCCAGGAAGCGGTGGTTTCGACGCCGGGCATCTTTTGAGCCCCTGGCGCGGCCTCCTCGTCGCCCTCCTCGTCGCGCCCGGCTGCCAGCGCGTCTTTGAGCCCAGCTGCCAGAGCGACACCCGCGACCTCGCGGACGACGAGGCCCTCCCCGACCTGGACGTCTCCGTCGCCGAACTGTACGCGGCGATCGCCGGGGAACGCGTGGTGCCAGCGCAAGTGCTGGGGCCCGGTGCGGCGGCTGACGAGGTCGCGACGGTGGGCGTTTCCGTCACGCGCGGCGAGGGGCGCGCGACGTGGACGGAATCGAGCGTGGTGGAGGAGCAGGTCGGGACGCGGTTTGGGATCGGCAGCTTGGACGAAGGGATCCTGGTGATCTGTCACGCCGGGCTCGACGCCCCGGCCTCGGTCGCCGTCGACCGTGCGGACGGCAGCGCGGAACTTCAGGCCGAGGGCACCCTGAGCGCCGTCGCCGACGACCTCGAGGACGACGTGACCGTCAGCGTTCGCGCCGACACCGTCGATGGGACCGGGGGTTGGAGCGACGTGAACGCCGCGTTCGTCGGCTTCGGGGAAGGCGCGCTGACGGGCGTGCAGCTTCAGGCCAACGATGACATCGTCCTCGACTGGCGGTGAGCGCGGTCCGACGGTCGGGGCGACGGCGATTTCATCATCCGGTGACTGAACATTAGTTCATTCAACAGCTTGCAAATGAGTCTCCGTACGATACACCCATTCCCATGGATCCCCTCCACCACCCTTTCGATCTGGCCCTGAAGATCGCGCTACAGCGCCACCCTTCGGCGTTGCTCGGGCTCATGAGCCGACCGCCGAGATCCTACGTGCCCGCCGAGACCGAGTTGGTGCTCCAGAACTTCGCCGACGCCGTCGGGCTCGCCGATGCGGGTCACGTCGCCTTCGAGAGCACCGACGAGGCTGATCCCGAGTGGCTGCACATCGAGTTTGACTCGACGGGCCGCGGATCCTGGTTCGAGCGCCCGTTGCTGTACCACATGGTCATCCGCGCTCGCGAAGGCCAGCCTGTCGCGAACGGGAAGACCTGGCCGCGCCGGGGCCGAACCGTGATCTACCTGCTTCGCAAGCCCGAGCGCGAGACGGACGGCTTTGAGCATCGCGCCGGCGCCACGTCCATCCGTTTTGAGTGCGAGGTCGTGCGCCTCTACGAGCAATCCGTCGCCTTCTTCCTCTCCCGTCGCGACCTCGTGGCCCTCGTCCCGCTCGCCTTCGACTTCCCGGGGCCGGACGCCGCCGCCCACGTCCGCGCCGCCGCAGCGCTCCTCACCTCCCCCGACGACCGCGTGAGCCTCATGGCCCTCGCAATCACGCGGGGGTTGACGATCGTCCAACTCACGCCCATAATTCCAACCTCAGAGGTCTCCATGTCCCAGCACTACCCCGACCTGCTCACCGCCGCCTGGGCTCGTGGCGAGGCCCACGGTGAAGCTCGCGGTGAAGCTCGCGGTGAAGCCCGCGGTGAAGCCCTCGGCGAAGCCCGCGGTGAAGCCCGTGGTGAAGCCCGCGGTGAAGCCCGCGGTGAAGCCCGCGTCCGACTACAGCTCGCCGAAGAATGCCTTTCAACTCGCTTCCCGCACGAGGAATGGTCCGCGGCGGACCTCGATTGGGCCTGTGCCGTTCCGCTGCGAGAGCTGTACGCTCTCGACAGCCCGGCGGCTGTCCGGGCGCGGATCCGCCCCGGGTCGTGAGCGACGGTTCGGCGACTTCGCGCAGTTGGGGCAGACGTGCCGGCAGGCCGCAACCACAACCCAACTACCGAGGTCTCCATGTCCCAGCACTACCCCGACCTGCTCACCGCCGCCTGGGCTCGTGGCGAGGCCCACGGTGAAGCTCGCGGTGAAGCCCGCGCCCGACTACAGCTCGCCGAAGAATGCCTTTCAACTCGCTTCCCGCACGAGGAATGGTCCGCGGCGGACCTCGATTCGGCCTGTGCCGTTCCGCTGCGAGAGCTCTACGCGCTCGGGACCCCGGCGGCTGTCCGGGCACGAATTCGTCCGGGGTCCTGACACGCCCCGCACAGGGCCCTCCGCATCCCTTGGGCGGCTTGCTCCCACCTGCGCTCGTCCCCGATCCGCTTGGAACGCCGCTCAAGTCCCGCGCTCGGCCCACGCGTGAGCGCAACCCGGTCTGGCCCGATCACGCCCCCCAAACTCGCCGCTCCCGGCTATCCTTGGACCGTGTCCCCCCGCGCCTTCCTCGCCCCGATCCTGCTCGCGCTTCTGGCGCGCCCCGCGCAGGCCGCCCCCGCGATGACCATGACCTTACCGGTCGGCACGGCCTTGGGCGCCTGGGCTGAGGCCGCGGCGCTCGGCGGGTTTCGGCTGGGTGCGGACGCCGCCGGCCCCCACGTGGCGATCACGGCAGACGCCGCCGGCTGGCACCTGCACGCCGTCGACGCCGCGGGGGTCACACGGGATGCCGTCGTGGCCGCGCCGGGATCCTCGCAGGATCGCGAGGACCTCGTCTGGCTGGCGAGGAGCCTGCTCACCCCTGTCGGACAAGGCGGCTGGGGCGCGGTTTCGGCTCCGGCCGATCCCGTTGCCACGGCCACTCCGCTCCCGCCTGTCCCGTCAGCGCCGGGCGCGCGGGTGGCAGTCGCCCGCGCGCCCAGCGTCAGCGCGCCGAGCGAAAGCACGCCCGTCGCCGCCCTCGTGCCAGCGCCGCCGCGGAGCATCGCTGTCGCCACCACCCCGGCGCCCGTCGCCGGGTCCGTCTCAGCCACCGCAGCCGCCGCGGCCGTCATCCCAGCGTGGCCTGCCGACTCTCCCGGCGCCACGGCCGCTCCCGTGGCCCTCGCCGCTCCTTCCGGCCCTGCAAACTCCCCGCCCGTCGCCTCGGTTTCCTCACCTCCGCCCGTCGCCTCGGTTTCCCTCGCGGGCCTCGAAACGCGCTCCCCCGCTACGGCCGTCACGGATACCGCTTCGCCCGCCGTCCTCACCACGATCGCGACGCCAAGCCCGCCGCGCGACGTCAGGGACGCCGGTTCATCCCCCGCCGTCACCGCCCCCAGCTCCCCCGCCGCGTCCGCCATCGTCTCGTCCACGGATCCCGGTCCCAACGCTACCGACGCGTTCGCGACCGCGCCGTCGCTGGGCCAGATGTCGCCGGCAGCACCGCCGCTGGCGACCTCCACGCGCCCAATCAGGCCAACGACGGCTCGGTCCCGACCGCCGGCGGCAGCCGCGGCGGCGCCGCTGCTCAAGGCGCAGCCCGCCGCCGCGCCCGTGGCATCGGTCACGACCATCGCCCCGCCCGTGGCATCGGTCACGACCATCGCCCCGCCCGTGGCATCGGTCACGACCGCCGCCTCGCCTCCTGTTTCTGTCGCAGCCGTCCCCGCCAGCGCTGTTCATCGGGGCGAAAAGGGCACACTGGCGCTCGGCGTCGCGGGCGTCGCCGACTACCGGAGCGACGTCCAGGTGGTCGGCGCGGCGCGGGTCGACGTCGTGGGGACGCCAGGAATCGCGGCCGTCCCGTGGCTCCGGGTTGGCGGTGCGGCGACGTGGCAGCCGACGGCGCCGCTGACGGGCCTCGGCGACGACCGGGCGGTCTCGGAATTCGCCTTCAGCGCGGAGGCCGGTTGGACGGGTCAGGGGCACTTGCGACCGGTGTGTCTGGCGGTGGGCGGCGCCGCGGTGCGGAGCTTCACCCAGGGAAACGTGATGGTGAAGCGCGTGGCTACACCCTACGTCGGGGCGCGGGTGGCGCTGGCCTGGCTGCCCGGGTCGGCGGTGGAGCTGGAGCCCTGGGTCGCCGCAACCGTGGACCTCGGCGAGGTGGCGATGCAGACCGAGGCGGGGATGAGCTACGTCGGTCGGGAGACGCTCAGCGCGGGCCTCTCGCTTCGCGCCCGGCTGGGGGGCTAAGGCGGATGGATAGTTTCCTGCCCGTCCCCGCACTACCTGCGCACACCAAGGTCAACGTGCCGCTCACCCCGCCTGACGCCAACGAAGTCCGCGCTGCTCAGGCTGGGAATTCGGCTGCGCTGCAGGCGCTGGTGAGCCGCGGCCTGCCGCACGTGGTGCAGTGGTGCGCACGGCTGGGCGGTCCTCGTGTCGATCCGGAGGACGCAGCGCATGACGTGATGGTCGTGGTCCTCACGCGCATCCACACGTTGACGGACCCGGACGCGTACAGCTCCTGGCTTTTTGGCATCACGCGGCGCGTGCTCGCCGGGCATCGCCGGAAGCGCTGGTTTGAATCCTGGATCCCGGGGATGCCAGGCCGGAGCCAGACGGACGAGGCGGACGGCCAACCCGACCCCCTGGAGCGCGCGCAGCAGTCGGACCTCTCGCGCCGGGTCCAGGCGGCGCTGGAGGACTTGTCGGCGGACCACCGCGAGATCATCGTGTTGATGGACGTGGAGGAGCGGACGGAGCGCGAGGTGTCGGAGATCCTCGGGCTGCCGATCGGGACCGTGCGCAGCCGGGTGCACCGGTCGCGCCGGGCGTTCCTGCTCGTCGCGCAAAAGCACAACCTCCCCGCGATCGTGTTTGAGACGGCCCGCGGGTTCGGGGACGACGCCGCCGGCCACGGGGGTGGGCGATGAAGCACGTCTTCCATCATTTTGCCGACGCCACGCGCGCCCGGCCAGATGCGCTGAGGCGGCTGGAACAGCGGCTGGAGGCCGAGGTCGCGGACCCCGAACGGGTGCGGGAGATCCTCGCACACGCGCCGTCCGCTCGCCCGGGCGCTGAGGGACGCGTACTCCACCGCCTCGCCGCGCGCCTGCGTCACCCGGCGGTGCCGCACTCGCGGGTGCGTCCGGTGTTTGCGGTCGCGTTGGCGACGGCCGCGTTGGTGATGTGGGCGGTGCGAGCCGTGCCGCTGCCGTTGGCCGGGTCGTTGAGCGCGCCCGAGTGGAAGACGGCGAACCCCACCGCGCAGGTGGCGCTGAACTTCCAGGGTGAAGGGACCCTTGGTGGGACGAATGCGGCGCCGGACATCGACTGGCGCGCGGGCACACTCAAGGTCGAGGTGGAGCCGAACAAGGGGATCAAGCTCGCCGTCAAGACGCGGGAGGCCGTGGTTCGCGTGGTGGGAACCGGCTTCTCGGTGGATCGGGGTGCGCTGGGGACGACGGTGGAGGTCACGCACGGGCGCGTGAGCGTGGAATGCGCGGCCCCGGCGGGCGGAACGGGCGAGAGTGTGATGCTCGGGGCCGGCGAGCGGCACGTCTGCCTGCCGACGACGCCTGCGGCGTTGCTTGGGCGGGCGCGGGCGCTTTCGGCCAGCCACGCCAGCCCGGCAGACGTGCTGGCGACCGTGGATCGGGGCCTCACCGCGTCGCCGACGGGCTCGGTGCGCGAGGAGCTGCAGGTGGCGAGGATGGAGAGCCTCGCGGCGGCCGGGCGATGGGACGATGCCCTGTCTACGGCGACGAGCGCGCTCGCGGGCGTCGAGGCCGAGCCGGGGGTGACGGGGCGAGCGGCCGACATCCTGCACCTGCGCGCGGGGTACGCGCTCCGCGCGAAGGGCTGCGCCGCGGCGGCGCCCGGACTCGCCGCGCTGTCGAACGCTGGCATGGCGTCTGCGCCTGAGCTGGTCTCCCTCGCCGACTGCTACGCCCCCAGTCAGCCTGAGCGGGCGCGGCAGGCGCTACGGCAGGCGCTGGAGCTTGGGGTGCCGATCGACCAGCAGCCCGGCGTCGAGGAGCGGCTGGCTCGGCTGGGGTCGGAGCCGTGATGCGGAGCGCGATTGGGCTCGCCGTGCTGTGCTTTGCCGGTTGCCAGCTTCGTCTGGTCACGTTCCCGCAGTCGTCGGCATTGGCGCTTGACTCCGGGGGGAGCGGCGACTCGGCCAGCGCCGGAGACACGGGTCCACGGCCGCACCTCGGTCAGGGGGTTCTGGCCCGACCAAAGTCTGAAAATGACTCGGATTCAGGCGCCGGAGCAGACAGCGTCGCCGACAGCGCCAACGGCTGGGACACCGCACCGGCCCCGGACAGCGCGGCCGACAGCGGGAGCGCCTCGGACAGCGGCGTTGCGACGGACTCGGGCTCCGGCACAGACACGGGCACCGATTCCGCCCCAGACACCGGCTCGGCCTCCGACTCCGCCTCGGACACCGGGCGCGACACCGCGGACACCGCGGACACCGGCGAGGGCCACGGCCACGGCCACGGCTTCGCCCACGCACACGGCGGCGGCGGCGGCGACGGTCAAGCTCGCGGCCGTCCGTACGTCACTCCCTCGGCGCTGCCGAAATCGACGCCGCCGGTTGTCCTCGCGGCCCCGTGACTCCGGGCGTCACCGCGAGCTGGCAGCGATTTTTTGACAACCCCGGATAGTTTCGCACCGGAGGGGCACTGCCGGGGGACCTCTCCCAATCCGGAGTCCCCGTGCTGCCCTCCTCGCCCCGTACCGCCGTCCGCCTCGCCGGCCCTTCCCTCCTCGCCACGCTTGGGCTGCTCGCGCCGACCCTCGCGCACGCAGCCTCCGGTGGCCCCGACTCCTTCGGCTACTACTACGCCGACTCCAACGCCACCGGCGGCATCCCGTACTCCTCGGCGATCTTCGACACGGTCGCCGCGAGCGGCACGTCGTTGGCGACGGCCGGCGGCACGGACAACACGGCCGAGTCCGTCACGCTGCCCTTCAACTTCACCTTCTACGGCACCGCGTACTCCTCGCTCTACGTCTGCCCGAACGGTTTTCTGAGCCCGACCAGCACGTGCTCCGGCTCCAACAAGAGCTTCAGCGACAACAGCCAGGTGATGATGGCGCCGTTCTGGGACGACCTGAACATGGACGGGCGCAGCAGCTTCGTCTACACGTACACGTCGGGCGCGTCGCCCAACCGCATCTACACGGTCGCGTGGGTCAAGGCCGAGCGCAACGACTACGAGGGGGACGTCACCTTCGCGGTGCAGCTCTACGAGACGTCCAACCTCATCGTCTACCAGTACAAGGACGTGTACTTCGGCGGCGACAATGGCGACGAGGTCGACTACGGTCGTAGCGCCACCGCCGGGATCGATGGCGGGGCGACCGCCGGGTACTACACCCAGCTCTCCTACAACGCCAACTCCTACCTGACGAGCTCGCTCGCCGTCGCGTTCAGCACCACGCGCGCGCCCATCGCCGAGGCGAACGGCCCCTACACCGCGAACGAGGGCGTCGCGACGACCATCTCAGCGTCCGGCTCGGTCGGGGTGTTCGGGGCGATCACCGCCTACTCTTTTGACTGCACCAGCGACGGCGTCTACGACAGCACGGGCACGAGCAGCACGGCGTCGTGCACCTACCCGGACAACGGCTCGTACACGGTCACGGTCAAGATCACGAACAGCGCGGGCGTCACGGCCACGGACACCGCCACGGTCACCGTCGCGAACGTCGCGCCCGTCCCCAGCGCCGCCGGGGTGACGAGCGGGTATTATTCGTATTCCTCGGCCGTGATCGGCTCCACGACGTACTACACGTTCTACGTCTACGAAGGCACGTCGGTCACGCAGACGGCCTCGGCGACGGACGTTGCGGCGGACACCGTCACCATCCACTACGACTGGGGCGATGGGACGACGGGCACGGGCGCGAGCGGTGCCAGCGTCGCGCACACGTTCGCGGACTCGGGCACCTACGACGCGTCGAGCTACGCGACGGACGAGGACGGCGGCACGAGCCCGGA
This sequence comes from uncultured Pseudomonadota bacterium, assembly GCA_903844155.1. Taxonomy (GTDB): domain Bacteria; phylum Myxococcota_A; class UBA796; order UBA796; family SXON01; genus CAIUMM01. The sequence goes on along the minus strand of CAIMSU010000107.1, from coordinate 18,729 downwards.
CATCTGGGGATACCTCGGCGCGAACCTCACGTTCTCGGTCACCAACGTGGCGCCGACGATCACGTCGTCGTCCGGGACGAACTCGACGGAGGCGACGTCGTCGTCGTTCAGCGCGACCGCGACGGATCCGAGCACGACGGACGTGCTGACGTACGCGTGGTCCTACGGCGACGGCTCGACCGGCACCGGCGCCTCGGCCAGCCACCAGTACCCGAACGACGGCACCTACACCTGGACCCTGACCGTCAGCGACGGCGACGGCGGCACCGCGACCTCGTCTGGCACCGTCACCGTCACCAACGTCGCGCCCACCATCTCGTCCGCCAGCTTCGGCAGCGGCTCGGAAGGCTCGCCCGTCGCCTACTCGGTCTCCGCGACCGACCCCTCCTCCGTCGATCAGGCCGCGCTCACCTACACCTGGGACTTCGGCGACGGCAGCACCTCCACCACCACCTCCGCGTCGACCACCCACACCTACGCCGACAATGGCAGCTACAGCGTCTCCGTGTCCGTCTCGGACGGCACGACCTCGGTCAGCACCAGCGGCACGAGCACCATCAGCAACGTGAACCCGGTCATCGGCGCGACGACGTGGCCGACGACGGGCTCCGAGGGCGTCAGCGCGTCGTTCTCGGCGACGGCGACGGACGCGGGCATCCTCGACACGCTCACCTACCTCTGGACCTGGGGCGACGGGACGAGCAGCTCGGGCTCCTCGGCCACGCACACCTGGGCGGACAACGGCAGCTACACGGTGACGTTGACGGTCACCGACAAGGATGGCGGCAGCACCTCGCTCAGCCAGACGATGACGGTCTCGGACGTGGCGCCGGTCATCACTTCGCTGACGGCGACGACACCGCTCGTTGAGGGCGACACGGGCACGTTCACGGGCGCGGCGACGGACGTTGCGGCGGACACGATCACCTACACCTGGGACTACGGCGACGGGACAACGGGCTCGGGGGCGTCGAGCACCCACGTGTACGCCGACAATGGCACGTACACCGTCACCCTCACCGCGACGGACAACGGCGGCGCCTACTCGACCGCCACCACGAGCGTCGTCGTCACAAACGCCAACCCCGTCGTCGTCAGCATCACCACGGCCGATGGCGACGAAGGCACCACGCTCGACGTCTCCGCGGTCGCCACGGACGCCGGCACGGCCGACATCCTGACCTACACCTGGGATTACGGAGACGGAACCACCGGAACCGGCAACCCCGCCAACCACGCCTGGCTCGACGACGGCACGTACACCGTTGGCCTGACCGTCACCGACGATGACGGCGGCAGCGCCAGCGGATCCGCGACCGTGACCATCGCCAACGTCGCGCCGATCATCACCAGCACCGCGCTGACGACCGCGACGGAGGCCAGCGTCTACGACTACCCGGCGGTCGCCGTGGATCCGGGCACCGGCGACGCGCTCCTCTGGACGCTCTCCGGGCCCGACGGCATGAGCATCAACGCCGCGACTGGCGAGGTCACGTGGACGCCGACGTACACGGACTCGCTCGCGCCCGTGGACGTCACCATCACAGTTTCCGACGGCGACGGCGGCCTGGCGACGCAGAGCTACACGATCACCGTCACCGCCCTCGACAGTGACGGCGACGGCATCCCCGACGGCTGGGAGACGCTGCACGGCCTCAACCCGAACGACGCGACCGACGCCGCCGCCGACCCCGATGCCGACGGCCTCTCCAACCTCGGCGAGTACCAGGCCGGCACCGACCCGAACGTGTACGACGGGCCCGACGCGCCCGTCCTCTACTCGCCGATCGACAACGCCATCGTCTCGATCCTCACCCCCGACCTCATCCTGGACGACGCGACCAGCCCCCGCGGCAACGCGCTGACCTACGACTACGAGGTCTACACGGACCCCGCCGGCACCATCCTCGCCGCCGCGACCACCGATGTTCCCGGGCCCACGGACGCGACCGCCGACCAGACCACCTGGACGGTGGACGTCAACCTCCCTGACGGCGCACTCGCTTACTGGCGCGCGCGCGCGGACGACGGCCTCGTCGACGGGCCCTGGACCGATCTCGCGCCCTTCTTCGTCAACAGCGCCGGCGACGCGCCCTCCACGCCCGTGCCGTACAGCCCGATCGACAACGACGTCGTGACCACGCTTTCGCCCGATTACATCTGGACGATCGCGACGGACCCGGCCGGCGGTGCGGTGACGTACGACGTCCGCGTCATGGACGACACGTTGACCACGGTTGTGGACGAGACGACGGGCGTCACCGACGACGGCGCTGATGCCTACGCCGACTGGCTGACGACGGCGACGCTGACCACAGGCGGATCCTACGCGTGGGAGGTCCGCGCGGTGACAGACGCCGGCATCCAGGGCATCTGGAGCGAGCCCGGCTACTTCACGGTCGACACCTCGAACCTCGCGCCCTCAGACATCACGTGGCTCTCGCCGGTCGACGGCGACGTGCTCGACAGGATCGACCCGCCGCTCTCCTGGTCGGTCTCGGTGGACCCCGAAGGCACCGCTGTCAGCTACACCATCGACGACAGCACCGACGCCGCCTTCACCGACCCGACCGAGTGGACGGCAGACGTGAACCAGCTCGATCTCGCCGCTGCCGGCGACGTGCTCGTCGAGAACGTGAACAACTGGCTCCGCGTGCGGGCCACCGACGCCGACGGCATCTCCAGCAACTGGGCGACGATCGAGGTATTTGTCCGCGGTCCCAACGACGCGCCCACCGTCCCCGTCCTCGTCAGCCCGGCCGACGCCTCCGTCGCCGATTCGGCCGCGCCCACCCTCGTCGCTGCAGCGTCGACCGACCCTGAAGGCGACGACATCACCTACGAGATCGTCGTCTCGGCCAGCTCGGACCTCTCCAATCCCGTCGCGGACGGCACGGCCATCGTCGCGGCCGACGACGGCACGGTCACGTTCATCGTGCCCGCCGACCTCGCCGTCGGGACCTGGTACTGGTCCGCGCAGGCGACCGACAGCTACGGCGCGACTAGCGACTGGGCGAGCGCCTGGAGCTTTGACGTGAACGGGTCGGGCGACAGCGGCGGGGACAGCGGGATCGGGGACAGCGGTGTCATCGACACCTCCTCGCCGATCGACAGCGGGTTCCAGGTCAAGCCCGGCTCCTGCGGCTGCGACAGCACCACCGCCGACCCCGTCGCCTTCGGGCTCGTGTGGCTCATCGGGCTCTTTTCTGTCGGTCGCCGCAAGGTTCGCGCGGCAGACGAGGGATAGAATGGTGCGGAGTCCGCACTGCTGAGGGTATGAACCCCCGCGAGGCGTAGAGCATGGGCGCGAATCCGTCACTTCCCGGAATCATGGCGACGTGGTCCGACGAGGAGGGCGTCCGCGAGCTGATGGACGACCCGCGGGCGACGCCGATGGCACGGGCACTGGCCGAGGACTCCGTCGCCGCGCGCGACCCGCTCAGCGCTGGACCCCGGTTGCGGCAGGGGCTGGTGCCTCGCCCGGATCCGGGGCATGCCGAGCTTCGGCGCCTGCGAATCGGGATTGCGCTCCGGCGCCTGCAGACCTGGGAGGCGCGCGAAGTGCTGGCCGCGGTCGTTGAGGACCCCGATCTCGGCGTCCGCGTGGGCCTCGCGGCCGAGCTCGCCCGGTTCGGCGACGGGATGGTGCTGGATCTGCTGCCGCGCCTGGCCCGGAGCACGCAGCCCGAGCCGGTCCTTCGCGCCGTGCTGGCGGGCGTGCGCGAGCACATGGGGCGGTTGCCGGCGGAGCGGGTCGTGGCCGTGCTGAAGCCGCTGGAGTCGGCGTCGCCCGCGATGGCGCGCGCGGTACCGGCGATGTGGCTGGAGCTCTCCCGCGTGCATCCTGGCGTTGCGGAGACGGCGCGGGCGGCGTGCGAGGCGGGCTCACGGGATGCAGGGCGCCCGGCGGAGGCCAGGGCCGCGTCCGAGGAGGCGTTGCTTGGCTTCGAGGACGTCACGGTGGCGTCCACGTCCGAGTCGGCCGGGGTCTGGCGCGCGTTCCGCGCCTGGTTCGGTGTTCAGAACAGCAGGTAGACAAACGGCGAGAGCGCCGGGGCTGCGGCCGCCAACGCCAGCAGTCCGGCGAGCCCGAGCAGCAGGAAGACGAGCGGGGCCAGCCACAACAGGTCGCGCTCGCGGAGCCACGCGGTCAGATCGCCGACCGTGGAGGCGATGCTCTGGAGGCGGGCACGGATTCGGGTCAACACGTGGGCCTCATTTGGCGCCTTTATCGCCGTGCGAGGCGGGCTCGCGCGTGATGAGGAAGGGGCCGATGGCCAGCGCGTCCATGCCGCAGCGCAGGAAGGTCGCGTAGCCGTCGGCGACGGTCGAGACCATCGGCTCGCCAGCAAGGTTGAAGCTGGTGTTCACGAGGCAGGGCACGCCGGTGAGCGCGCCGAAGCGGGTGAGGAGGTCGGCGTAGAGCGGCAGGTCCTCGGCGTAGACCTCCTGCACGCGCGCGGTGCCGTCCACGTGGAGGGCGGCGGGGATCGTGCGTTTTCCGAGGTCGCTGGCGGCGACGGTGCTCGTCATGAAGCGGCGGGTCCAACTCCCCGCGGGCATATCAAAACCGACGACGTCAGTTTTCATACGTCCTGCGGGCATATCAAAACCGACGACGTCAGTTTTGATAGATCCGGGGGGCGGCGGAGACCGGTCGAAGAGTCTCGACGAGGCAGCGGCCAGCACGCTCGGGGCGAAGGGGCGGAAGGACTCGCGGAACTTGATGCGGGCGTTGAGGCGGTCTTTTGCGTCGGCGGGCCGGGGATCGCAGAGGATCGAGCGTTGGCCCAGCGCGCGGGGCCCGAACTCAAAACGGCCCTGCATCCAGCCCACCACCTCGCCCCGCGCCAGCCGCTCGGCGACGACCCCGGCGATGCCGTCGCCAGCGTCCTCGTAGGCGATCCCGCCGTCGTCGAGGAAGCGGCGGGTGGCATCGACGTTGACGTCACCGCCGAGGGCGACGTGGCGGAGCGGTGCGCGGGGACAGCCAGACGCGAGCAGCGCGGCCCCGAGTGCGGCCCCGGCGTCTCCGGCAGCGGGTTGGACAAAAACGTCGTCGAACGGCCCTTCGCGCACGATCCGGCCGACGGCCACGGCGTTGAGCGCGACGCCGCCGGCCATGCACAGGTTCGCCTCGCCCGTCTTCTCAAAAGCGAGCCGGCAAAGGCCCAGGAGGACCTCCTCGGCAACGCGCTGGATGGACGCGGCGATGTCCTTGTGGCGTTGCTCCATCGGCCCTTCGACCGCCCGCGGCACGCCAAAAAGCGCTTCGAAGGCCGGCGTCCACGACCGGTCGGCCTCCCGGTCAAAGCAGAAGTACGCCATGTCCAGCTCAAAGCTGCCGTCGGACTGACGGCGAAGGACCTTGTCGACGTCGTCCACGTACTTCGCCTCGCCGAACGCCGAGAGCCCCATGACCTTGTACTCGCCGTCGTTGACCTCAAAACCGAGGAACGCGGTGAAGACCGAGTAGAGCAGGCCCAGCGAGTGCGGAAAGTGCAGCTCGGCGATCGGCTCGATCCCGACCGGCGATCCGCGCCAGATCGACGTCGTCGCCCATTCGCCGACCCCGTCGACGCACAGGATCGCCGCGCGCTCGAAGGGGCCGCAGCAGTACGCGCTCGCGGCGTGGGAGGCGTGGTGGCTGGAGAACTGGACGCGCGCCGGGGCGACGCCGAGGTCGCGGACGAGGTGGTTCTTGACCCACATCTTGTCGCCCACCATCGAGATCATCGCGCGTCGGAAGGTCGCCGCGCCGCGCGGAAAAGTCGCCAGCGAGGTGAGGAGGATGCGCTCGAACTTGAGCAGCGGTTTTTCGTGCCAGACGATCGCGTCGAGGTCGCCGGCGTTGAGACCGGCTTGTCGGAGGCAGAATGCCGCGGCCCGGAGCGGGGTGGACGGGTCGTGCTTTCGCCGGGTGAACCGCTCCTCCTGCGCGGCCGCCACGATCTGCCCGTCCACGACGAGCGCCGCCGCCGAGTCGTGGAAGTGCCCCGACAAGCCCAGCACGCGCATCAGCGGCCTCGCCCGGCCGACCACGCCGCCATCGTCAGAACGGGCGCTGCAGCGCCGGCGCCTTCGCCGTCACCCAGCCCCTCGCCCGCCCCTTCCCGCGGCCGGAGAGGAGCGCGAACGGCCCGATGCCCACGACGTAGACGACGGTGAGCACGATCGTACTGGTGACCAGCGAGATCCGCCGCGCCAGCCACATCCACGCGCCCGTCACCCGCTGCATCTTCATCCGACGCACCGCGGCGTCGACCTCCGCCCCTCGGCCCTCGCTCCGGTACCGGGCTAGCTGGTGGCTCGTCCACGCCACATGCCGGCGTTCGTCCTCCAGGATCGATTCGAAGAACGCGCCTTTCTCGCCGAGCGCCTCGCGGTGCGTCGCAAACTCCGCCGTCGCGCGCTTCTCGGCGCCGTGCACGAACGCGATGAAGCCGATCTCGCCCATGGCGTCGATGTCCGCGGCGCTGTCCTCCGCCGTCTCGCCCACCATCGTCGCGCCGAGGCCGGTGGTGACGGGGCGTGAGGCGCCTTCGGCGAGCAGGCCCGCATGTCGCACCTCGTCCTGCGCGTGGCGGATGAGCTGCCGTCGCGTCCACGGATCCTGCACCCGCTCGGCCGCACGCGCGAGATCCCGGGCGCCGAACGCCTCGGTCTCCGCGAACTCGCGCAGGCGGCTCGATTGCGCCTCCTCCGTGCGCCAGAACAGCAGGCGGGCGAGGGAGGTGCGGAGCGGCGCGGCCATGGCCCTATCGTAGCCGGTTCCACCGCTAGCCGTGTCGAGAGCCCGATCCGCCCGATGCGGATCGGGCCGGTGCGCTGGGATAGAACGGGCGGATGGCGCCTTTTGCGGTGATCCTTTTGCTGGCCGGGTGCGCGCCCCCCCTTGACACCGACGCCCTCCCCGCAGCCTGCAACGGCTCCGCCGCCCTCTGCGACCGCACCTTCGACACCGTCACCCTCCCCGGCACCCACAATTCGATGTCGAACGAGGACGACGGCTGGTCCATCCCCAACCAGCGCCACAACCTCGGCCAGCAGCTCGACGACGGGATCCGCGCCATGCTCATCGACTCGCACGACTGGGATCCCGATGGCGACGGCGTCTCCGCGCCCTACCTCTGCCACGCCTACTGCGAGCTTGGGGCCATCCCGCTCGTCGACGCGCTCACAACCGTCCGCACCTTCCTCGACGACCGCCCCGGCGAAGTCATGGCGTTCATCATCGAGGATTACATCTCCACGGACGAGACTGACGCCGCTTTTGACGCCGCCGACCTCAGCCGGTTGACGTTCACGCCGACCGCCGGCCAGATCGCCGGCAGCGAGGCCTGGCCCACGCTCGGGGCGATGGTCGCCGCTGACCAGCGCCTGCTCGTGACGTCCGAAAACCAAGGTCCGCCGCCCGATTGGTACGAGCCGGCGTGGTCGCTGTACGTCGACACGCCGTACACCTTCGCGGGCGTCGCGGATTTCAACTGCGACATCAATCGGGGTGACCCGTCCAACCCGCTGTTCTTGCTGAACCACTGGCTCGAAGACCCCACGTCGCGCTCCGACCTCGCCGCCGAGGCCAACGCCTACGACGTGCTCAACGCGCGCGCGACCGAGTGTGCAGCCGCGTTCGGGCGGAATCCGAACATCGTGGCCGTGGATTGGTATGACGAAGGCGATCTTTTCGCGGTGGTGGGCGACCTGAACGCCGCATATCAAAAGTGACGTCGTCGGTTTTCATAGGTGCGAAAAGTGACGTCGTCGGTTTTGATAGGTGGGGGGGTCACCAGAGGGGGTCGAGGTCGAAGCGGCCGACGGCGATGACCCGCCCCGCGATCTGCACGTGCCCGTCCGGGCCGACGTCCACGTGCAGATTGCCGCCCTCCATCGTGACGATGAGCCGGGTGTCGCAGAGCCCGCGGAGGCTGACGATGCGTGCCACGGCGCTCGCGCTGGACCCGCTCGCCCGCGTTCGTCCTGCGCCGCGCTCCCAGATGAACACCTCCACACGCCCGCGGTCGATCACGCGCACGAATTGCACGTTCGTCCGCCCGGGCACCGACCCCTCGATCCGGGCGCCCAGCGCTTCCCAGTCATCGGGCACGCTCAGCACGACCCGGTGCGGGTTCCCGATGTCCACCGGGAACGTCTCCAAGCCTGCGATCACCTCAGCCGGCGCCACCCGCGCCCGGCCCATCTCCGCGGCGACGTGGTCCGCGCCGTTCTGCTGGCTCACGTGGGCGACGACGAGCCCACCCGGCGTGTCGACGACCATGTCCATCAGCCCGGTCTGCCGGGCGTGCCACAGCGCGAAGATCCGCACGCCGTTCCCGGACTTCTCGGCCTCGGACCCATCGGGGTTGAAGATCCGGAGGCCAACGTCGGCCGCCACGGTCCGCGGCATCGGGACGAGGATGCCGTCCGAGCCGACGCCCGTGTGCCTGTCGCAGACGCGGCGGACCCAGCCGTCGTCGACTTCGGCCGGATCGCCCTCCCAGACGAGGTAGTCGTTGCCGAGGGCGTGGGCGCGGAAGAAGGTGCGGGTGTACAGCGACGTCAGCATGGGCCGCTACCAGAGGGGCAGGACGTAGTCCTTGCCGACGCCGCTGGTGGTCCCGTTGTCCCAGCCCGAGGCCCCGCCGACGACGTCGTCCGTGCCGTCGCCATCGATGTCGTCGAGGTTCGAGATGGCGCTGCCGAAGCCGTCCGAGGCGACGCTGCCGGTCCAACTCCCGTATTGCGACGCGGGTAGCTCGACCGTGCCCCCGCCCTGGAGCACTTTGGCCGAGACCACATAGACCACGCCCTTCCCGCTGGTGCCGGCGGTGGGCGCGCCGGCGATCAGGCCCACGTCGGTGCTGCCGTCGATGCTCCCGAGCGTGAGCGACGTGCCAAGCGCGCCGTCGCCGGTCACGCGCGTGTCGGCGGCCGCCAGCGGCAGGCGTCCGGAGAGGCCGGAGCCGAAGTAGATCGCGACGGCCCCGCCGTCCGTGGTCGTACGGTCATAGCCCGGCACCCCGACGGCGAGGTCGGCGAGGCCATCGCCGTCGATGTCTGCGAGGGCGACGGCGTTCGCCGTGGAGCCCATCGCGTCGCCCGAGGTCGTGCTGTAGACCGTCGCAGTGGCGACGGTAGAGGCCGAGGTGTCCGTGTACGCGGCGACGTCGCCGAGGTCGACGACGGAACAGCCACCCGCCGACGTGGTCGTCGAGCTCGCATCGTAGCCGGGCGAGCACACCGCCAGGTCCGGAACGCCGTCTCCCGTCACGTCGCCCGTCGCAACGGCCGTACCGAACGCGTCGTTGATGGCGAAGCCGCGGAGCCACCAGGTCGCGTCGCTGTCGTCGAGGTCGCTTCCCCAGTAGGGCGAGTCCTCGGCAGCCGCGTAGACGTAGACGTCGCCCTTGCCGGACTTGATGCCGGGCGCGCCGACGACGAGGTCGTCGTAGCCGTCCGAGTCAAAGTCGGCCTCGGTCGCTGCGGATCCGAAGTACTCGCTGTCGCTCGTGCCCACCAGCGTGGCCTGCGTGAGGTCGGCGACGGCCTGATTCCCGGTCGCCCAGGAGTAGCCGTAGAGGTCATAGATGTAGACTGCGCCGCCATCGGTCGCGCCGCCGTCGTTGTTCGGCGCCCCCGTCGCAAACTCGGTCTCCCCCGAGTCGCGGTGGTCCACATCCCCGAGCGACGTCGTCCCGTACCCGAAGGTGTCGCCCGCGGCGTCGCCCTCGATGAACAGGTAGGCCTTTGCCACGTTCACGTTGAGCCCTTCCGTCGTGGTGTCGTGCCAGGCCAGCGCGCCCGCCTTCGTGCCTGCGGTGCCGTCCATCGGGGCCGGAATGACGAGCTCGTCGCGCCCGTCGCCCTGCTCGTCGCTGAACAACACGGCCGCCTGGGCACCGATGGCCTCGGATGCCGCGTTGCCGATCACGGTCCAGCCGGCCTCCGTCTCGGCCTTCATGTTGTCCGTCGCGCCGTCACAGTCGTTGTCGAGGCCGTCATAGCTGACCTCGGTGGCGCCGGGATGGATCGCGGCGTTGCTGTCGTCGCAGTCGGTGTCATCGGCGACGTAGCCGCCAGACGCGGTGCAGCTCGTCTCGCTGACAGTGGCGTTGCCGTAGGTGTCCCCGTCCGCGTCGCGGTACCAGGTCGGCGCGCCCTCGTCGATGGTGCCGTTGCAGTTGTTGTCGACGCCGTCGCACACTTCGGTCGCGCCAACGTAGACGGCTGCGTTGGTGTCGTCGCAGTCCGCGCCGGCGTACGCGCTGCTCTTCTGCCCGTCGCCGTCCTGATCGTAGTCGGACCCGCCCGAGCAGTCCTCGTCGACCCCGTCGTACCAGATTTCGGCTGCGCCGGGGTTGATCGCCGAGTTTGCGTCGTTGCAGTCCGTACCCGCGCCATCCGGATCGGTCGTCACGTCGTAGCCGTCGGCGTCCTTGTCGTAGTCCGACCCCCCGGAGCAGTCCTCGTCCACGCCGTCGTACCAGATCTCGGTGGCGCCGGGGTGGGCGTTCTTGTTCGTGTCGTCGCAGTCGGTGCCCGTGCCGTCGGGGTCGCTGGAGATGTCGTAGCCGTCCGCGTCCTGGTCGTAGTCGGAGAGGCCGTCGCAGTTCTCGTCGATGCCGTCGTACCAGGTCTCGGTGGCGCCCTTGTAGACGCTCGCGTTGGTGTCGTCGCAGTCGGTGCCGGCGTAGGCGCTGCTCTTCTGGCCGTCGCCGTCCTGGTCGTAGTCGGAGCCGCCGGAGCAGTCCTCATCAACGCCGTCGTACCAGATCTCCGCGGCGCCGGGGTGGATCGTCGCGTCGGCGTCGTTGCAGTCGGTTCCGAGACCGCTGGGGTCGGTGGGGCTGTCGTAGCCATCGCCGTCCGCGTCGTAATCGTCGTTGCCAGCGCAGTCCTTGTCGACGCCGTCGTACCAGGCGTCGGTTGCGCCGGGGTGGATCGTCCGGTCGACGTCGTTGCAGTCGGTGCCGGTGCCGTCCGGGTTCAAGGGCGAGTCGTAGCCGTCGCCGTCCTGGTCGTAGTCGTCGTTGCCCTTGCAGTCGGAGTCGATGCCGTCGTACCAGGTGTCCGTGGCGCCAGGGTTGATCGACGCGTCGCCGTCGTTGCAGTCGCCCGTCGCCTCGGAGTAGCCGTCGCCGTCGGCGTCGACCGCGGACAGCGTCTCGTCGACCTGCCCATTGCAGTTGTCGTCGATCCCGTTCCCGGCCACCTCGGTCTGCCCCGGGTAGACGGCCGCGTTGGTGTCATCGCAGTCGTCGCCGGTGCCGTCCGGATTGGTCGTGATGTCGTGGCCGTCGGCATCCTGGTCGTAGTCGGAGAGGCCGTCGCAATTCTGGTCGACGCCGTCGTACCAGACCTCGTCCGCGCCGGGGTTGATTGTGGCGTCCAGGTCGTTGCAGTCGGTCCCGGTGCCGTCTGGAGCGAGCTCGGCGTTGTACCCGTCGCCGTCCTGGTCGTAGTCGGAGAGGCCGTCGCAGTTCTCGTCGATGCCGTCGTACCAGATCTCTGTCGCGCCAGGGTTGATGGAGGGGTTGGTGTCGTCACAATCGGCGTTGGGGCCCGTGCCGGCCGCGTAGCCATCGCCGTCGGCGTCGGCCGCAACGATCGCCGTGAGGGGGATGCTGACGGTCGGCTGCGTGGGGTCGCTGCTCGTGAGGTCGAGCGAGCCGGAGTAATCCCCGAGGTCGGCGGCGGAGAAGCTGACGGTGAGGGTGACCTCGGCGCTGGGGTCGAGGCTCGCGCTGGTGAAGTCGAGCTTGAAGTCTGGGCCGCCGGCGCCGATGACCCCGCCGAGGTCCAGCGGGCTCGTGCCGACGTTCTGGGCGACGAGCGTGGCGGAGATCGTGGCCTCCGGGGCGGCGTAGCCGAGGTCGAGCGCGGTGGCGGAGAGGCTCAGGATGGGCAACGGTCCCGTCGCCGAGTCCCCAGAAGCCGAGTCGCTCCCGCCCTTGTCGAAGTTGACCAGCGCGGGCGAACACGCCGAGAGCGACAGGAGCGACAGGGAGACAAGCGCAGTTCTGACCATACCGACAGGGTAGCGGAGTTTTGCGCTCGCTGACAAGGCGGACACGGGGTTTGGTGAGATTGCCGCAAGCTCGCCGCTGACGTGGTTACCATTGCCGCATGGCAACAGACGCATTTCGTTGGGAAGTCGACCCCAAGGCCATCGAGGCCTCCCTCGGCAAGCTCCGCGAGCGGATCCGTGCCGCCGTCGAACAAGGGCGGTACACCAAGGTCCGCTTCTCCTACAAGGGCCGGCAGTTCGGGCCGGACGTGCCGCTGGCCGGCGTGCTGGCGGCGGAGGGGCTGTCGTTTGCGCTGCTCGGCCCGCTCCAGGTGCTGCTCGTGAACCTCGGCGTCAAGGCGTTCGTCGAGGTGGAGTTCGTGCACGAGGCCAGCGAGCGCGTGCGGGAGGGGGAGGACCTTTTTGCGGCCGGAGAGGTTGACGAGGCCGAGCAGAAGTACCGCGAGGCGCTGACGATGAAGCCGGACGACGGGGGTGCGCTGTACCGGCTTGGCGTGCTCCTGCGCGTGACCGGCCGGCGCGACGAAGCCATCGCCTGCTTCGAGAAGGTGGCCGCGATGGCCGACCACGCGGATCAGGCCAGGGCCGCGGAGGCGCTCGACCGCATGAGCCGCGGTGGCCGGAACCTGTGAGCGGGCGGACCACCGAATGCTGACCTACCTCCTCAACGCGTTCAGCGGGCCAGCCGGCCTGTTCATGTACCTGCTGCTCGGCGTCGCCGCGTTTGCGCTCGCCGTCACCGTGGACCGTGTCTCGCAGGTCCTGAAGTTCCGGGTGACGGGCGATGCGGCGTTGGCTGCGGCGCTCGCAGGTGGCCCGTCGGGGACGACGCCGATCGAGGCCGTGCTCGCGGCGGGCGTTGCGGAGAGCGACCCTGAGCGCGCCTGGGACGCGATGACCGCGGAGTCGATCCGCGCGGAGCAGCTCATCCGCCGCCGGATCCCGTACCTCTCGACCGTCGCCAGCCTTGCCACGATGATCGGCTTGTTCGGCACGGTATATGGGTTGATCCTGGCGTTTGGGTCGATGGGTGACGTTGCCGCGGCGGAGCGGGCGGCGCGGCTCTCGCAGGGGAGCTCCACGGCCATGGCCTCGACGGCGTTCGGGCTCCTCGTGGCGATCCCGGCGTTGGCGGCGCATGCGGCGCTGGACGCGTGGGCGCGCGACCAGCTCGCGGAGATCGAGCGCGCGGCGACGCGGTTGCAGCTCCGGCGCTCGCCTCCGTCGCGCGGGGGGGAGCGAGGAGCTGGCCAAGGGGCCGTCGGCCTCCCGTGATGCGTCGGCGGATGTTCGCGAGCGGGCACGTGGAGGCGGATGGCGCGGACGTTCGGCCGACGCTGCTTGGTGTGGTCACGCTGTTGTTCCTGCTGCTGTTCTTCCTGCTGGGGACGACGTCGGGTGAAAAACTGGCGGTGATCGGCCTGCGCGTAGGGGCATCCACGGGCCTGGCGCCGCTCCCCCACGCGGGGCTCCTGAAATCGCTGCGCGTGGAGGTGCCGGGCGACGGCAGCGTGACGCTGCGCGCCACCGTCCAGACCACCGACATCTCGGCCAGCGCGACGACGACGGAGGATCGCGTCGTGGTCGTCTCGCCAAGGGCGGGCGCGTTGGACGGTCCTGCCCTGGACAAGGCCCTCGCGGATCTCCACGCCGTCGACGCCACCCAGCAACGCGCCACCGTACTCCCGGGCGATGGCGTGCCGACGCAGGCGCTGATGACCGTCCTCGACGCCGTCCGCGGTCCCCAGAACAGCCGGTTTCCCGAGGTCGTCCTTCAGGATCTCGCGGACGCACCCCCGACGAGCGCGGCCCCGGGGGTTGGCCCTTGAGGCGCCGGCTCTTTCGCCCGGCGCCGTCGTCTACGCGCGACGGCCTCGACGTTGGCGCCCTGGCGCCGATGGTTGACATGATGACGTTGCTCCTTGTGTTCTTGCTGAAGACCTGGTCGACCGAGTCCGCGCCGATCCCGCCGACCGGGGCGTTCGCGCTGGCGACCACCTCCTCCGTGAACGTGCGCGGTCCCGCCGTCACCATCCTCGTCTCGGCTGAGGCTGTCTGGGTCGACGGCCACCGCGTCATCGCCACGACCTCGATCGCCGGCGAGGCGGGTGTGGTCCGCGAGATCTACGACCCGCTCCTGATGCAGAAGGACAAGGCGCGGGTGGAGATCCACGCGGACGCCGGCGTGAACTACGGGGTTTTGAAGCGGGTGATGGCGACGTGCCAGGCCGCGGGCGTCGACGAGGTCGCGCTGGTGGGGGCGAGCGCGGGGGGGATGTGATTCCAGCCACTTCGAAGTATGATTCCGTCATGCGCGCTTCCGTGATCGCCCTCCTCGTCCTCGCCGCCTCCGGCTGCAAGAACACCCACCTCGTCGTCGGGAATGACTCCGCTGTCGGCTTTCAAGGGTGTGATCTCACGTTCGCGGAGTTCAATACGGGTGCGGCGTTGGACCCGACCGGCTGGACCGACCGCGTCACCAACACGTTCGACGACAGCGGCCACATGCTCACCTCGCAGGACCTCGCGAACGTCGGCGCTGACGGGACGGTCGCGTGGGCCTCGACCTGGACCTACGACGGCAACGGCGAGATGGCGACGCAGGACTACGTCTCGCCCGACCGCGAGGACCTCTGGACATACACCTGGGACTCCGCCGGGAATCCGCTGACGCAGTCCATCGACGAGGGCGCGGACGGCCTGGTGAACTACGTGAGCACGTGGACGTACACCTCGCACGAGAAGGTCTCGTCGTACGTCTACACCAACGACCGGGGCGCCGAGTCGACGCCGAACTCCACGACGACCTACGCCTACAACTCGCAGAACCTCCTCGCCGCTCTCGCGGAGGACGTCTACAGCGACGGCACCATCGACACGCGTTGGAAATACACCTACGACCCCGAAGGGCACATCACCCTCGCGGAGTGGGACGGCGGGGCCGATGGCACCGTGAACGAGAGCATCGCCTACACGACGGACGGGCACGGCAACATCCTGACAGCCGCCGATGATCTCCACGCCGACGGGTCGGTGGACGTGATGACCACGAACACCTGGGACACGAACGACGATCAGCTCAGCGAGCAGATCGCCGACCACGCCGGGACGGTCAGCGAGTCTGACCTGTGGACCTACGACAGCGAGGGCAACGTGCTCAGCGAGGCGCAGGACCTCGCGACCAGCGGCGGGGTGGACGGCACCGTGGACGCGACCGCCGCGTACACGTGGGTCTGTGTGAACTCGGGCTGACCAGACCGACCTATCAAAACCGACGACGTTACTTCTGATACATCGTAGCGCCGCGCCGCGCGGTGTAGGATTCGGGCATGCGTCACTGCCTCGGCCTAGTCGCCCTCCTCGCCCTCCTCGCCCTCCCCGCCTGCACCGCAAAGCCGACACACAGCCACACGCCGTCCGACAGCGGGACTGACACCGCGCCCGTCTACACCGAAGGCGCCGGCGGCATGTCCTTCGTCGATCAGACCGACGCCTGGGGCCTCTCCACCGCGCACGGTGAGAGCCTGCAGGTCGTCGACCTCGATGGCGATGGCTTTCCCGACCTCGTCACCCAGGACAACGGTGGAATCGACGACTTTACCGACCCGAGCGTGGAACGCTTCCACTTCGTCCTGATGAACCGGCCGAACCCGTCCGGCACCGGGCGCATCTTCGTCGACGAGACCGAAGCCAGCGGCCTCTACCAGCGGCGGACGGGCGACGGTGGTCGGCCCTCGACCCAGCACGTGTTCTTCGACATGGACGGCGACGGCGATCTCGATGCTTTTGCCGGTGTTTTCAACGATCCCCACACCGACCCGGCCACGCACTGGACGGACATGTCGGACGTCCTCCTCAACGACGGCACGGGCCATTTTTCCTTCGCGCCTGTCTCGCCCGACCTGCAGGTCGACTTCCCGATGTGCGGCGTGACCTCAAACGACTTCGATGGCGACGGCATCGTCGACCTGTACCTCGCCCTCTGGTACCAGAACATCGACCTGTACAACAACGCCACGTGGCTGAACTGGGTCTACGGCGCGGACGACCGCCTGCTGCACGGGAACGGCGAGGGCACGTTCACGGACGTGAGCGACGCCTCCGGTGTGACAATCGGCGAGAGCAACTCAACGCGCAACGTGTTGCATGGGCTGCACGCGCGCCCGTCGATGGGCGCTACGTCCTGCGATCTCGACGGGGACGGCTTTCCCGAGATCCTGGCACAGGCGTACGGGCGGCAGTGGAACGTCCAATGGAAGAACGATGGCTCCGGGCACTTCACCAACGTCGGCAAGGCCAGCGGCTACGAGGCGGACGGCAACATCGACTACTCCGACAACTGGTACTATGACTGCTACTGTTGGACGCAGGGCACGTGCGATGCCCCGACGAACCCCGACTTTCCCTACTCCAAGTCGCAGTGTCAGCAGGTCGCCGACGGCGGGTACTGGAATGTCGGCTGGGACGACCAGCCTGCGAACCTGAACGGAAACACGTTCACGAGCGTGTGCGCGGACCTCGACAACGATGGCCACATGGACGTCGTGAACGCGGAGATCACGCACGAGTGGGCGGGCCTCTCGTCCGACTTCTCGGCGATCCTGATGAACGACGGTACGGGCAACTTCACCCGGCCGGACTCGACACAGAACGGCTTCACTCGGGTCGGCGTGCTCAACCCGGACAACGGGTCGTGGGATTTTGGCGACCAGAAGGCGGCCGTCGCAGACCTCGACAACGACGGGCTGCAGGACATCCTGGTCTCCAGCGGCGCCGGATACTACGGGAACTTCCTGTATGTTTTCCGGCAGTGGAGCCCCGGGCAGTACGCGGAGGTTGAGACCGACGTTGGCCTGAACGTGCCGACGAGCCATGGCCTGGCCATCGCCGATTTTGACCGCGATGGCGACCTGGACATCGTCGGCGACTCGCTCACCGAGCTGGTCGGCGACAGCACCACCGACCACCGGCTGTACTTCTTTGAGAACACCTCGGAAACGCGACACTGGCTGCGGGTCGCGCTGCACTCGGGTGTCAGCAACGGGGTTGGCGTTGGCGCGCAGGTGATGGTCACGGCGCACGCTCCCGGGGCGGACGCGGTCACGTACACGCGCGAGGTCTCCGGCGGCTACGGCCAGAGCGGAATGCAGCAGGACGTGGTGCTCGCGTACGGGCTCGGGGATGCCGATACCATCGACGCTGTGAGCGTGCGCTGGGTCGGTGGTGTGACGGAGAGCTTCTCCGGGGTGGAGGTGGACGAGACCGTCGATCTGACCGCGGGCGGCGGCGTCTCGCCCGAATAGCCCGGCTCCCCGGCGCTTTTGAGCCCCGTCTCGGAAACGCCCTACGCGATTCTGAGCCCTGGTCAGAAAATGTCCGGGGCTGTTCTGAAAAGTGGAGGTTAGAGGCGGAGTTGGAACCGACGGCGATCGGCCGCGTAGGGGGCGACGGGGCTGGTGCCGGTGAGGGCCAGATCGGCGAGGATGCGGCCGAGCAACGGGCCGAACTTGAAGCCATGGCCGGAGAGGCCAGCGCCGACGACGACGCGGCCGTCTGTACCGGGGACGACGTCCAGCACGAAGTCCTCGGTCGGGGTGTTGGTGTAGAAGCACGTCTCGCTCCGGAGAAGCGGGCCGACGCCGCGAAACCAGGTCCGGAGCCTGGCCTCGACGGCTGCGAGCGAGGCAGGATCCGCGTCGATCCGGGCGATGTCCGGGTCGTCGGCCGTGCCGCTGGTGCGATGGAAGGCGGCTTTGAGGGCCTCCTCGCCGATGCCCGGCAACCCGTAGTGGACGCCCGAATCGCCGCCGCCAAGGTGGATGAAGCACGGGAACTCGCCCGCGACCGAGCCGGGGAGCGCCCAGTACCCGACGTCCTGCCGCACGGGTGTCAGCGTCGGCCAGCCGAGCAGCGCCGACGTCCACGGCCCCGCGGCCACGACGATGCGGTCAGCGTGCAGATCCTCGACGCCCTCCAGCCCCTCGACACGCACCGCGACCCCGTCGCCCGTCAACTCCCAGCCCGCCACGCGCGCGCCCGCGATCACCCGCACGGGCAGCGGCTCGCAGGCCTCCCACAACGCCCGCATGGTGTCGGCTGCGGCCACCACCGCCGCGCTGCGGTCCCAGAGCACGCGCTCGGCGTCCGGAAAAAGCAGGCCGCGAAATAGCCCTCTCGCCTCGGCTACGCCCAACTGGACGACAGCCTCCCCGGCCGCCGCCGCGTAGTCCCCGATCGCGCCGTCCTCCGGTCCCCACACCACCGCATCGCCCCCGCGATGGAGCAATATCCGTCGGGTAGACGCCTCCAATTCCGGCCAGTCCTCCGCGTGCGCCAACGCCACCATCTGCACGTACGTCGCGCTCGCGTAGGTGGACCGGGTGATGCGCGCCGCGCCGTGGCTGGACCCGCGGGCGTGCCCGAGCGCGAACTGCTCGACGACACGCACACGACACCCACGCTGAGCCAGTCGCCATGCGGTCGAGAGCCCGACCACGCCCGCTCCGATCACGATGACGTCCGTCGCCAAGCCGCACCCGCGAAAGCACCAAGGTATCTCCGCCGCCGGCCGGATAAGGTCGCGACATGGTGCGTCCTGAAGCCTCCGAGCCCGAATCCGCGCAGGCGGGGACGAGCGCGGCGGCGGGCTGCATCTACCTTGTGGGTGCAAGTCCCATCCCGGTAGGCGCCGAAGCGCCGGG
>CAIMSU010000106.1 GCA_903844155.1 uncultured Pseudomonadota bacterium | reverse complement strand
GGTGGGCGAGGTGACCGCCGGGGCCGCAGCCACGCCGAGGTCGTCGACATCGGTGCCGTCGAGACCGACGAGGATCCAGGCTTCGCGGCCAGAAGCGGCGAGGACGCTCGCGAGTCCGCCCGCGCTGTGTCCGACGTAGCCAACGTCACCCGCCCCCTTGGCAATCGCTGCGTCATGCAGGTCCCCGGCGAGGAATTCAGCGTTGACCGTCTGATCCGACAACGACGGCAGCTCCGGCGTGGCGACGAGGAAGCCCCAGGACGCCGCCCGCGCGGCCGACGTCGCGTGGTTCGCGGGGCTGCGCGCGAACCCGTGCGACCAGGCGACGGCCAGGCCGTTGCCGCCCTCGGGTTCGTACCAGGTGACGGTCTGCCCGCCGACCGTGTCGGAGGTGACGTCCACCGCGAACGGGCCCGTGCCGCCATCGTAGACGCCGGTAGCGGCGGAGTCGATCGGCCCGGAATTCGTACCGGACGCGCAGGCGGAGAGAGCGAGGAGGAAAACTGCGCAGAAGGCCGCGTTCGGTGAGGCGATCATGATTCATCTCGGTGAGGGGTCTTCGGGATCCGGTGAAATCCCGGGATGAGGGCGGGCGTCCGCCGCATGTAGTCCCTGTACGCCGGCTTCCGCCGGGCCATGTGCTCGTCGAGCATCGCCACCCCCGACACGCGCACGAGCAGGAACGTCATCAGCAGCGGCGCGAAAACGAGCGCTGGGCCGAGCGGCTCGCCAGCGGCGAAGAGCCAGAATCCCCAGGCGACGAGCACCTCGCCAAAGTAGTTCGGGTGACGACTGGTTCGCCAGAGGCCTTCGTCCATGACCTCTCCCCGGTCCGGGCGCCTTTTCCAGGCCGCGAGTTGGCCGTCCGCGACCGCCTCGTACCCCGCACCAAACAGCGCGAGGGCTGCCCCGGCCAGGTCCAACGCGCCGATCGGGTCAGTTGCATTCGCCGCGCACTGGAGGGGTGCCGAGACCAGAAGGATGAGCGCGCCCTGTAGCAGAAAGACCTGAAAGTAGCTCAGCCACCAGTAGCGATCCGCGCCATAACGTATCCGAAAGGCGGTATATCGGGCGTCCTCCGGCTTGCCCCGAGAGCGCGCCAGCAGGTAGAGCCAGAGGCGCAGGGACCAGACGGCCACGACGGCCAGCACCAACCAGCGGGCAGAGCCCCCGGCTGCCAGCCGCGCCGAGTTCGCCGTCACCACGAGGAAACCGATCGACCACCACGGGTCGACCACGCTCACGTCCCGCCGAAGCACACTCCACACCCAAAGCGCGCTCATGAGGGAAAACACAAGGAGAACGTTGGTTGCGATCACGCGTGCGCCTCCACCCAGGCGTCCGTTTCGCGCCACTGTTCGAACAACCAGAGGTCGCGCCCGGTCGTCGGGATCTCGGCGAAAGGCACGCGCCGCAGGCGGACCGCGATGGTCTTGCCAATCAGGTTCCCGCTCCAGAACGCGCTGAACGAAGCGCTCCCCTCGAAGCCGCTGTGATCCAGGAAAACCACATCCAAACCACGCTCCAGGAGCGCGAGCGGACCGCCGAGTCGAGGCGGCAGGACGTGGCGGAACTCCGCCGCAAGCCGAGCCAACTCGGGACGATCGACCAGCCGCTCTCGGGCGCGCGCCAGCTTCGACGTGGAGAACCGGGTGCCCTCGGGGTAGATGAGCACACCTTCGCGGGGGCCGAGATCGTCGGTGAGCGCGACGACGGCCGCGAGCTCGGCTTTGCGTTCCTTGCTGCCGCGGTGCACGAAGGCGTTGGGCAGCCTCTGCCCGACGACGTCCAGGCAGGGGTCCCAGAGGAGCTCCCGCTTGAGCACGTAGCGAAGCAGCACGCAGTGGGGGTTTGCGACCAGCGCAGCCGCCAGCACGGTGTCTGCGGTGCTGGAGTGGCGCACGAACAGGAGGAACGGTCCCAGCGCCGCCAGATCGGCGCCGTGGACGGTGACCCGCATCCCGAAGATCCACAGCGCTCCCCCCATGAGCGTGGAGGTCCACCTCCGCTGGAGGGCCGCGTTGGACTCCCTCCACTCCGCAGGGGGCGCGCTGCGTCGCGTCAGCCAGATCCCCGCAGCCGCGGCGACGCCCGCAAGCTCACACGCGAGGTACAAGGCAAAGAAGGCGATGGCGCGTACGCGAGGGAGCCGACGATCGGCGACGCCGTCCACGATCGCCGCGAGTGACAGCCACACCGGCAGGAGTCCCAGCGTCACGACGGCGAGAGCGGAGTAGACGCTCAGGCTCGCCACACGGCGCGGCCATCGGCCGGGGTCGGCGCTCACCGGAGTACCCGCCGGCCGACGCCCGCGGACACGCCCGTCAGGAACACGCCCCAGGCGATGTCCACGGGGACCAGCGCTCCGGGCCATCCTTCGATGACCGCCCAATTGGTGAGCTCGTACGTGGCGTAGCACACAAATCCAAGACCTCCGCCCCGCACCAGGGCGGCGGATGGAGACGCCGCCGGGCGAACGGCATGGACCATCACGGCCGTCAGGTACATCGCATAAAACGCCACGGCAGCCGGCAGGTAGGGCTCGGCCCGTTGGAGTTGGCCCAGCGCGGCGTAGAATGGCCGGCCGACCTTGCCGATCCACGTCAGGTCCAGCGAGAGCATGGTCAAGCCGGTGACCAGCGTCGCGGCGAGGAGGCGCAGCGGTCCCTGCGCAGCGGTGGCGTGCGCCTGAGGCTCATCCAAGCCCGCCTCCCGTATCGGTAATCCCCGCCTTCAACCATCGACGCCACTCGATGATCGGCCGGTCGGATGGGATCAGCACCTCGTCCATGTGGAGGTGCGTCTGCCGAGGCTCCTGGGTCAGCACCACCCGCTTGTCCTGGTGGAGGATGTGGCGGCTGAACTGGTTGGACGCCCAGGAGGCGAGCCAACCGAGGCCTGGGAGCGTGACGTAGGACTGGTAGAACCGGAGGTAGAGCCGGGTGTGCGTCGCGTCGACCGGGACGAACGCGATCATCGCCCAGACGTGCGCGCTCAGGCGATTGCGCCAGAGGGTGGGCGCGAGCAGCTCGACGAAGAAGCCCTTGGCATCGTAGGTAGCTGGGTCGTAGGTGACACGGATGTGATCACCGTCCACCGCGGTGAGCACGTCCAGACGCTGGGGAACCCCCTTGCCGATGCTCGTCGCGTGCACGAAGGGGAGGTGCGTGAAGTCGAGCTGATTCTCCACCGCGCGCGTGTAGTGCGTGTCCCAGTCGTCGGCGAAGCTCCGGTAGACATAGTGGTGGTCGATCTCGGGGAACCAGGGCACATCGGGCAGGGCCGCGAGGCCGCCGTTCGGAGCGTCGCCGTACCACAGCCAGACGAAGCCGTTCGCCTCGCGGACCTCCCACGCCGGGGTTCGCATCGCCGACGGGATCGGTCCATCCACGCCGTTCGCCGGGATGCGGGTGCAGACCCCCGTGCCGTCGAACCGAAAGCCGTGGAACGGGCACTCGACATGCCCGTCGACGACGCGGCCGAGGCTCAGCGCGGCGCCACGGTGCGGACAGCGGTCGGACGTACAGCGGAGCACGCCGCCCGCGTCTCGCCAGAGCACGAGCGCCATTCCCAGCCGGGTCACGCCGAACGGGCGGCCGGACGGGATCTCGTGGGACTCCAGGATGACGTACCAACGGTCCTGCACGAGCTGCAGGCTCATGGGCCCCGCCGCAGGCTCGAAGGTAGGCATCAGCGCAGGCTCGCGCCCACCGAGAGCGTCGCGAAGTGGAGCCAGTTTGCGGTGTACCCGTCGCCGAACGCCTCGGAATTCTTTGCGGTGCCCTCGGCGCCGCCTCCGATGTACCGGGCGCACAGGAACACGTCGGTGCCGTGGGGCATCGCGAGCCCACCGCGCAGGGATGCGTCCAACAGGGCACCCACGACGTCGACGTTCGAGCCGTTCAGGTACTTGATCGGCGCGTAGATGCCGGTCGCCTCGGCCCCGAAAAATCCTGTCTTGCCGACGGGCAATCTCAGCCGGGCGGCCAACGCGGGCACCGGTCCGACGTCGTGCTCCTCGAAGGCCTTGGTCCCATCCCCCGAGGTGAAGGAGATGTTCGCGTCCCGAAGCTGCAACGCGAGGCCGATGCCGAGCTCCTTGTCCGGCGCGGGCAGCAGCTCGTGCAGCCAGGTCGCGCGCCAGAAGCTGAAGCCGTACCGGAGATTGACGGGCTCGCCCTTGGCAAATGTGACCGTGTCCACGAGGATGTCGTCGTGGAGCACCACCTCCGTGCGGAGGTCGAGCGGTTGGTAGAGCAGAGTGAACGTCTCGCGCTTGCCGACGTCGAGGCCAGCGTCAAAGCGCACCGTCGGAAAAAGCACGTTCTGGGCGCCGTCTGCTACGTAGTCGAACACGGTGCCGTCGTGCCCGAACTGGATGGTGTGCGCCAGCGGGGCCAAAAACCCGATCTCGGCGTTCAGCCGCACGGCGTAGCCGCGGTCGGGCGCGTTGAGGAGCGAGTCCGGAGCGGGCGGTGTGACAGCGAGGGCCGCGTTGAGCGAGGCGAGGACGAGGATCATGGACTGCTCTCAGGAAAGCTGTGGGTGTGGGGGCGGGAGTAGGGGTGCACGGACCATCGAGCCACGAGTTCGGCGGCCGTCGCGCAGACCCAGAAGCGTGGGCCCTGATGCTCAAGAATCCCCGCCGTCGCGGGGCCGCCTAGCACAACGGTCGTCCTGGGCGAACTGGCGAGGACCGTTCGGCCGGCGGTGAGCACCTCGTCCGACGACCGGGCAGCGACCGCGGAGAGGCAGACGAACTCGGGCGAGCGGGTCGCCACGAGCGCGCACAGGTCCGCGAGAGGCACATCGGCCCCGAGCCAGATCACCCGCCAGCCGGCCAGAGCGAGCTCGACCGCCACCGCGAGCAACGGCAGGTCGTGCGCCTCGCCCGGAACACAGGCGCCCACCACCTCCACCGCACCCGGCCGCGCCGTGTCCAGGCTCCTCAGCATGGCCGAGAGGGCGACCCGGACGACCCCGGCGGCGAAGTGCTCCTGCGCGACCGAGATCTCGCCAACCTCCCAGAGTCTTCCGACTTCGAAGAGGACCGGCCGCCACACCTCGCGGATCGCCTCGGCAAAGGGCATCTGCTCCACCCTTCTCATGAGCGGCAAGGCGGCATTCCCGTCAAGGCCCACCAGTGCGGCAACCAGGGCGCCAACGAGGTCGGGTCGAGCCACATCTCCTGTGGACGAAGGCTGCCCTGGAGCCGGAACCCTGCTGATCGCCTCTGAGATGGCCACCCCCTCGTCGACAAGCGCCTTCAGCCGCCGGAGGTAGGCGATGTCCATGTCCTCGTAGATCCGGTAGCCCGCGTCGGACCGTCGCGTCTCAAGCAGGTTGTAGCGGCGCTCCCACGCGATCAGGGTGTTGCGGGCGATGCCGGTGAGCTCGACGACGGTTTTTATGCGGTAGGACACGGGCGGCCTGGCTCGGGGGGACCGAGAACGAAGGGGTGGAGCGCCGGATCGCGGCGGCGAAGGCCCCCCCATACCGTGGGGCGCGCAAGCGTGAGCAGCCCGCGGACGCAGGCCACGCCGAGCGAGAACCGGCTGAGCACCGTGCGCTGGTCCAGCGCTTCGACGCCCCTCCGTACGACCGCGTGGCCGATGGCCTGGTACAAGGACGCTGCGATCGCCACCGCGATCCGGCCGCGAGGCGGCAGGAATCGAAGCCCGTCCCGTGCGGAAGCGTAGTAACGGTCCGACATCGCCACGAGATCCCGGCAGACGGCCGCGATGGCTGCGGGATCACCTGTGCCGTTCGCGACATCTTCGGAGCGGACCCCAGCCGCCCGCAGGCGAGACGCTGGGAGATAGACCCTGTCAAGGCGGGCATCCTCGCCCACGTCGCGAACGATGTTGCTGAGTTGCATGCCGATGCCGAGGTCCACGGCACACGCGGTGGCTCGCTCACCGCGGGCTCCGAGGAGGGTCCCCATCAGGAGCCCCACCGTACCCGCCACTCCGTAGGCGTACCGGAGGAGAGCTGCGTCGTCGACGATGCGCACCGGTCCAGCATCCGCCGCGATCGTATCGACGAGGTCCCAAGCGGCTTGGATCGGAAGCTTTCTTCGTAGCGCCATGTGGTAGAAGGCGACGACCAGAGGGCGAGGCGGCCTTCGGCCGTGAAGCTCGGCGCGCAGGTCTGCGATCGCGACGGCGGCGACCTCGGGGGAGGGAGCCTCGTCCACCAGATCGTCCGCTTCGCGGCAAAGGGCATAGGTGATCGCGGCGTCGTCGGCGTCTTGGGGGGTGAGCATACGCGCCGCGATTCGAAACGAGCGGGCGCGCTCGTGCAGCGCTTGCCGCGCAGCGGGCAGCACATCTGCTGTCGGATCCAGGTTCACGCGACACCCAGCAACCGAACACCGGGAACCGGAAGCGCGGTTTCCGGCCGGGCGACGAGCCTCTCCAGCACCTTGGCGCTGTTCAACACCCCTGGCACGCCCGCGCCCGGGTGGGTGCCGGCCCCCACGAAGTAGAGCCCGGCCACGTCTTCGCTCTGGTTGTGGTACCGGAACCAGGCCGACTGCTCGAGTCGGGGCTCCGGTCCGAAGGCAGCGCCATGGACCGACCGAAGGCGCCCTTCGAAGTATCGAGGGTCTACCGACAGCTTGGTGGTGATCCGGGATCGGAGTCCCGGCAACAGCCGGCGTTCGAGCTCTCCCAGCATCGCGTCTTCGTATCGGGCCTGTTCGTCCTCCCAACGGATTCCGCTGAGCTGGTTGGGTACCGGAGAGAGCACGTAGAAGCACTCCTTGCCAGCAGGAGCCAGGGATGGGTCGGTCCGGGTCGGCGCGTGCACGTAGAGCGACATGTCATCGGCCAGCACGCGCTTGTGGAACACGTCGTCCAGCAGGCCCTTGTACCGGGGCCCGAGCACGATCGTGTGGTGGGCCAGCTCGGGCCAGGTCCCCTCGGTCCCGAAGTAGGTCACGGCCAGGCTCATGGACTGGCGGACCCTGCCCACCTTCTTGTCGGTCCACGTGCGCCGATGCTCGGGATCAATCAGGTTCGTATAGGTGAACGAGGGATCTCCGTTGCACACCACACCCTGGGCTTCGATCACCGTGCCGTCCGCGAGCTCCACCCCCGATGCGCGCCCGCCCTCGACCCGGATCCGGGTCACCGGCGAGTTGCAGCGCACGTCCACCCCCACCTCACCGAGCAGCTGTACCAGCCCGTTGACGACCGCGCCTGTGCCACCGCGCGGAAACCAGACGCCCCACTTCCGCTCGAGCCAGTGGATCAGGAGGTAGATCGACGGGGCGGTGAACGGGTTTCCCCCGATCAGCAGGGGTTCGAAGGTGAGCACCTGGCGCAGCCGCTCGTCCCGGATGTGCTTTGCCACCATTCCGTAGATCGAGCGCCAGCTTCCCAGCCTGACCATATCCGGGACGACGCGCAGCATGTCGGGGAGGCGCGTGAAGGGCTGATCCGCCAGTCCGGTGTAGCCGACGTCGAAGGTGTCCTGGGCCTGCTTCAGCAACCGACGGTAGCCGTCCACGTCCGGAGGCGAGATCGCCGCGATCTGGGCGAGGAGTCGCTCGTCATCGCCGACGTAGTCGAAGTGCCCGCCCTCCGGGAACAGCACCCTGTAGAAAGGGTCCACCGGGTCGAGCGTGTAGTAGTCCCTCGGGTCCCGGCCAAGCAGGCTGAACAGCTCGCCGAGCAGGTAGGGCGCGGTGATGACCGTCGGACCGGCGTCGAACGTGAATCCGTCCTTCCGCCAGACGCTCGCTCGCCCGCCGGGCTGCTCGTTCGCTTCGAGCACGATCACGGGGTGACCCATCGCGCGTAGCCGCACCGCCGAGGCGAGCCCGCCGAACCCGGAGCCGATGACGACGTAGGGTTTCATGCGGCGCTCCCGCGGACCGCGGAGAACGCGGTTCCTGAACGTTGAACGCGCTCCGCAAGGTCCTCGGCGACCGCAGCGAGCTCGGGGATCGCACGCAACGTCGCGTCGCGCGTCACCGCGTCCGCCCAGACAGGCACCTGCTCCCGAACCCGGTCGACAGCGCCTCCCTCGACCAACCGCCTCTGTACGGCGGCGATCACGACCTCGTCGGCGCGCAGCTCCGGGCTCCGCAACCAGCGGTAGGTCTCGGCAGCTTCGGCAGGATGAAGTTCCAGATGCGCCACGACGAGGGCGCTCATCTTCCCCTCCCGGATGTCGCTCCCAGCACGACCCTTCCCCTTTTCTGCCGACAGATCGAGCAGGTCGTCCTGGAGCTGGTATAGCACGCCCGCGCGTGAGAAAGCAGCCCCCAAAGCATGAGAACATCGGTCGTCGAGCCCCGCGAGGATGGCAGCGCCCTGCACCGGCAACCCGAGGAGCGCGCCGGATTTTCCCTCGGCCGCTCGGATCCACTCCGGCCAGCCGACCTCATCGTGATTCGGCAGGTCCATCTCCTCGGCCTGACCACGCGCCGTCCGGGCGGCGGCGATGGCGATGGCGGCGCACAGCCGCCCCCGCGTGGCGGGAGGGGCTTCGATCTCGCCCACGGCGAGGAACGGCAACATCAGCATCAGATCTCCCGCGTTGATCGCCTGTCCCACCCCGTGGCGGGCCCACGCCGTGGGCCGTCCCCTCCGGACCCGGTCGGCATCCTGGATGTCGTCGTGAATCAGCGTCGCGTTGTGAAGCAGCTCGCACGCGGCGGCCCAGGGCACCAGCACCTCCTCCGCCACACCGAGGGCGTGCCCAGCGGCCAGAGCGAGGCGGGCACGGAGGCGTTTCCCCCCGCTGCGAAGGCACTCTGCCGCCATCTCACCGGCGATGTCCAGGCGCTCGCCCACGGCGAGGCGGAGCATCACCGCCTCCACCGCCGGGAGATCGACACGCGAGGCGAGGGATGGAGAGGCGGAGTCGGCGTTGTGGGCGAGAGAGGCGATCACGAAGGCTCCTGTGCTTGACGCGGTGTGATGCAAACCATATACACCATGCATGCAGAACGCAACATCAATGTTGACCCTCGCGCCGCCGACGGCGGTGAACCGATGACCCCGGACGTGGCAGCGGAGTTTGCCGGGGACTGGACGCTCGAGATCGTCGTGGTCACCCGCGCGCATGTCCCCGTCCTGGGCGACTTCCTGGCCCGCTCGCGCTCCGAGCTGGCGGTCCGCCTCGACGCGGGGGCAGGCAGCGGCGTTCAGACCCAGCGGGTCTGCTCGACGACGATCAACGAGGGACAGGGGATCGTGCGCACGGAGATTCCACCCGCGTTCATCGCAGCGCTTCCCGTGGTGTCGTTCCCGGTCGACATCGCAGAGCGCGACGGAAGCTGGAGCTATGCGGCTGACTTCGGGCGGCAGGTGCTCGGCTGGGATGGCCTCGGCGGGATCCCCTCGGACCCATTGGATCCGCGCGTCCGCGACGACGACGGCGACGGCCATCCTGGCTTGACGGTCCGGGTCGAGGCACCCCTGGTCGGTGCCGGGGCTGTCTACGTCGTCCAGGCAGGCAGGACCACGGTCTCCGGGACCTGGGACGGTACGGCATTTGCCGGCGCGGTCGACATCCCCGAGCTTGCCCAGTCCGTGATCGGCGCCTCCACGCGGATGCTCGCCAACGGCCCGACCGTGCACCCCGCAGCCGATCTGAGCAGCTTTCGCATGACCCGGGGGGTAGCATCATGCGGCCCGATCCCGGGAACACCTCACCCCCGCCCACCTGGATGACGATGCCCGTGATGCTCCCATTCCTCCTCCTCGGGTGTTCCGCCACGCCGTCTTTCGTGGTGCTGCTCGACCCGGATCCCGCGCGTGACGGCCTGAACGGCGCGGACGGACCGTACGGTGCGATCGCCACGTCGCGTCGATACCAGGCCCGGGTCACGGACGCCATCCGGGCTGAAATCGTACTTCCCTCTGACGAAACGGATTCGCCCGCAATCTCAGCTGCGCCGACAGTCGTCTTCGTCCAAGGTGGGCTCGTGGATGTCGACCGCTACCGCTGGCTGTACACCCACTTCGCGAGCCGCGGCTATGCGGTCATCGCGCCGTACCACGCGCTGGACCTCGCGATCTTCGACATCGGGAACGCGTCCGACGCCCTGGCCGGGGCGCGCGCGGACCCGCAGCTTGGGGACTCGATCGGCGACTCGGCAGCCGTTGGCGGGCATTCCCTCGGCGGTGTCGTTGCGGTCAAGAACTGGCTCGCTGACGACTCTTTCTCAGCGCTGTTCCTGCTCGCCTCCTTCCCGGCTGCGGGCGACGACCCCACGGCGAGGACGGGCTCGCCGGTGCTCTCCATCGCCGGCGACAACGACCAGAAGGCGCTCCCGGCCGATGTCCGTGCTGGGTTCGAGCGCTTCGGGGACCCACGATACCTGGCGATGGTCGACGATCTCAATCACTACGGATGGACGGACGGCGCGACCGAGAAGGAACTTGCCAGCGACGGCGCGGCCGCCACGCTCGACGCCGACAGGATCGCCGCCCTCACGGTCATCGACGCGTTCCTTGACGCGTCGCTGCGTGGCGACGCGACCGCCGTCGAACGCCTCGACCAGCCCTTCGACGGCGTGACGGTGTCCCGGTGATCCTTGCCCTGTGCGGCCTCGCGCTTGCCGATCCGATAGCGCTCCGGGCGCCGGCCGGCTTGGTCAACGTGGTGCTCGCCGTGCCGGACAGCTCCGTCGCCTTGGCGTTGACGGCACATGTCGGGCTGTCGGTCGACTTTCGGGCGTTCGACGCCGTGAGCGTTTCCGCCGGCTACCGCGCCGACGTCTTTCGCGCGCCGAGCGGGCTCGGACTCGAGCTCTCCGTCGCCGGCGGGCCGACGGTGCCGGTTCTGGCCCCCGCGCTGGCTGTGTCCGCTACCCCGGCACTGGCGCTCGGGTGGGCGCGCAAGTCGCTCGACGCGACGCTCGGCATCGCGGTCCCGGGGGTCGTTCGGGTCACCGGACCTGGTCTGCGGTTGCCCGTCCTCGGTGAGGTCTGGCTGGGCGGAAAGGCCGGGCCTGTGCGGGTCGGCGGGACATTCGCGGCCGGTCAGATGTGGATCACCGGGGCACCGACGGAGGTTGGCTGGCACGGTGGCGTGTACGTGTCCATCGGGCCGGCACGTTGACGCGGTAGGCGGCGGGGCATCACCACCCGGCCGGCATCCGGTCCGCGGCACCGCGGGGCGTCCTCATGGCGTGGTCACCAGCGTCACGCTGCCGATCTGCGGGTTCCAGACCCGCCCTCCGTTCTCGACGCGGCCGCGGTTCTGATAGAGGCTTCGCGATGACCATCTTCGTCGAGCAGTTGTGGCGCTACCCCGTGAACGCGCCTCCACCGCCGATCACGATCGAGCGCCCCTTTGCTCGGTTCCCGCAGGCGGGGAGGGCGGGCAGGGCGTCGGCCGCGAGGACACTGGTGCGGAGCAGGGTGCGATGGGTGAGCATCGCGGAACAGTATGCCGCGTCTCCCCGCGCCGCGATGCCGGCGGGCGGCGGCGGCGGCCGTGCCGATCCGAACAGCCGCCGCGACTACGCGGTCCTGCTCCTCCTCTGTCGGCTGGGCCTCCACGGCGGCGACGTCGCCGAACTGCGGTTCGAGGACATCGACTGGCCCCGGGCGCCGGGCGCGGTTGCCGGTGCAGGGGAAGTCGAAGCGGCGCGTCGCGATGCGACGGGAAGATCCACGCGGCGGTGGGCCCCGCGTTGCAAGAGGCGCTCAGGAGGCGGCGCGAGAGGCGGCGCGGTGGCGCCCGAATAATGCCGCTCGACCGCCCCAGAAGCGGACACCCGAACATGGAAATAGCGGTCGCGGTCGCGAGGGCTCGTGACCAGCCGGGTCGCCGCCCGACCTGACGCGAAACCGCGCGAAGTCATTCCCCTTCGAGCTCGACGGGCCCCCTCATCCCCAGCATGTCGTGCGCATCGCGCTGCAACAGCGACGCGATGCGCGGATGGGGGAAACGACGCACCGCGACGATCGCATAGAAATGCTCGTACACGCCCTTTAGTACGCAGTGTTCCTGGAGGAGGCCGAGCTCGAGCTCGTCGCGCACGACGACGGAGGGCAGGAGCGTGAGCGCACGGCCGTCGCGGGCGAGCAGGCGCAGGAGGGCCATGTCGTCGACCTCGGCCACCACGGTCACGGACACGTCCGCCTGAGCGCACATCGCGTCGAATGCCGTGCGCAGGTCGTTGTCGGGGGAGGGCAGGACCATCTCGCGGCCCCGGAGGTCTTCGGGGAAGCGAAGGACGGGTCCGGGGCGGCCGACGAGGCTGACCCGCTGCCGGGCGACCAGGCGCGAACGCACGTTCCGGGCGACGTCTCCCGAGGCAGGACGGGTGGAAAGTACGACGTCGAGATCGTGCGCGGCGAGCCGGAGGACGAGTTCGTCGTGTGTACCCGACGCCACCCTGAGCCGCGCGTCGGGGTCCTCGAGCAGGGGCTTGAGGAAGGACTCCTGGAAGTTGCGCGACAACGTCGAAACGGCCCCCACGCGCACGACGTCCGCCCCGTCTCGGCCCTCGCTCAGCGTGCGGACGAGCTGCTCCCCCGCGCCGAAGACCACGTCCGCATACGCGAGCACCACGCGGCCGGTCTCAGTGAGCGCCAGCGTTCGCCCCTCCCGCTCGAACAGGGGGGCGCCCAACTCGGACTCGAGGTCCCTGATCTGCACGGAGAGCGCGGACTGCGAGACCCGCAGCCGGCGGGCCACCCGGGTGAGGTTGCCCTCGTTCGCGACCGCCCAGAAGTACCGAAGGTGATGGAAGTTGAGCTGGGTGGCCGCATGCATACCGTTCTATAATACAGAACGGTAGCACGCGAAAGATGACATGTTCAGGAATGGTTGGGGACAGTACCTTCGCGGCATGAATCAGCCCCCCCCGTCCTCCGCCCCCCTCGAGTGGCGTCCCCCCCGCCCCGCAAGAAGCCCCGCCGGCTGGTTCGTCGCGACCAGCTGGCTTGCCGCGTGCGGGGCGCTCCTCGTCTGCGCGCTCGCCGCCCGGGCCCCGTTCGTCGACGGGGTTCTCGGGGACCCTGGGGCCGCACCCGCCTGGCTCCTTCCGCGAACCGACCTTGCCACCGGGGTGATGCTCGTCCTCGTCAACTTCGTCGGCTTCGTCCTGTTGCGGTACGCGGGCTCGTACCTGGGCCACAACGCGGGGGCAGGCCGTTTCCTTCGCTGGATGCTCGCGACGCTCACCTCTGTCAATCTGCTGATCCTCACGGACAACCTCGTGATCCTCGCGCTGGGATGGCTCGCGGCAAGCCTCTCGTTGCACCGCCTGCTCACCCACTTTGCCGACCGGCCGGCTGCGCAGCTGGCCGCGCACAAGAAGTTCCTGGTCAGTCGGATGGCCGACGTGCTCGTGTTCGCGGCGATCGGACTTATCTTTCGGGCGACCGGGAGCCTCTCCATTGCGGAGATCTCCACCCTCGACCGGGGCGCGTTCTCCGGGGGCCCGCAGCTGGCGGCGGTGCTCCTCGTGCTCGCGGTGGCGCTCAAGAGTGCGCAGCTGCCGTTTCACGGGTGGATCACCCAGGTCATGGAGGCGCCGACGCCCGTTTCGGCCCTGTTGCACGCCGGGGTGGTCAACATCGGTGGGTTCGTGCTGATCCGCCTCGCCCCCCTGATGGTCGCTGCGCCTGGGGCCCAGACCCTGCTGGTCGCCATCGGCTCGCTGACCGCCGCTACCGCGGGGCTCGTGATGACCACGCGGATCAGCGTGAAGGTGATGCTGGCGTGGTCCACCATCGCCCAGATGGGGTTCATGCTCGTCCAGTGCGGGCTGGGCGCCTACGAGCTCGCGCTCCTCCACATCGTCGCCCACTCGCTCTACAAGGCGCACGCGTTCCTCGCCTCGGGCAGCGCGGTGGAGCGCTGGGGAGCGCGCCAGTTCGTCGCGCCGAAGCGGCCCGTGCCGTTCGCTGCCTCGCTCCTCGCCGCCGTTCTCTGCCTCGGCACGGTCGCGGGCATGGGCGCAGCCTGCGGCGTCGACCCTGGCGCGGAGCCCGCGATCCTGGCGCTCGGCCTCGTCCTCGGCCTCGCGATTGTCCCCTTGGTCACCGGCGTCGACGGAGGGTACATCCTCGCCCCGCCCCCTTTCCGCCGACTTTTTTCGATTCTCTCCGGCCGCTCGCGCGCTCAGCCGTCCGACGGTCGGCGTCCCACGTCCCGCTCGGCCTTCCACACGTGCGGCGTGAGAACGTCTTCGCGG
>CAIMSU010000105.1 GCA_903844155.1 uncultured Pseudomonadota bacterium | reverse complement strand
GGTCGGGCCTGCCAATTTCGGGTTTCTGATCTGTTCGTGACGTCCTTGACCCGTCAACCATTCGGCATCCACGAGGCAGGCCCTCCCGTGGCCAACCCTGATCGAAGGCACGGAACTTGCGTTCGCAAGCTCCGCGCCTTCTGGGTTGGCCGGCCATCACCGGCCCCTTCGGTCCGGTGTTGGCTGTTTATTCTCGTCGCGCCTTGGCTTTCGAGCCGTCACGCGTGTTCGTGACCTCTCTTGACCCGTCCACACCTGCGCAGGTTCCGGCGAGCGCGACCGCTGCTGACCGCGTCGAAGGCACGCTTCGTGCGGGGCACGAAGTCGCGCCTTCGACGTGGCCACCGATCTTGATACCCGGTAGCGGTGGTGCTTGTCGTGCTCTCCATCCTCGCCGGTCCTGCGTTTGCGGGCGTCCTCACGGCGGTGCCGCCGGGCGTGAGCACCGTCACCGTGCTGGTTTGCGAGCGTCCGCAGGGGTGCCCGGCGGAGGAGCGGGCGATGGCGTCGCACCTGGACTCGCTCGGGCTGCCGCTGATGGAGCTGGGGACGGTGGTGGACGCGGGCCCGGGCGGCGGGCTGGCGCGAGGGCGCTACGACCGCGCGATGGCGATGGCGACGCGCTCTCCGACGGTTGCGAACCTCGTCGAAGCCCGCGCCGCGATGGACGCGCTGCCGCTGACGCTGCCGAACGATCCGGTGTTCGCGTTGTTGCTGGAGCTTGGCACCGCACAACTTCAGTCGGGTGACACCGCAGCCGCGGACGCTGCTTTTGACGATGCCGTCAGCGCCTCGGACGGGCGCGTGGTGAACCTGCCGACCTTCACCGGGTTTTCGCCGGAGGCGGTGCAAGCGGGCGTTGCCCGGTACCTTTACCTGGCGAGCGCGCCCCGGCAGGACCGTCCGCTGGCGATCGGCGCGCCGAGCGACGGGTGGGCCGTGTACGTCGACGGCGTGGCGGCTGGAAAAACGCCGTTTCGTGGCTCGATTCGAACCGGCTGGCATCGGCTCAGCGTCGAGCGGCCGGGGCGGCGGACGGCCTGGGTGGCGAACGTGAGCGGCATGATGGGTGGGCCGGACGCGCCGCTCGTGGCGGAGCTCTCGGGCGACGACGGCGAGGGGTACCTCTCGACGGCGGTCCAGGGCGCGCTTCGGGGTGTTGTACCTGCCTCGGATGCCTCGGACGAGCTGGCGACCTGGGCCCGCGGGCAGGGGCTGCGCTGGGTGCGGTTCGTGACGCTGGTGCCGCCCGGTGCGACCGATCAAGGCGGCTTTCCGGAGGAGCAGATCGTCGATGCCGAGCACGTGGATTGGAACGTGCACGCGGCGTGGCTGGACGTGGCGGCGGCGCGGTTCGGGCATGGCCCGGGCCCGGCCTCGTTGCGGGTCGGGGGTAGCCCGGATCGGCTGAGGCTCGGCGTTGCGCTTGGCTACCTGCGGTTGCAGCCGCTCGTCTCGGACTTCGGGGCGCATGACCACGTTGGCGTGGACGTGAACATCCGCTGGCGGCTGACGGGCGCGCTGAGCCTGGACGGGCGCGTCGGCCTCCTGCGGTCCGCGCAGCTCTACTACCTTCGACCGGGCGTTTTTGAGCATGACGTCTACCCCGTGGCCGCAGGCGTGCGGTTCGGCGACCGGGGCGCGGGCGCTGCGGGGCCGTACGTCGGGGCGCAGGCGCTGGTCATCGTGCCGCTGGCCGAGGGCGGTCAGGTGGTCGCAGGCTGGGAGATCGCGCCGACGTGGCGGTGGCGGGTCGGGTTCGAGGCGCGCGCGGGGATGACCACGGACGGGTTCATCGGCGGGGCAGGATTGACGTTTGCAACCGGGGGATGACGACGCGGGCGGGGCTGGGGTGACGGATCCGGAGGCCGATCCAGCGGCGGTCGCCGCGACGCCGCTACCGCCGCCGCCGCCGCCGCCGCCATCGAAAGGCCGGGTCGCGCGCGCGCGTGAATGGCTCGATGGCCCCGTTGCCGCCGGGCTCCTGGAGGCGATCGCCCTCGCGGTGGTCCTGGCGCTCGCGCTCACGTACTGGCCGCGAACGGCGCTGCCGGACGGGCTCAACCTTCCGTCGCCGCCGTGGTGGGGCGGTGGCGGGGATCTGCTGCTGGAGGGCCCGGACGCCGCACAGTGGGCCGAGAACGCGCAGCGGATGGCGGAGGCGGCTTACTCGCAGCTCGACCCGCACCGCATGCCCTCGTGGCTCCTGGCGGTCGGCGCGCTGGTGCGCTGCGGGTGGACGGTGGTCACGGCGGGGCACCTCGTGAATCGGGCGATGTTCCTGTTTGCTGGGTTCGGAACCTACGCGTTCGGCCGGGCGATCGGCGGTCGGGCGACGGGCGTGATCGCCGCCGCCACCGTGCTCGCGCACCCCCACCTCCTCCTCGGCACGCAGCGCTATGGCATCGACGCCGCGATCGAGGCGATGCTGCCGCTGGCGATGGCGGCGAGCATGGTGACGACGTGGCGCTGGTGGCTCGGGCTGCCCGCCGGGATCGTCGTCGGCTGGGTGCTCTTCCTGCACGCCACGACCCTGCCGTTCGTGGTCCCGGCGCTGTTGCTCGCCGCGCTGGCGGGGCAGCCGGGCTGGCGGAGGGCGGCGGGTGTAGGGGCGCTCGGCGCCGGCATCGGCCTGCTCGCCTACGGGTTGACGCGTATCCACGCCATCCCGACGGGCGCGGAGCTGCTGCAGGTCGTGATGGAAGGGGCGCATGCGGGCTCCACGGTCAACGGTGGGGGCGGGCCTTCGGGAGCGCTGCTGGACGGGATCGGGCCGAAGATCGCGGCGGCGATGCCGTCGACGAGCGCCTCGTTGGCGAAGCAGGTCACCAACCCCTACGTCACGCCGTTCGCCGCGCTCTGGCTCCTCTGGATCGGCGTCGTCGCCCCCTTCCTCGTCACCCGTCCAGCCCTTGGCCTGTCCACACCTGCCCGGGCTCGGGGGGGCGCGACCGCTGCTGACCGCGTCGAAGGCACGCTTCGTGCGGGGCACGAAGTCGCGCCTTCTCCTTGGCCAGCCATCACCGGCCCCGGCGGTCCGGTGATGGCTTGTTATTCTTGTCGCGCCTTGGCTTTCGAGCGCCTGCGCCTGTTCGTGACCTCCCTTGGCCTGTCCACACCTGCCCGGGCTCGGGGGAGCGCGACCGCTGCTGACCGCGTCGAAGGCACGCTTCGTGCGGGGCACGAAGCCGCGCCTTCTCCTTGGCCAGCCGTCTCCGAAGCCACCTGGGCCCTCGCCCGCGAGCTGGTCTACAACACCGTCGTCGGTCTGGTCGTCGTCGCCGGTCTCATGCCCCTCCCCCTGCTGACGGCGCTGGGGGCCCCCTCGCGGTACGGCGACAACTTCACCCCCCTCGCGGCCGTGCTGGTCGCCCGCGGGATGATCGCGCTCGTCTCGGCGCCCGAACGACTCCTGCGTCGCTTCCTGCCGTTCTGGCCCGCGGGGCTCGTCGGCGCGGTCGTCGCCGGGATGGTCGCGCATCGCGCGTCGCAGTCCGTCCGCCCGACCCCGCCGCTGGACGACGGCATGGTCGGCCTCTACCTCCTGAGCCGCTCGCTCCATGATGCGTTTCCGCCGTCGACGAAGGTCGCATGCCCGCCGACGGAGGCGCTCATGCAGGCCGGGCTGCAGGACTGCGGGCCGTTCCGGTGCCCGGTCGAGAGCAGCGATGCGGCGGTGGAGACGTGTCTAAGGACGATGGCGGCGGGCTGTGGGGCGAAGGGGACCATCGGCTACGTCTCGCTCGCCGGTCACCAGATGTACGATCCGGCGCTCCCAGGTCGGGTTGCGATGGATGCCTGGGTCGCCGCGCGCGTGCGCCCGACGGCGACGCTCCGGTATGGTGCCTTCGCCGCGACGGTCTACGCCATCCCGACGGACGTGGTTCCGCATTGATCTTTTGTTCGGGCGGAGCCGCGGGGGTTGACGGCGCCGGATGGCTTGAGTACCTTCGCGGGTGAGAGGTTGTGGCATGCTTTCCGCTATGGTGATCCTGTTGCACCTGACCGCATGCTCCGGCGGCAGTCTGCCGACCCCGGACGGCGCCGCTGACCCCACCGCGCCCGATGCCGCAACGCCGGCCGCACCTGCTGCCGCGACGCCCGACGCCGCAACCCCCGCTGCAACGACGCCGGAC
The DNA here is from genome assembly GCA_903844155.1 of uncultured Pseudomonadota bacterium. Classification (GTDB taxonomy): domain Bacteria; phylum Myxococcota_A; class UBA796; order UBA796; family SXON01; genus CAIUMM01. The sequence continues at coordinate 12,857 of CAIMSU010000105.1, read as the reverse complement.
GCTGCCGCACCCGCCGCGACGCCCGACGCCACCGCATCCGCCACCCCACCCGCGGACGCGACCACACCCGCTGCGGACGCCACGACCACCGCGCCCGCTCCCTCCGCCGACGCCCCCGCCCCCGCGCCGCTCGCCCCGCAGGGCCCGGTCTACACCGACCCGGCCGCGAGCGCGGATGGCATCGGTGTCGACGCGCAGTCCATCCGCGAGGCCAAGGCCCCGGCCACGCTCGGAGCCGGCAAGCCCGGCACCGGGGTGAAGATCGCCGGCACCTTCGAGTACGCGGGGAGCAAGAAGGGTGTCTACCGCGTGGACATCACCGCGAAGAAGGACGGCAAGCCCTACCTCGCGCAGGTGCTGCTCCTCAACGCGCCCGAACCCTGGTCGACCGAGCTGCCAAAGGGCCTTGGAACCGTGGACATCGCCGCGTACATCGACGTGGATGGAAAGGGCCGTGGGCCGACGGACCCCGGGGCGGACGCGAAGGGCGTGGACGTCTCCACCGCGCCGCCCACCGTTGAGCTCAAGGTCAAGGACCCGTAGCGAGCGCTGCCGGGCGCTCAGAACCGGAAGTAGATGAAATTCATCGCGTCCATCCGCTGGAACACGAACAGGCAGATGGCCATCGCGGTCCAGCCGACGGTGTCGACCGGGAACCGCCACGGGGTGTACGCGAGCCGGGGTGCGATCAGGCGCTCGTAGAGCAGCCCGCCGAACAAGGGGAGGGCGCTGATCCCGGTCACCACGAGCATCGTGACGGTCGCGATCCACTCCGTGCGCGTGTTCGTCAGCGGGCTCAGCGTGACGAGCTGCAGCATGCGCGAGAGGTCCGTCTCCCGGAACAGGAACCAGCCAAACACAGTGCACACGAACATGAGCGCGATCGCGAGCGGGCGTGGGGCCAGGCTGGTGGGGATGCGCGGGGCGACGAGGCGGTGCAGCACGAGCAAGGTCGCGTGGTACATCCCCCACAAAACGAAGTTCCAGTGCGCGCCGTGCCAGAGGCCCGAGAGCGTCATCGTCAGGAACGTCACCGCCGTGGTCCGCCAGAAGCCCCCGCGCGACCCGCCGAGCGAGATGTACAGATAGTCCCGGATCCAGCTCGAGAACGAGACGTGCCAGCGTTGCCAGAAGTCCGAGGGGTTCTCCGCCAGATACGGGTGCCTGAAGTTCTCCATCAGCTCCCAGCCGAGCATCCTGGCCGTCCCGCGCGCCATGTCCGTGTAGCCGGAGAAGTCGGCGAGGATCTGCACGGTAAAACCCAGGGTCGCGGCCCATAGCATGCCGCCGGAGGGGTGGGCGAGGCCGTAGACCTTGTCGACGAAGGGGGAGACGGTGCCGGCGCAGACGATCTTCTTGAATGCGCCCCAGAGGATGAGCCCGAAGCCCGAACGCATGTCCGCAAGGCGAAAAACCCGCTTCGTCTCTGCCTGAACGAGCAGGTTGCCCGCGCGCTGCACCGGTCCGGCGACCAGGTGGCAGAAGAAGCTGACGGCGAGGATGTAGTCGAGGAGGTTCTTCCTGGGCTTCAAGTCACCGCGGTAGACGTCGATGGAGTACGCCATCGACTGGAACGTGTAGAACGAGATGCCGGCCGGGAGGAGGACGCCGATGGGCCCGATGTCGCTCGCAACGCCAAGCGCGTGAAGGGCCGTGCCCACACTCGTGAGGAAGAAGTCGCAGTATTTGTAGTAGCCGAGCAGGCCGAGATTGCCCGCGAGACTCAACGCGAGCACCTTGCCCTTGTGCGCCGGCCAGGCTGCCATCCCGAGGCCGCCGGCGTAGTCAAGTCCCGCGGCGGCGTACAGCAGCACGAGCCAGAAGGGGTGGATCCACCCGTAGAACAGCGCGCTCGCCACGATCAGCAACAGGTTCTGCGCGATCCGGTAGTGGACCGCCCAGTAGAGTATGTACACCACGGCGAAGAACGCGATGAATTCCGACTGGACGAAGCTCATTGTGCGAGCATCTCGGACTCGACCAGATGGACGCGTTCGAGGAAGAGATACGGCCCGCCCTGCGGGACGTCGACGTCGATCTCCAACGGCGCCCGGGGTGGGAGCGGGGTGGAGAGGGGGATGTCGACGGCGAGCGCCGGCCCGGAGTTGGGGAAGTCGGCCGACCCTCTCGCCAGGACCGCGCCCTTTCCGGCCTGCTCCGCGCTGCGGACGACGAAGCTGGCGTGCACGAGACCCTTTGGATCGGCGCCAAAACCCATCGCCGAGACCGACAGCGTGTCACCGCCGAGGCCGAGCACGGCGGTGTACTCGTCGGGGACGGGGAAGCGGAGGTGGTCGCCGGGGAGCGCCCAGGCGCCCTTGTCAAAACACAGGTAGCGATCGAGCGGGCCGGGTGCGGACGCCGGGCCGGTGTGCCAGATCGGCGGGCACTCGGCGCCAATCCGGGCGAGGGTGACCTCCCGCGTCGCAAAAAAGGGCACCGTCGTCGGCAGTGGCTCGCCTGCAACCTCGCTGATTGACGAGCGGAGCGCATCAACAGGCTGCATCGGCGCACCGATCAGCTCCACGCGCTCGTCTGTGCCGAGCACCAGCTCGTCGACGACAACCCAGGCGTCGGCAGCCGCGTGCACCGCGACGGCCCATTTGCCCGTTGGCGGTAGCGCGTCGATCGTCGCCTCGTAGACGCGGCCGTGTTGGACCAGGGGGACGGTCTGGTCGCCGACGGACAGCGTCGCCCGGCCGGCGCCGAGCACCTGCGCACGCACGTAGGCGTGGAGCTTCGGGCGGTCCCAGGGCGCATCAAACGAAAAGGTCAGCGCGGTGCCGGGGTAGGCCCACCAGACAGGGTCGCCGCGGAGGTTCACGAGGGGCAGGGCAGGGGAGAGGGTGACCGCAAAGGTCGGGTCGGGGAGCTGGGAGACGGGTGCCAGGAGCAGGCCGGCGGCCGTGTGGACAATGCTTTGGCCGCAGGCCGAGAGGTCGGGCGTGGGTCGCGGGTGGAGCTCGGCCGACGAGGGCACTTCGTCGACGACGCTGGCGACGAGCGGGCTTGGGGCCCCGATGCCGTTGGCGTTCAGGGCGTCGTTGGCGAGCATCGCCAGCTCGGGCGCGGGCAGGAGCCAGGTGCAGACGTAGCCGGGCGCGAGGGCCGCGGTCGCGGTGAGCGAAAAAACCGGCGTACCGACCCGCTCAACGTGCGAGGGCGCGACTCGGGCGACGGCGGGGGGCAGAGCACCTCCCTGGAGCACGTGCGCATCTGCGAGCGCCCTGGCGATGCGCGTGCTCACGGCGGTGCGGCCGCTGGGGGCGAGGTGGATGAAGTCGCCGAACGCGTCCGCCGGGAGCGGCATGTCGTGCAGATCGAGCCAGCCGGCACCGAGACGATTGATAAGGAGCAACGCCGCGCGTTCGCGGTCCACTGGCACGGCGTCCATCTGCTTGGAGCCCTCCGGGAGCGGGGCGCGGACGAAGATGATCGCGCTCCCGTGCGTGTGCGCGAGCGCGATGAGATCGGGGATGAGGCTCGCGTCGGGGTCCGCACCCGCGCTGGTCGGCAGGCCGGGGTCCGCCTCCACCACGGGCCCGACGCGCTCCTGCGCGTTTTCAAAATAGGTCGCGCTGGCGCCGAATTCCTCGTCCAGCGCAGCGTCTGCGGCCTTCCTGCCCGCCGTCATCCGATCCTCGCCCGCTTCCCCGAACAGCGCGCCGACGACGAGGTCCCGGCCGGCGTTGATCGCCGCTTCTCGCAGCTCCGCACCCCGCGCTCGTGCGCGGTCCACGCGCGCGCTCACCTGCCCGCCGAGCACCTTGCGCTGCACGCGCTCCGTGGCGGTCAGATGCTCGTTTTCGAGGTGCTCGCGCGCCCACCATTGCCCCTCCGCCACCCGCAACATCCCCGCGAGCGTCCCATACACGATCACGACATCCGGCACGTACCCCGCCGTGAAAACGCGCTGCCTCAGGAACGCGTACCACTGGGGTGCGTCGGACGCCGGCACCTCCGCCCGGAACACGGGCTTGGTGTAGTTCAGCGCCTTGGAGTAGATGTCCGGGTCCATGTCCGTCATGGCCTTGGAATTGCCGATGATGAGGATGCCCGGGGGCGTGTCGTGCAAGCGCTGCGCGAGGTCGGCCCCCCGCTTTGCCTGATCGGAGGCGGCGCCGGCGTCTGCCGCGCTCGGATGACCGCCAAAGTACGGCGCTGCGAACCGGAGGAGGACGATGGGCCCAACGATGCCCACCAGCACCGCCGTCGCCGTGTTCAAGGGCCGCCAGAAGCGCATCACTGGCCTTATATCGTCTGCCGTTGACCCCGGGGGCGCCCGGTGGTACCGTGAGGGGGATGACCTCCGCCGTTCCCCGTCCGGCTGCAGCAGTGCTGCCGTTGGTCGCGGATGGTACGGGCAGCGGGCCCTGGTCCCGGGTTGACGCCGTCCACGCCGCGGTGCTCGCCCTTGGCGCCACGGCCTACGTCGCGTTCCTTCGTCACATCGCCGAGCTTTCGCCGACTCCGCCGATGGCGGACGCCGCGGGCCACACATTGCACGCGTTCGAGGCGTGGACCCTGTTCTCCAAGGGCCCGCTGGTCGCGTTTGAGACGCTCATCTACATGGGCGGCGGCTACCCGACGCTGGTCTATTGCCTCGCGGCGACGCTTTTTGGCCGTACGCCGTCGCCCGCGGCGCTTCCCAATGCCATGCACATCATCCTGGTTGGGTGCCTGCTGGTCGGCTGGGGGCTGGCGCGCTCCCGCTGGGGCCGGGCGTCGGCCTGGACGTGGACCCTGTTCGTGGGGCTCTCGCCCTACGTCGTCGGGTTTGCGAGCCACTTCTTCCTGGATCTGCCGCTTACGGCCGCCTCGGGCGCCAGCATGGTGGCGCTCTTGAGGGCCCGTCGGCTCGACACCGCCGGGCCGGGGTTCATCTTCGGGCTCCTGGCCGGGTTCGGGATGTTGATGAAGTGGGCGTTCCTGTTCTTTCTCGCTCCGCCGTTCGCGGTGTGCGCGCTCATCGCCCTCGGCGTGCGGATTCGGGCGCGACAACTGCCGATCCTCGCCGTGGGGGCGCTCGTCGTCACGGTGGTGGTGGTCGCGGGCGGGTTCTACGTCGGCTGGCGTGTCGGCCCGAACCCGCAAGGGGCAGACGACCACAGCTTCTACATCAAGGTGTTCGCGGCCTGCGTGGTTGTTGGCGGCGCGCTCTCCGCCTGGGCGGCCCGGGCGAAGGCGGCCGAGGGCATCCGCGGGATCTACACGGCGATCGGCGCGGGCGTGATGGTCGCAGCACCCTGGTACGTGCTCGGCTTGCGGGAGATGTACGGGCTCTTCGCCCTGCACAGCGACATCCATGCGACGCGCACGCAAGGGCTGATGTTCTACGTCGCCGAGAACTATGATTCGTTCCGGGCCTTCTTCCCGTTCATCGAGTACATCACCGGCGGGGCGCTGCTGGTGTTGCTCCTTCGTCGGCAGTGGGCGGCGTTTGGCGACGGGCTTGTGGGAACTCTTGGTGTTGTAAGTGGACTTGTCTGCATCTCCGGGACGGTCGCGCCGGACACCCGGTACATCCTGCCGTGCTTGCCGCTTGCGGCGGCGATCGTCGCGGCGGCGGTCTCCACACTCCCGACGCCACTCCGATGGGCATGCGTCGGGCTGCTCGCCGTCGGCGGGATTGCGGCGGTTCGGCCGGTCAATGGCGACGAATCTGCGCCCTCCCCGTTCCGCCAATTCGAGACCAACCCGGACGTCACCTGGACGGTGCCGCTGCTCGGGCGCCCGGTCGAAGTCCTGCGCGACCCTCGCTACCTCGACTTCTCCGGCTTCTACGCGGCGCTCGACCTGGTCCGCACCACCTGCGGCTCCAACTGCGACGTGCTGGTGCGCTCCCGCGAGGATCACTGGATCCAGGGCCGCACCTTTGAAGCCGCCGCCGCCCTCGAGAACTTCAAGGGGGTTCGCTTTGCGCAGGCCCTGACGGTGGACGGCGACCCCGGACCCACGGTGCACAAGGCCCTGCGGAACAGCCCCTGGCTGATGATCGTGCAGCCATGCTCGTTCCACCCGGGCGATGGGTCGAGCCTCACGGCCGCGCGGTCCACGGTGACCGCCATCCTCGGCGGCACGATCGAGTCCCTCGGCGTCTTTCCGCTGCCCGGGCGCTGCAGCATGACCGTCGACCGGATCGTCCCCGCCCCGCTCGCCTCCGCCCAAGCCGTCCCCGCCGCAGCGCCCGCGTCGGCCGCACCGGCAACCTCCCCGGCGCCCCCGAAGGCGGCCCCGGCGCCCGGACCCCGATGATCTGGACGGTCTGGCCCCTCCTGGTGGCCATCGCCGCGTGCGTCGCCTGGTCGCGGTTCAGCGGGGCCAGCGGTGATGAGGAGCGCTGGGCCTGGAAGATCGACGGGCCGCTCGCCCTCGGATGTGCTGTCGCGTATGCCCTTACCGCCGCCTGCGCCCTCTCAAAATACTACGTCCTGGGGGGCGATTACGGCGACGTGGACTTTGCGGCCTACTGCGGCGGCCTCGGGGCGCTCCGGGATGGCGCGTTGGACGGCTGGTATGCCAAGCACTCGGCGCTCGGCGGGTTTCTGCTCGTCGAACCGGCCCGTCTGGTCGGCGTGCTCGGGGCGGTCACCGGCGGCGCGATCGTGGCCACCGGCGGCGGGGCCCTCGGCATGTTCCTGTGGGCGCGCATCGCGGCAGGCAGGGTTGCGGGCGTCGTCGCCCTGCTTTTTGCCCTCGCCAACGAACAGCTCCTGTGGCTGGCGCGAAGCCCGTCGTTCTACCCGGAGACCTCCGCGGCCTGCATGATCGGGACCGCGGGTCTCGTGGCGGCGTTGCGATGGCGAACGCTGCCGTCCATCCTGGCGGGCGGGCTCGGGGTCGGGCTGATCCTGACGGCGGACGTGCGCTATTTCACCGTGGGGGTCTGGTCGACGGTGGTGCTGATGGTGCCCGTCGCGGTCGGGCCGCTCAAGCGCTTCCCGCATCGCGCGGCCGTCGCCATCCTCCCTCTGGTCGCCTGGTGGTGGGTCGCGCACGCGCTGCACAACGCGGTCCTGCCGACGCAGCACGGACCGGGCGCGATCCTGCAGGTCGCCACGTTCCTCTCGGACATCCGGGATTATCCGCAGACGGCGATCCCGTGGAAGCAGATGAACCAGCTCGATTTCCTGTGGGGGGTGGACCCGGTCTGGTACGTGCCGCGGACGATGATGTGGTTGAGCCAGATGTCCCGGGTGATCCCGGCGGATTGGGCGCAGACCTATGACCTGCGCGTGGCCCGCGCGGCGTTTTTGGAGCCGTGGGAGCTGATCTTCGGGGTTGGCGCGGTGGCGGGGCTGGTTGGCCTGCGAAAGCACCCCTGGGCGCTGATCGCGGCGTTCGGACCCGCCGTCCCCTTCCTCGCCAACCTCGCCCTGGTGTTCCGGACCATCGCCCAGCCGCGGTTCATCGCGATGGGGATGGTGGCGGTGCCGGTGCTCATCGGCGTTGGCGTCGGGAGCCTCGGTGGGGTCCGCTGGCGAAGGTGGCCCGCCGCCGTCCTGCTGACGCTGCTGGCGGTCGCCGTTCGCGGCTACCTCCCAAGCTATCTTTCGCCTGTGGCGGCGTGGCGGCTGCCGGCCATCGCGACGAACCGGGTGTACGACGTCATGCAGCGCGCGAAGGGCGAACCCGGCGTGGCAGCCCTCGCGCGAGAGGGCGTCGGCGACGACGTGAAGCAGTGCGCGGCGACGGTCACGGCGGACGTGGAGGCCGGCCGCGTCTGGATGCCGTTCTCCGATGCCCCCCCCGAGACCCCGCCACAATTCAACGTTCCGCCTGCCATCCAGGCCATCAAGCCGGACCAGTAAGGCATCGCCGGTACCATGCGTTCTGGATAGTCCAGTCAGGAGAGGTCTCATGAAGAACGGTCTCGTCATCCTCGCCGTACTCCTGCTGACCGGCTGCCCGGCCAGCCTGCCGACGCAGCCGACCACCGACGGAGCGCCGCCGGCACCGCCCCCGCCGAGCGCCGAAGGCGAGGCGCCCGCCGGCCCCGGGCCCCAGACGGAGGACGTCAAGGTGGAGCCCGGCACCGGCGTCGTGCTCTCGGGCACGTTCACCTACGATGGGACCGCCACCGGCACCTACCGCATCGACGTCTCCAGTCCGAAGGTCGGCGGTGGGCCGCCCACCCCCCTCTCGCGCACCGTGCTTCCGGCCCTCGGCCCCTGGCAGATCGAGGTGCCGAAGAACGCGGGCCCCATCATCATCAACGGCTTCATCGAGCAGGGCCATGGCCCCGGGGGTGGAACCCCGACGGCCACGATCTACGGCCTCAGCGTCGCCGAGACACCCCTCTCCGACATCACGCTGGCGCCCGTGGCTGGCGGCGCCATCACCGGCACCCCGCCCGGCCCTCCGCCGCCCGCGGATGGCGGTGCGCCAACCCCGGGTTCCGGCGCCCCCGGCAGTCCCCAGCCCGACGGCAGCACCGGGCCTCCTGGCACGCCGCCTACAGGCACGCCGCCGCCCGGCGTTCCTACAGATCCTGCTGCGGATGCCCCTGCGCCAAACCCAGCCGGCGTGGCCCCGATCGGCTCGCCGGACCGCGCGGATCCGGCGCCGGTCGCCTCCCCCGCGAACCCCGCCGCGGACCCCGCCGCGGACCCGACCGCCGCGCCCGCCCCGCCGAAGTAGCCCGCGCCGACCTCGTCTACAGGCTGACCTTCGCGACCTCGCCCGTCAGGCCAAGCTCCGACCACACGCGCGGCGTGAGGTCGACCGGCTTCCGCTCGCCCGCCGCCACGATCGTCGCCTTCCCCTTGTACCAGACATTCAGCCCGGCGCTCTGGCCCGTCGCGACGACCGCCTCGGCCGGCAACCACGGCGCGTCCACCCACACGGCCAGCCCCGGTCCCGCCCCCGAGACCATCACCCGGCTCTCGCCCCGCCGCCCCGCGATGGTCACCGGCGGGATCTTCTGCTCCTTCAGCAACGGCGCCCACGCCGCCTCGCGGTCGGCATCCTCCCAGTGCTCCAGCATCCCGCCGCGCACGCCCCCGCGCAGCGCCTCGCCGAACGCCTTGACGCTGACGTCCACCGAGCCCATCGGCCCCTCCCACGCCGTCTCGCCAACGAACGCCCCGCTGTAGTTCGCCGGCTGCGTGACCTTGCCGAGCGTCACGTTCTCCATGCGCAGGTCCTTGTTGACCACCGGCCGGTGCTCGGGATCGGTGCTGGCGATCGCGTCTGCCAGCGCTGTCAGCCCGATGGACTCGGAGATCCACAGCACGACGGAGGGGTGCCTCGCCATGTCCCACGCCGACCGCATGCTCTGGTCGTTGATCGTGGCGATGTTCGCATCCACGATGCCGGCCCGCTGGTCGACAGGGACGACGCTGAACGTGCCCTCGCAGCGGGGCGTGAGCACGACCGCGATGCCCGTCTCGTCGAAAACGCCAAGCTGGTGCTCGCTCGCGGGCGAGCCGTGGTACTCAAAAGCGTTCGCGCCCGTGCGGATCAGCGCGCCAAAGTCCGGCGGCGTGAACGGGCGAGGCCCCGAGCGCCACCCGACGAGCCGGGTGTCCTCGCCGCCGATGTTGAAGCCGGTGTCCGTCAGCACATCCGCGCGCGGGGCCATACGGGCGCCGTACGCGTCCAGCACGCGGCCGTCGGCGTTCTGGAGGATCGCGAACATCTCATAAAGGGCGGGGGCGCTCAACTTCCACTGCGGGAGGGTCCAGGGAACGGCGGGCGCGTCCGCCACCCCGTTCACGACCGGCGCCGTCCCGAGATCCGCAGCCAATTCGCCGTCCAGCGCCGCGACGAACCGCACCGTGGCGCCATCGGGCGCGTTCGACACCATCGCCGTTGGCGTGACCTTGCCGTCCGCGAGCGGCACCGCAAAGCGTTCGACGTGGGCCTTCGGCCGCAGGAGGAGCACCGGCGGGTCGACGAGCATCGGCGTTGTATGCCGATCCCCGCCAAGGATCATCGGCGGCGGCGTTCCGGCGCGCGTCAAGCTGATGTCCACGTCGTGCCGGCCGGCGGGCACCTTGTCGGCGAGGTCGACCTCGTTCGGGCCGGGGCCCCCGGTCACCACGGCGACCGTCGCCCCGTCAAAAGAGACCGTTGCGGTCCCGAAAACGCCTGACAACACCAGCGCATCGCCGCCCGATTCAAAGCCGCCCGGGACCGTGACGGTCGCGTGGAAGTGGACGGCCTCCTCCGTCGGATCCGAGCTGACCGGACCCGGGCCCGAGAGGCGGATCGCGAGCCGGGTGACGGGCGGCGCGGCGTCCGCAGACTGGAGCACCACGCTCGTCGTCGTCGGCGCGCCCGTTCCGGTCGACGCACCACCGCTGCACGCTGCGAGGGTCGGGAGCAGGGCCAGGAGGGCGGGAGCGGGCAAGCGCATCGGGGGATTCTAACGGGTGGGGCCGTGCGGGTCGCTCTGGCGCGGGGTTTTGGGCTCCCTTTGGGCGGCTACGGCAGCCGGGCGCGGGTCTGGTTTCCGCTGCGGGACGCCGCGTTGAATCGGCGCGGGTCAGTAGAGTCGCCGCGTCCCCGAGCCCGTCTCCGCCGAGGTCCAGCATGCTCGTCCGCGGGCGTCGCCGCCCTGGGCTCCCAGCCGCTCGCGGCTCTTCCACGGCACCGCGACAATTCGTGACAACCTCATCTTCCCGGCGTTCGCCGAGCAGCTTCTGCCCTCGCCCTCGCCCTCGCCCTCGCCCTCGCCCTCGCCCCGCTGTGCGCTACCCTACGTTCGTCTCGTGCGCGAGACCAACCCTCCACATCCTCACCTTTTTTGGTCGCACCGCCATGCCCAAGCTCAACTCCTCTGCCCTCTCCATGGGCAGCGCCTCGTCGTCGTCCGCCTCGTCGGTCTCCGCAACAGCATCGGGGAGGTCCATGGGGACGAGCCGGGGCGGCACGGCCAAGATCATCACCGTGGTCCTCTGCCAGGACGAGGTGTACAAGACGGACGGCACGACCACCTACCTGGTCGATCTGTTCGACGTGCCCACGGTCCGCGAGTACGGCCCGCTCATCAGCCAGCTCCGCGTACACTACGCGTGCGAGGGCGGCACGACGAACTTTGTGGCGCGGGTGACGAGCGCGTGGAGCCTGTTGGGCCGGAGCTGGTCCTCGCCGACCGTGATCCTCGGCGACCAGCAGGGCACGCAGACCGGCGTCATCAGCGCCTACCTCGCCACGCCGGGCGCCTTCGGCATCCTGATGCGCTACGCGGTGGAGGTCAAGAATTTCACCGGGGCCGCCACCGAGAGCGGCCGCGTGACGATCATCCTGGAGATCGAACTGAAGTCCTGAGCCGCCTGGGCCCCGAGGTCCCTCGTATGCGCATCAACAGTCAACTGCCCACGCCCTCGTTGCAGTCGGGATCCCTGGCGCGCACGCACATCGACGTGGATGGGGTGATCACGGGTCATGGCCTGCTCTCGGGCGACTCGGGCGCCGACTCGACGGCGCCAGACGTGTTGGACACGCCAACCCGCCTGGGCAAGCGCGGCACGACCCCTCGCGCGATCTTCGAGGCCTTTCGCGCAAAGGGGTTGGAGCCGCACCCGCACGGTGAGGCGCGCGACGCGGAGATGGCGGTGCTCCTGTTCTCGCACCGCGCCGCGTCGTATGCGACTGCCGAGACGATGGGGCCGGAGGAGACCACCGCGATCAACCCGTTCTTTGGGGTGGCTGAGGGGCTGTGTCCGCCTGTGCCCGTCTCCGAGGACTCGGCAGACGAGACCGCCGGTACCGACAGCCAGGCCGACAAGAACGGCAGCTACCTGGACTTCCTGAACGACATCGCCGCGATGGGCGCAGGCCGGACCCGCCGGCCGAGGCTCTGCGATCTCTGGTGGCCCTGCCTCTTTCCGCTGCACGCGGGCAACGCGGAGTCCTACGAGGACGGGCAGCAGGTCCCGGCACCCGCGGACATGGCGGGGTTCTTCAGCACGGAGCACACGGACTGCATGACGCAGTTCAGCGCGCTCGTGCTCGCCGCGGCGAACCTTGGGGTGAAGTTCAACGCCACGCCGTTCAACGCGGGCGGTGGCGCGGCGCTGACGTTCCAGGCGACCGAGGTGGACCCGATCACCGGCATGACCCTGACGCCGAAGGAGATCGCCAGCGCCCGGCCCCGCCATCAACAGGGGCTGATGCTCTGCTCCTCGCGGGGGTGGGACGCGTTCTACTACGACTGGACAACGTGGGGGCGCCCGGACATCCCGGCCCCGACGACCACCGAAGAGCGCTTCCAGCAGTACGCGTTGAACGTCTGGCCGACGGACGACACCGTCACCGCCGCAGACTACCCGTTCGGCGGCTACGTGTCCGAGTACATGATGGAGTGCGCGCGGCGCAAGTGCCTTGGCATCGCCGCGTTCGCGGAGGCGCTCGCAGCCCAGTTGGTAGCGCTCCAGGCGCTGCTTCCAACAGCGCTCCTGGACACGCTCGACACGTTCGAGCTCGGCAACGAGTCGGACAGCATGTGGTTCGACCACACGGCGGCGGCCGAATCCGCGGAGACTCGCGCGCTGAACAACCGGTATGGCGCCTACGAAGCCGGGCGCTTCTTCGCGCTCCTTGCCGGGCCGATCCGCAAGGCGCTGGGCGGGGCACAGTTCAAGGTCAGCGAGCTGATCAGCTCGGTCGATTCGGCGGAGTGGGAGGAGAAGTGTGCGTGGTTGACGAGCGTGGTGGACACGGGGATGAGCGCCGAGCTCACGCTCTGGAGCCAGCGCCTCGCTCCGCACCCTGCGGTTGGCCCCCTGGTTGCATGGGAGGAAACCGCGATCGCCGCCGGGTACGACTGGCCGAGCGACGACGGCGTGCCGCTCCCGGCGCTGGCCGATCTCTGTCAGCAGGTGGGGTTGCATTGGTACCATGGGTTCAAT
>CAIMSU010000104.1 GCA_903844155.1 uncultured Pseudomonadota bacterium | reverse complement strand
CGTCGCCGTTCACGCGCAGCTCGACGAGGGCTACGGCTGGAAGAACGCCGACCAGGTGAGCGACCCGTCGTCACCGAAGTTCGACGCGCTGGCCGAGCGCGTCCTCGCCAATCGGACGTGCGGGCACATCGTGTTCGTGGACAACGTCGCCGCCCATCGCTGGGTGAAGATGACGCTCGTGAACGCGGGCATCGCCGCCGACCGGATCGGCGTGATGAACGCCGAGGTCGCCCCCAACGCAGCCGACCGCCAGCGCATCGCGAAGGAGTTCAACGGCGAGCCCGAGAGCGAGACGAAGCCCAAGTTCGACGTGGTGATTGCGAATGCCGTCGCCTACGAGGGCATCGATCTCCAGACGCGGACCTGCGCGATCCACCACCTCGATCTGCCGTGGGAGCCTGCGACCCTCCAGCAGCGCAACGGCCGCGGCGTGCGGCAGGGCAACACCCTGTCCGCGATCTCGATCTACTACTACTTCGCGCGCCGCAGTCAGGACGGGCTCCGCTTCAATCTGATCCAGGGAAAGCGTGGTTGGATGACGCAATTGCTGAAGTCCCAGGACCGGGACACGAACAACCCGGGCGCGCAGATGGACATGGGGCCGGAGGAGATCCTGCTCCTCATCAGCCGGAATCCCGAACAGACCCGCGCCCGCCTCGAAGCCGTGCGCGCCCAGCGTGAGGCCGAGGCCAAGAAGAAGATCGCCGCCGAGGCGTCGAAGCTCTTGCGTGCCATCAACGCCCGCTTCCGCAACGCCGAGCGCACCCGCGACGGCACCGAAGCCGCCCGCCTCCGCGGGGAGGCCGAGGAGCGCCTGAAGCACCTGTCCCGCGTGAACGTCGAGGCGTGGCCCTGGGCCGCGACCGCGAGCGTCGTGCGGGACCGGCCGGTGCTCGTCGTCGAGGGCGGCGGCCCCGTGTACGAGGGCCTGCGTGCGGGCATCCCGAGCGCCTGGAACGCCTCGCGCATCGACTACATCGAGTTCGGGAAGGTGACGAAGGACGGGCAGATCGGGCAGCGTGGCGCGGGCGAAGGCGGCTGGCGGCTCACGAAGTCGGACGACGCCAAGTTCAGCGCGCTCAAGCCGGAGAACTACGGCGCGACCTTCCCCGCCGATGAAGAGACGTCGACCGTGCGCGCCATCGCGCAGCTCGCCAACGACCGGCTCCGCTACTCGGGTGACTGGCCGGGCCTGCACTGGCAGCACGCGCCCGACTCCTGGGTCGAGCGCACTTGGCCGCAGGTCGCCGATGTCGTCGTGAGCGCGCTCGCGAAGGTCAGCTACTACAATCAGCAGGCCCAGAAGATCCCGGTGGTGTCCCCGGCCGGACTCCGCATCGTGAACGCCGGGGCGGCATCGGGTACGGCCGGCGTGGACGTGCTCCCGCCCACCGAGGCCGGATGGCAGGCGTTTCTCGGGCACGCCCCCGAGTCCGGGCTCAAGTTCGGCGAGCTGGCCGAGGCTGGGCGCTGGTGGTGGGGCCGGTCGATCCCGCGCAACCTGCTCTCGGGCGAGGCCGACGACGAAGACGAGTCCGCCGAAGGCGCACTTCTCGGCAACCGCGCCAACGGCGCCAACGGCGCCAACCGCGCCATCGGGGTCCAAGCATGAGCCGGAACAACAACACGCCACTCCTGCTCGGGGCGGGAGCCCTCGGGCTGGTCATCCTCGCCGCCGCGGCCACGTCGCCGTCGGCGCGCAGAGTCGCGCAACAGACCGCAGACGCCGCCGGAAAGGCCGCAAAGAAACTGGAGGAGAAGGTGGAAGCACTCATCACCGATTGGATCCCGACGCTGCTCCGCAAGACGAGCGAGCACGAGGGCCAGTTCTGGTCCGTCCAGCCCAACCTCGACGGCAACGGCGTCAGCTACGGCATCCTCCAGTGGACACAGAAGTCGGGCTCGCTCGGTCGGCTGCTGCGCGAGATGGCTGCTGCCGATCCTGTCGCGTTCGGCCGCTTCTTCGGGACGAGCTGGGCGAAGCTGCTCGACGTGACCGCACGCGCCTCTCTGGAGGCCATCGACGGCGCGGTCCTGTGGGCCGAGCCGTGGGCGTCCCGATTCACGGCGGCCGGACGCTGGCCGGCGTTCCAGCAGGTTCAGGCTCGCGATGCGGCGCAATCCGAGTACATGGCGGGTGCGATCGAGGTCGCCCGGCTGCTCGGCGTCAGCACCGAGCGGGCGATGGTCCTCTGCTACAACCGCACCGTCCAGCAGGGGCCGGCGGGCGCGCTCGGCCCCGCCAAACGGCTGGTCGGCTGGTATGCCGAAGACCCCAAGCGACGACCCGCCGTCGTGAACGACGTACTCGCGCAGTACGCCTGGATGTGCGCCGCGAAGTTCCGGCGGACGTCCGCGCCCGAGCGTCGCAACTACAACGACGACGGCAACATCTGGTGGTCGCCGGTCGCGACCGAGTGGTCCGAGTTGGGCGTGGGCGTCCATGCTGTCCACCGTGTCGCCGTCTCCGGCGTCTGGCACGCCGTCACCGGCCCGCCGTCGAAGCCGTGGAGCCTCTACGACCTCATCGTTTCCCGCTCCAGCAACATCCTCACCGATCTGCTGCTGCGCGACGCGCCCGTGGACCTCGATGTCGCCCAGATGGCGGCATGACGATGCCCAGTCGCAGCCTGCTACTCCTTCGTGTGCGTCGGATCGGTCGTCGGTTCGGTGGGGCGCGTGGATGTCCCGTCCTTCCGGTCCACATGCTCCACGGTCCCCGCCTCCGTGTGCTGACGGTGGACCGTGTTCCCCTTCCCGGAAATCCGCTTTTCTCCAAGCCCGTCCTTCGCAGGCTCCCATTTCGTCGGCTTCGCCATTTCCAACTCCGTGCTCGCAGATCGTAGCACACCGGCGCGCCCCGCTGACCTCACCGTCTCGCCCCTGCTCCCGTCCGTCAACCCCGCACCGTCACCCCCAAGGAACCCCAACATGGACCTCTCCCAGATCAAGCTCCCCTCCTGGCTCGCGCCCAACCTCCACAAGCTCATGGATCTCGCCGAGGAGATCTTCGGCCCGGGGACCGGCGCGACCAAGAAGGCGTGGGTGCGCACCGCGCTCCTCGACGCCGCGAGGGCCGTGGACGTGCCGAGCATCCCCAACTGGATCGAGAACCCCGCGAAGGAGGCCCTCGTGGACTTCCTGATCGAGGTGGTCTGGGGCCTCCACTTCCAGCAGCCGGACTTCGCCCGGATGCTCGGCGGCGCTCGCCGGGCCGCTTGATCCCACCCCGCACAGATCGGCTTCCAGGGCCGTTTCCCTGGGTTCGGCGAGGGGCCTGCTCCACCCCCTCCCGACCCCGCCGAAACGGCACCTGGGGCTCTCTGCGCGCTCACGTCGTGAGTGAATCGTGTTTGCTGCCCCCCGTCGTCACCCGCTCCCGCTCGCGCTCCCCGCGCGTCGGGGCGGTGCGTCGTGAGGGTGCTCGACCTCTTCGCCGGAGCCGGTGGTGCGGCGCTCGGCCTGCACGACGCGGGCTTCGAGCATGTCGCCTGCGTTGAGCGTGACCCCTCGGCCGCCGCCACGCTCCGGGCCGCAGGTTTCCCCGCCGTCGAGGCCGACGTACGCGACCTCGACTACAAGGCCCTCGCCGGGACCATCGACGTGCTCTGGGCCTCGCCGCCCTGCCAGGCATGGTCCAGTGCGAACCAGCACGTCGGACCGAAAGGTGAGGAGGACATCGCCCGGAACGGTTGGCCGTGGACCCTCCGCATCGTGCAGATCATCCGGCCCCGCTGGGCGATCTTCGAGAACGTGAGGAACGCCCGCGCCTACGTCGAGCGCGCGGTCCTCCCCGAGCTCCGGAAGCTCTACGCGCACGTCTCCCTCTGGGTGCTCAACGCGGCCGACCACGGTGCGCCGCAGAGCCGCACGCGCATCTTCGTGATCGCGGGTCCACGCCCCGTTCAGCCACCCAGGAACCAGCCCCGCCGAACCATGCGCGACGCGATTGCCGTCCCGTGGGACCGGCCTTCTCCCTGCGTGATGACGAACGAGGGGAAGGGCCGACCGACCGACCCCGCTTGGTGGCGGAAGCTGAACAATGCGAGCGACGCGCTCGCCATTGCGACCGATGGAGCACGGCGAAAGCTGACTCTCGGCGAGTGCGCCACGCTCCAGACCTTCCCCGAGGGCTACCCCTTCGCTGGTCGGCCTGAGGACCGCTATCGCCAGGTTGGGAACGCCGTCCCGCCGTCGCTCGCAGCTGCGGTGGCCCGCGCCGTGCGCGCGGCCGAGGCCGGCGTGGAGACCGTACTCGGTGCGCTGCCGACGCTGGCGTCGGTCACCGACCGGATCGAACGCCTGCTCGCTGCCGCCGTCGCGCTCGTCCGCCGTCGCCCGCCTCGGGGCGTGTCCCCCGACGACATCGACGGGTTCGTGGCCCGAGAGTCCCCGCGCCTCCGCGATCTCATCGCCGCCTTCCTCTCCCGGAGATCCCCATGACCTGCCCCTGCGCCCACACCGCCCCGCCCGCCCCGGAAACTCGCAAGGACACGGGCCGCATCGCCATCGATCGCGAGGCCCTCCGGCGCGAGCTGGGCGCGAGCGGCGAGATCCTCGACGCGCTGCCCGCGAAGGCGAGCGGGCGACCGGGCGTGAATGTGGGCATTGCGTGGAAGTTTTTCACGTCCAGCATTTACGCTTCGGGCGATCTGCCCGTGCTGGCCGTGCGCGAACTGCTCCAGAACTCTCGCGACTCCATCGCCGCCGCCATCCGTCACCGGGAGCTTCGTCCCGAGGACGCGCGCTTCGAGGTGACCTGGGATCGCGCCACGCACACCCTGACCGCCGACGACAACGGCCGGGGCATGGATACCAGGACCATCCTCGAAAAGTTCCTCGTAATCGGGGAAAGCGGCAAGCGGGACGCGGGCGACAGCGGGGAGGCCGCGGGCGGCTTCGGCGTCGCAAAGGCCGTGATCCTCGGGACGGCCAGCCTGTTCCGATGGGAGATCGCCACGCGCGACAACCTGGCGGTCTCCAACGGCGACGGCGGCGACGTCGAGGTGTTCGACCAGCCCTTCCGGCCCGGTTGCCGAATCGTCCTGCACGACGTGAGCGACGAGTTCGACTCCGTGTGGGATCGCGCCCGGCAGACCTACATCGCCATCGAGGACCGCCTCCGCGAGCTGCTGGCCGCGAACGACCTCCCCGGCATCCGGCTCGTGTTCAACGGAGTCGAGGTGAAGCCGATGTTCAGCCGCCGGGGCGGGTCTCGGATCGCGCTGGACGCGAGCTGGGGCAACGGCGTCACCGCAGGCATCAAGGCGTACCGTCGGGCACCCGGCGATAAGGGCGGTTCCTACTACGTTCGCCTCGATGGACTTGCACAATTCCGGGTGCCTTCGAGCCGTGGCGGGCTGAAGGTCGATGTCGCCGTGGACCTCAGCGCGAAAGTGAGGCCCGGCCAGCCCGGCTACCCGCTCAACGCCGCCCGCGACGCCTTCCAGGACCAGGCGGGCTGGGCGTTCGCGGACCTCGTGGAACAGGTCGAGCAGGAGAACGAGTCCACCGGCCGCAACAGCGACGAGGACGAGGTTTTCGACCCCGACTCCGACGACGCCGACGCGCGGGCCGGGGCCGCCGAGATCGGTGCGATGGTCGCCGACGCCTTCGCCGACGCCGACCTTCAGGCGGCGCTCGCGGATGCCGCGGGCGGGATCATGGACTTCTACGCCGAGAGGTTGAAACACGCGCAGACCGACGCGCCGGTCGCGTCGCTGGCCCCGCGCGGCTCGAAGGCCACGGGGGAGGACGACGAATCAGAGCGCGAACCCGTCCTGCCGCCGGGGTTCCGTGCCGCGGCGTCCCGCGGCGGCGTCGAGGGCGACATCGCTGCGCCATCGTCCGGCGGGGCCACGGCGACGATCCGGGCGTTCCTCCAGGGCGCCGACGAGACCGCCGCTGGTCAGGCGGGTGGCGGGTTCGATGTCTCATGGGAAGCGCGCCGCGACCGAGGCATCTTCGGCCCGGCCGTCGAGCTGGCGTTGGAGCGCGTCGAGCGCGGGGACGCCGACACGGCGACGGTCGCCACTATCGAGCAGGCCATCGAGCGCGCGGCCGACACGGCGATGGCCCCCGGCGGCGGCGGGCTGCTCCAGGTCGCAGCGGTCCCGCGCGTCGTCGCGGCGTTGGAGAAGGCGTCGGGGCAGAAGGCGCGTCCTTCCAACCCTTTCGGGAAGCACGCCGGGCTCCGCATCAGCCGGAAGTCCTACGACCGGCAGAAAGCGTACCGCTTCAAGAAGAATTACGGGCGTTGGTTGCCGTTTCTGGTGGCCTGGGACTCGGTTCTACGCCTGGTCGCCGCCGAGGCGCGTATCCGCAAGCGGTTCAAGCCCGGGTTCGTCCTCGATGACAACCTCCTCGGCCTCACGACGCGCACCGACCGGGGCACCACCGTCATCTACATCCAGCCCGACAAGCTGGCCCAGGTGGCGAAGGCCCATCGAGAGCGGCCCATCGCCGTCGCCGCCTACCTCCACGGGATCGCGTGCCACGAGCTGACGCACGCCGATGCTGGCCGGACCCATGCCAACGGACACGACGAACGGTTTGTCGTCTCGCGTGAGGATTTAGGTGCTGCAACCGCCCATTTGCTCCCCGCGCTCGCGGTCCTCGTGACGAAGGTGCTGCGCTTGCCCGAGAAGGAGACCGCGGACGGCAGGAAGGCCGCGAGGCTCGAACGGGAGCTAGCGAAGGCACGCGAGACGATCAAAGAACAGCGCACCAAGCTCGCAGAGTCGGCGCGGGCGGCCGATCTGCAACGGGGTTGGGCCGCTCGCGGCGGCACCGCGGACATCGCAGCTCCCGGCGAGCCGATGACGACGCCGGGGACACGGATCACCTGGTCGTCGCTCCGCGGCTGGCTGGACGGCTGGCACGACGTCTACCGGCGACAGACCAGCGCAAAGCGGTACGAGGCGCTGCACGCCCACCTCGGGCTGCTTTCGGAGGCGCTGGTCGAACAGGCCAACGTGCCCGAGCTCGACGAGCTGGAGCGCGTCCTCGTGGACGGGCACAACGTCCTGCCGCCGAAAGGGCAGCGGGGGGGGCATCCTACGACGGGGTTGAGGGACGCCATCGACCGGACTCGGACCCGGCGCGCCCGGGGCGGGGACCGCGCCGAGCGGCTCCTCGAGGTGGCCGTCGGCGCGCTCCGGGCTCGGCCGCCGGCGGGCGTCGATGTCGGCTACGTCGAGGGCTTCGTCGGGCGCAACCGGGGGACGCTGCTCGGGATCGTGCGGCGGGCGTTTCCGGGCGGGTGAGGCGGGCTGCCCGGCAGCGCCGATGGCGTCGGACTGGGGTAGAGTAGTTGAACGTCAAGGAGTGGAATTCCGATGAGAGCTTTTCGCGCACTCCCAGCTACTTTCTTCGTTCTTTCCGCCTCCTGCGCCGGCACGGGGAGCCCTGACGCCTGCGCCGAGCAGTCCTCGACGGGGGACATTTGCTGGGGTGACACGCCGGTGGTCGCCTACAGCGCTGGGGACTACCGCGCCTGCGCAATTGGCGAGAGCTCGGAGCTGAGCTGTTGGGGCAGCTCGTTTCCGGATCCCCCTTCCGGCAAGTTCGTCGACGTGAGCGTTGGCTATGCTCACAGCTGCGCGATCGGGGACGACGGGGCGGTGGTTTGCTGGGGGACCGACGATGCCCGAAACGTCTTCGCTGTCCCAGCCGGGCATTTCACGAGGGTGGAAGCGGGGATGCATTTCTCCTGCGCCCTCTCCGGGCTGGGCGAGGTCGCGTGCTGGGGCGAGAGCGAGGATTATTTGGCGATTCCTCCGGGCACGTTCGTCGATCTGACGGCCGGGGAGTTGCACGCCTGCGCCCTCGACACGGAGGGGGCCATCTCGTGCTGGGGAATGTGGGACAAGTACGGCGCCCAAGACCCGCCCGCGGGGACGTGGGTGAAGGTCAGAGCTGGTGGGCAATTCACCTGCGCCCTCGGAAGCGACTCCAGCATCGCCTGCTGGGGGTTCGACGCCGACGGCCAGGCGGACGCCCCTTCCGGTGCCTTCGACGACGTTGCGGCCGGGTTCTTCCACGGATGCGGTCACCACATCGATGGGGGGTGGGAGTGTTGGGGTTCCGACTCGAAGGGCGAGCTTGATGTCGGCGACGAGGATTTCACCTCGATCGACGGCGGCTTTCACTTCAACTGCGGTCAGAACGACGTCGGCGCGCTCGGCTGCTGGGGTCAGAACTGGTCAGGGGAGGCGGCTCCGCCGTAGGCAGCGGTAGCTGGCGCTCGTCGCGGCAGTTGGCGCCGGGACGAGCGCGCAGCACCCGGGTCAGCGTGCCTCTACGGCTCTCCAAACGGGTGTTCGCGCGCACGAAGGGGCGCGAAACCCTCCAGAATCGAGGGGTAGCGTTCGTCGGCGTTCCATCGACGCTATTCCGACCGTCCACCGCGACGTGGGCGCGGTTGGCGTTCCACGCCCGTTTGGCCGCCGCGCCGCGGTAGAACTCCCCATCGGAGCCTACGATGTCACCCAAGTCGAACACCCTTCGAGTCGCGCTCTACGCGCGCGTCAGCACCGTCGGGCACGGCCAGGATGTCGGGCTCCAGGTTGACGAACTGCGGCAGGCCGCCGCCCAGCGCGGGTGGACGATCACGGGGGACTACATCGACGACGGCGTGTCCGGGTCGAAGGCGAGCAGGCCCGCGTTGGACCGGATGATGGCCGACGCGCAGGCCGGTCGGTTCGACGTCGTCGCCGTCTGGAAGCTCGACCGCCTCGCGCGCAGCGTGATCCACCTTCTGGCGATGACCGAAGCGTGGAGGGAGTGGGGGGTCGGGCTCGTGTCGCTGCGCGACGCCCACATCGACACGACCACGCCGTCGGGGCGCTTCGTCCTCCAGATCCTCGGGGCCGTTGCGGAGCTGGAAAAGGGGCTCATCCAGGAGCGCGTCGTCGCGGGGGTGCGTCGGGCGCAGGCCGCAGGGAAGCACTGCGGCCGACCGCGGAAGGCGACGGCGGACAAGGCGCTCCTCGCCGCGAAGGGCCTTCTCGAACAGGGCTGGGGCTGGCGCGCCGTGAGCGAGGCGACCGGCATCCAGAAGGACACCCTCCGGCGACGGCTCAACGAGGCCGGGATGCTGGCGCAGAACCCTCCCCTCGCCGGGGCGGCCTGATCGCGGCGCACAAGGCCGGCGCAGAACGCGCGTAGAAGCATATGGTTTGGAGACGCACGCCGCGCCGCCGGGATCCCGTCGGGGCGCAGTTGTCAGTTGACAACCCGCGCGGACGGTCGTACATAGACCTTGATCCGGGGTTCAAACCCTCGGAGGGGCGGTGATGTCGCACATCGCCGTCCAGCAGATGAAGGACTGGTTCCTTGCCCGCAGGACATGCTTCCCGAGCCCGAAATCTTGATTTCGACCGCGTGAACCTGCCGTCTCGGAGCGCACCTTCATCCAGCTACTCAAGTGCTCGGTCTGCGATTGCGAACGCCTCCTTTATAGGGGGCGTTCTTGCTTTTGCGCTCGCCTATGGGAAAATCCTCTTAGCGGCGCTCTTTGCGTGAGCACACCGCACATGGGCGTTGGCGGCTACGTTGAGGTAGTCGTCCCGGGGGATCCGCCAGACCTCGGTGGAGGTGACCAGAGTGGTCACACCCTTCGCCTCCGCCTCCACGTCCCAATGCGTCCCGACGGGCAGCTCCACGCCGGCGATGCGCAGCGCGGGCGGGAAGCCGTGAAAGTCCCTTGGGTTCAACTTCCAAGCACGCCTGCCGAGATCACAGCGACTGGAGCGGGAGTCGTAAGGCTCCTCGAAGGCGGCACGCTCCTCCTCGCTGTCCAGGTCGGGGACTTCCGGGTCGGCCTCGAACACCTGGAACGGCAAGCAGCGAGGGTCGCGGTGATCGTCAAGACGGTCCGGGGCAACTCGCCAGGCTTCAAATCCCGGACGCCACCCGCCGTCCAACGCCGGGGCACAATATGCCTTGTACCTAACGAACGGCGCGATCGCGCGGGTTTGCCTGCGCGCGGGCTCGGCCGCGTGGCGAGGGTCGAGGGCGACCACGACGCCGGGGAGCCCGAGTACGCAGCAATCAACCTGGTGAACGCGCTGGTAGACCCGATGCGCGTCGCGCGGCGACAAGAGGAAGGCGGTGCCTCCTTCACGCAAGCGGACCTTCGGGGTCGAAAGCGCCACGCAGTCGAACTCCCCGGAGGCTGCGAGCTGCGCCAGTTCTGGCCGAGGTGACGTCAGCGAGACGCCGGGACCGATGACGAACACCGTCGGTGGGATCACCCTCGGACGGGCGGCATTATCGACGGCTGGCACGGAACGTCGCGGGCGCGGGCAGGTCGAGCGCCCGAAGTTCCTCGTCCGTCATCGCATCGACGACGGCGTGGACCCAGACGCGGAAGTCGTCGGCCTTCCGCACGGCCGGCCGGTCCACGGCCTGAACCACATTGCGAGGAAGCTCGATGCCCTTCTCCCTGAACCACTGCACCAATTTCCCCTGGACAAACACCTTGAGGGACTGGTTCCAGGGTCCGCGGAGCCGAGGAGGCAGGGCAGAAGTGCCGAGGTCGTTGTCCAACCAGCTGGCCAGCCGAACCCGCTCAGCCTCGCTCGCGCTCGACCGATGCTCGGCGTCAAACCGACTCCGCAGAACGTGCAACTCCACCGGCGACGTCGCCGGCAGCGCGAGAGTGCTGCCCACATCGCCGGGCTTCGTCGTGCCGCTGGCAGGATCCCAAACATGGGGCTTGTCGCTGGAGTAGTCCATGACCGCCTGCCACAGGTCAGGACGGATCCTCACGGCGTCCGAGGCGATGGGCCTCGGACCGGCACCGGCCGCGACCGCCAGCCTCACCGCCGGAGGTCGCGCCGAGCGATCCACGGCCAACACGTCGGAGTGGGCCGCGATGAAGTCCGAAAAGGACTCGTAGCCCAACACCTTCTCGTCGAATACTCCACTCGAAAGCTGGATCATCCGGTTTTTTAGCACCGCAGGAGTCATGGCATCGCCGGACCGGCCCGACTGGGCGGCGGCCCTGAATGCGTCGGCGATAAGTGCGCGGGGGTCGAGGGGCATTCGGTCCTGAGAGGATGGAGCGGCCTAACCCGTCCCCGCGGCTGGCCGCTCCCTCTCGGGAGCATGCAGACCTGGTCCGGGCATCCGCCCCACCGCGAAGGAGCCGCCGACGGCTTACCTTGAGGGAACGCCTCGGAGATCCGATATGCCCCTTCATCCGGCCTGGGCCAAGAACGTCGCGCGGCGGGTGCTCGCGGCGACGATCTCGCCTGAACCCGACCGAAAACACCGACCCGCCATCGCCGCGCACTTCGACGATCGCGGCGCCTACTGCGGGGGCCAGCTACCTCTGAAGTGGCACCTCGACCACCTCGTGTCCTTCGATCTCGGGGGGTCGAACCACCTGTCCAACCGCGTGGCGGCGTGCCCCCCGTGCAACGAGGATGAAAAGCGCGACATGGAATGGGTCGCCTTTCTTCGGCAGAAGTGTGCGAGCGACGCGCAGTACCAGGAGCGCCTCGCGAGGATTCAAGCCTGGCGGGCCAGGCACGGTGGAGACGCCGACGCGGTTGTGCCCGAAGCCACCCGTCGAGCCTACACCCGGGAGGTGCAGTTCGTCAGCGCCGCTATAGACGAGGCGCACGCGCGCTTGAAGGCGGCGCGGCTATGAAGCGGAGTGTTCGGCGCCCAGGGCTGGCGTTGTATCTGGTGCTCCACCATCCCGGAGACACCAGCGACTCACGATGGAAGAACGTGTGGGTCGGCGAATCCGGCATCGCGGCGATTACCACGAAGCCAAGCATCGCCCGCGAGGCGCTCGATGAAGGGCGGGTGTTCATCCACCGTTGTGCTTACGGATCTGAACCTGCGAAGGTGGTTTGCGAGGCGAGAGTCGTGAAGGCCGACGCGGTCGACGCCACGATGTGGCTCGTCCACTTCGAGACGATCCGGCTCGTGGACGCGCCCCCGCCGAGGCCCGCCGAGCAGGGCCTCAGCTCCTACTCCGATGAGGCACCGTGAAGCATTCGACGCCGACCTGGCGAGCAAGTGAGCGCGACGCCGCGGCGTGGGGGGCACGCCTCTGGGCGGAGGACTACTTCCGCCCGCTGCGAGACTTCATCCACCGGGCCGACGAGGGGTTCACCCCGACGTGGCAGGGTGTCGTCCACAAGGACGACGATGCTCACGCGGCGTGGAGCGCGGTCACGGAATTCGACCGGGGAAACATCTGCTTGAGCGCTGACTTCGCACTCTTCGGCACCGTGGGCGACGAACACCCACCCGTGGTCGGCGAGATGGTTGTCGAGGCCGCGATTGTCTTTCGGTCGTCCATGCGAGGCCGGGCGCAGGGGCGCGCCGAAGCCGCCTGGGAGAACTGCCTCATCGGACCGGCAAAGCTCGTTACCGAAGGGTCGCTTCGAACCTACCCGAACACCGTCCGCTGGCATCGCCCGGGGATCACGCTGTGCGACGACGAGACCGGCGGCAGCATCGAGCCCCTCGGCGTGTGGACCGTGGCACGCACCGGCCCGATGCCGATGCCGCTGGGGCCGGCGGCTTTGGACGGCACCCTCGCACTGGCCCGGCGTGACCTCCCCGACCTCATAGACCTCTTCGCCCACACCGTCGAAGTCCTGCGCGGTGCCGTCTACTGCGACCGAAAGAGCGTCGATCGCGCCAGCGTGATCGGCTGGTGCGGCGAATACGCGTTCTGGGCGTCCCAGAGCGCGTCGCGCCCAGCGCTGCGCTGGGTCACCGCTCTTCGAAGCGCTCACGACTTCACGGACGCCGGCGGCGTGGTCGAGATCAAGACCACGACTGACGACGCGGAGGGGCGCGCGCATTTCAGCCCGGCCGAGCTCGCGGAGCTGCTCCGAGACCCCGGCCGCTACGCCGTCGTCTGCGTTCGCGTGCCCGAAAGGGTGGTCGAGGGCGTCCTGGCCGCCCTCACCGGCGCGTCCGGGACGGCCGGGCAATCGCTCGGCTCCCTCCCGCCGCAGCACAGGGTGGCGGTCTCCCACCTCGCCGTCGCGACTGGCCAGCCCATTGAGCGGGTGGTTGGTGCCTACGCCGCCCTCCGGTCGTTCCTAACGACGCTCGAAGCTCTCCCGGCCGTCGCCATCACGGACACCGCGTCCCCTCTGGCGTGGCTGGTCCCCGTGTCCAAGGAGCTGCTCGCCCGTGGCGCGGGCATCGACGTCATGTTCGACCGCATCTGACCCCGACGGGGTTCCCGGACGGCAGCCGACCGACGCATCCGGGAAGTTATTTAGGTTTACTGGTGATAACCCTCCCTCACCATCTCCCTGCACAGCTCCCCGTTCTCCCTGATCCAGTTCCGAAATCGTCCCGTTAGGGCTACCAATAAGCCCCATCCAAGCTCCGGTTTGGGTGGGGCTTTCTCGTGGCGATGGACGCTGGCCCAAACGGGACCGCGGCGCTGGTCGCCAACTGCTGGGCCTTCGCGCTACGTGGACCTATGGAGTTCCTCTGGCTGATTGTGGCGTCGATCTCAGGTTGCGTCACGCGGTCGGGCCGGGCGGACCCGACCGAGGTGCGGCTCGATTCAAACCGGGAAAGCAGGATGTGAAGGGGGTCAGCCGCTAGAACAGCGACCCGTTGAGCAGCACGTAGGCTGCGCCGTTCCCGCTCGCTGGCGTCGACATCCCGGGTGCCCCGATCAGGAGGTCGGGCAGGCCGTCCCCGTCGACGTCGCCGGCGCCGGTCGCGGCATAGCCGACGACGTCACGCTGGCTCCCCGCGACGAGGCGGCTCGCTACGTCGCCCACCTTGGCGACGCCGGAGATGGGACCGCGCAGGAGGTAGGCACAGCCCGAGAAGGGCCCGGGGTCCCCGCTGTACCTCTGCGCGCCGAGCAGAAGGTCGGCATAGCCGTCCACGTCGAGGTCGCCGGGGGAACCCAGGCTGGTGCCGAGCCGGTCCCGGCTCTCGCCCAGGATCTTGGCGTCAGCCGTGTCAATATCGGCGTGGCCCGTCTGCGCCCCAAACAGAAGGTACGCCGCACCAGCCCCGATACCGCCGTCGGGGTCGTCCGCACTGGCGACGGCGAGGTCGTCCCGCCCGTCTCCGTCCACGTCACCAGGGCCCGCCACGGAATTCAGGGCAGCCCCTCCATTGAACTCCGCGTCGGCGGAGTTCAAGGAGACGCTCCCGCTCACGGGGCCGAGCACCAGGTAGGCGGCGCGGGATCCGGAGACCGGGAGGAGGATGAGGTCGCTGATGCCGTCGCCATCGACGTCTCCGGCGCTTGCCACGGAAGACTCGGAGGCGTCGGCACTCGAGTCCGCCCGGATGGCGGCGTTCGCCGTGGAGAGGCTCGCCGTGCCCGCCTTCGCCCCGCTCATGACGTAGATGCTGGGGTGCCCCGCCCCGCCGGGCGACGAGATCAACATGTCGTCGTAACCGTCGTCATCCACGTCGCCGCCGGCGGCCACGCAATCCCCGGCCCGGGCGGACAAGTGCTCGCCGGTAAACGTGGCGTCCGCCGCGGCCAACGACACTGTGCCGGTCACCGGCCCGAGCACGAGGTAGGCAGCGCCGGTGCCTTTGGGGCTCACCCCGGGCGCGCCGATCAGGATGTCGGGCGAGCCATCCCCGTCGGCGTCGAAATTGCCGGCCACGGCGTACCCCGAGGAGCCGCCGACATCGTCGCCGGTGATCTTCGCATCGGCGACCGCCAGGCTGGCGACGCCGGAGATCGGGCCGTGCACGAGGTAGGTCGCGCCGGAGCCGGTGCCGCCGTTCGCGTCGCCGATCGCGCCGACCAGCACGTCATCGTAGCCGTCCCCGTCCATGTCGCCCGCGGCCGAGAGCGAGATGCCGGACTCATCGCCGGCGCTCTCGCCGTAGAGTACCGCGTCGACGTTCGCAAAATCGGGCGCGGTATCGCTGTCCACGGCCGCCTTTGGGGTGGGGCAGCCGGTCAAGGCGAGCACGAAGGGCCAGAACCACAGCGCCAGGATGGGTCGCTCGACGGGGTGGAGCGTCATGCCGCGAGCGTAACCGGTCGGGCTCAATCCGCGCCGCCAGCCCTCGTCTCCGGACCCGCGCAGAAGCAAAGCTTCAACGCACATACTCCTCCCTCACCATCTCCCGGCACAGCTCCCCGTTCTCCCGGATCCAGTTCCGAAATCGTCCCGTTAGGGCTACAAAATCCAACATAATGCAGGTTCTAACTTGGTTATTTTTGACAACCAACCGCCCTGTGACGCCCGAAACCGCCCCGGACCGTCACAACCGTCACAACCCCGCCGTCACGGTGACAGCGGGTGGAAGCTGGCGTGTGAAGCTGGACTTTCGGGGTCGATGGCGTGACGGCGAGAAGTGCTGCCTGAACCCGGTTTGGAGCGAACGGTGGATCCGCAGCGCGGTGGTGTGGATCCGCCCCAGGGTTGGGCGCTTCGCGAGGGAGGTGGCGGGTGTGGCGGGGGAGCTGATGTGGATCCGCAAGGGGTGTCTCGCCCGCGCCGGGCCCCTCCTAGAACAGCGACCCGTTGAGCAGCACGTAGGCCGCGCCGTTCCCGCTCTCTGGCGTCGACATCCGGGGTGCCCCGATGAGGATGTCGGGCAAGCCGTCCCCGTCCACGTCGCCGGCGGCGGTCTCGGCCAAGCCGACGGAGTCACCCCCGCTCCCGGCGGCGAGGCGGGTCCCTACGTTGCCCACGTCGTCGATGCCGGAGATGGGACCCCGCACGAGGTAGACACAGCCGGACTCATCGGTGGCGCCACAGCCCGGCGCGCCGAGCAGAAGGTCGGCGTGGCCGTCCACGTCGACGTCGCCGGGGGAACCCAGGCTACAGCCGAGGCGGTCCTTGGTATCTTCGCCCAAGATCTTGGCGTCCGCCGTGGAAAGATCGACGTTTCCGGTCTGTGCCCCGTACAGGAGGTAGGCCGCACCAGCCTGGGGACCGCCGTGGTCGCCGCTGGCGACAACGAGGTCGTCGAGCCCGTCTCCGTCCACGTCTCCGGGGCCCGCCACGGCCTCGCCGCCGTAGTCCACGCCGTGCTCTCCAGTGAACTCCGCGTCGGCCGCGCTCATCGAGACGCTCCCGCTGACCGGGCCGAGGAACAGGTAGGCGCCGGAGAGGGATCCCCCCGAGGCGTACGCGCCGATGATGAGGTCGCTGATGCCGTCGCCATCATTGTCTCCGGCGCCTGCCACGGAGGAGTCGGGGTTGTCGCCGGTCGACTCCACCCGGATCACGGCGTTCGCCGTGGAGAGGCTCGCCCTGCCCGACTTCGCCCCGCTCATGACGTAGATGGTGCCGAGCGTCTCGCCCCCCCACCCGGGTGACGTGATCAACATGTCGTCGTAGCCGTCGTCATCCACGTCGCCGCCGGCGGCGACGCGATCCCCAGCCGCTGCGCCCGAGCTCTCGCCGTTGAACCTGGCGTCCGCCGCGGCCAGCGAGATCGTGCCGGTCACCGGCCCGAGCACGAGGTAGGCGGCGCCGGTTTCCGACGGCCCGCCTGCGGCCGGCGCGCCGATCAGGATGTCGGGCGTGCCGTCCCCGTTGGCGTCGAAGTTGCCGGCCACCGCGCTCCCGGAGCGGCAGCTCAAAGACTCGCCGGTGATCTTCGCGTCCGCGACCGCCAGGCTGGTAGTGCCGGAGATCGGGCCGTGCACGAGGTAGGTCGCGCCCGCCCCGCTGCCGGCGCTCGCATCGCCAGGCGCGCCGACCAGCACGTCATCGTAGCCATCCCCGTCCATGTCCCCCGCGGCCGAGAGCGAGACGCCGGCCTGGGCGTTGGTGGCCTCGCCGTAGAGGACCGCGTCGACGTCGGCAAAATCGAGCGCGGTGTCCACCCCCGCCTTTGGGCCGGGGCAGCCGGTCAAGGCGAGCACGAAGGGCCAGGAGCACAGCGCCAGATTGGGCCTTTCGACGGGGGGGAACGTCATGCCGCGAGGGTAACCGATTAGGTAATCCGCCCCGCCGCCCCTCGCCTCTGGACACGCGCAGGTTTTACGGAGGGATTGTACCGAATGCTGCCGCTTTGCGCCGCGCATGAGCCGATTGTCTTCGGCCCGGCCGGGCCTGGGCGCTCTCATGAGCTGGCAA
Organism: uncultured Pseudomonadota bacterium; assembly: GCA_903844155.1. Classification (GTDB taxonomy): domain Bacteria; phylum Myxococcota_A; class UBA796; order UBA796; family SXON01; genus CAIUMM01. The sequence continues at coordinate 14,972 of CAIMSU010000104.1, read as the reverse complement.
CGACATTAGCCGCGCGGGCTTGGAGGGCCATGAGGCGGGTCCTAGCCCTCCAGAACCGCGAGGCCGCGGGCCAGAAAGACTCGAAGCACCTTGTGTGGCCTCAGGAATGCTCATGCCCTCCCCCCTCGCTCTCCTCGACCACCGCGTCATCGTAGGCTTCCACGGGTGCGACCAGGCGACCGCCGATCGTGTGCTCGTCACCGGAGAGCCGATGAAGCCCAGCAGCAACCGATGGGACTGGCTCGGCGAGGGGATCTACTTCTGGGAGCAGAACCCCGAGCGAGCCTGGGCGTTCGCGGAGGAGCAACACGCGCGCGGCAAGGTGAAGCGGCCGTCCGTCATCGGCGCGTTCATCCACCTCGGCCGTTGCTTCGACCTCACCCGCAGTGCGGCAACCGGCGCGCTCGGCGGCGCGCACGCCGCCCTGCTGCCCGAACTCGCGGCCATCGGCGCTCCGGTGCCGGTCAACCGGCCAGGCAGCGGTGGCGGTGATGACCTACTGCTTCGCGAGCTCGACTGCGCCGTGCTGAACTTCTACCTGCGCGACGCGGACCGGACGCTCGGGGGTGGCGACAAGTTCCACCAGACGGTCCGCGGCGTATTCGTCGAGGGAGTGCCCGCGTTCCCGGGCGGGTCTATTTTCACGAAGACGCACACCCAGGTCGCGGTCCGCGACCCTGCGGTTATCGTCGGCTACTTCCGCCCCTCAAGCTATACTTCTTCTGGAGCCTGAAATGAACCAGCCCACCAACCCCTACGCCGATCCCCAAATCGCCGCCGACTCGGCCGCCGTGCGCGCACGCTGGGCTTCGCTGACGGCAGAGGAGCGCACCGCGTTCCTCATCGAGATCGGCATCCTCACGCCGGACCTCCAGCTTCACCCGCGCTACGGCGGCCCGACGCCGCCTGACGCCGAGGCCACGTAGCGCCTGCGCGAGCGGGGGCCGCGCAGAAGCAAAGCTTCATCGCGCATATCCCTCCCTCACCATCTCCCTGCACAGCTCCCCGTTCTCCCGGATCCAGTTCCGAAATCGTCCCGTCAGGGCTACCAAATCCACCATAATGCAGGTTATAACTGGATTATGGGGGACCACCAACCGCCCTGTGACGCCCGAAACCGCCCTCGGCCGTCACAACCGTCACAACCCCGCCGTCACGGTGACAGCGGGTGGAAGCTGGCGTGTGAAGCTGGACTTTCGGGGTCGATGGCGTGACGGCGAGAAGTGCTGCCTGAACTCGTTCTGGGGCGTCGCGCGGCGGCACTACGCGGACGCTGCGGATAGGCGATGCCCGTGAACCCGATCATCGACCACCCCCGGCTTGTCGTGGGCTACCACGGCTGCGACCGCACCACCGCGGACCGCGTGCTGCGAGGCGGCGCGCTCAAGCCCAGCCAGAACCCGTGGGACTGGCTCGGGCATGGGATCTACTTCTGGGAGCAGTCCATCGAGCGGGCGTGGGAGTTCGCGCACGAGCAGCAGCAGCGCGGCGGCGTCAACAAGCCCGCTGTGATCGGGGCGTACCTGCACCTCGGGCGCTGCTTCGATCTGACGGACAGGTGGGCGACGAAGGAGCTTGGGGCGTGGCATCTGCGGTGCGAAGCCGTCGCCCGCGCAGCAGGGACCGTACTCCCCGTAAACCGAGCCGCGCAGCCCGGTGACCACGACCTGCTCCTGCGGAACCTCGACTGCGCGGTGCTGAACTTCGCGATGAGCAGCGCGGACAGGCGCGAAGGCGGCACGCACTTTCAGACCGTCCGGGGTGTGTTTGTGGAGGGCGACCCGGCCTTCCCCGGAAGCCGGATCTACGGGAAGACGCACGTGCAGGTGGCGGTGCGCGACCCATCCGTGGTATTGGGGTACTTCCTCCCGACGTACGTGCCAGCATGGAGCCACACGTGAAGCCCGTTCGCAACCCCTACGAACCCACCGACCTCATCGAGTCCTGCCATCGCGCGCAAGCGGAGTGGGACGCGATGACGCTGGATGAGCAGATCGAGGAGGCCAAGCGGATCGGCCTGCTCGACGCGAACGGCAAAATTCACCCGGACTACGACTGGACCCCCGAGCGGTACGCGCAGCAGTACGGGCACGCGGCGAAGTAGGGACGCCCGGCGCGGGCGGTTTGTACCTTCAGGTCACGCCGGAGTACGCCGTGGCGGGGGCCTGGATCCGCAGCGAGATCGGGGAGGCAAACCACGGGTTCGCCTACATCACCCTTGCCCGCGCGGACGCTGTGGACTGCGCCGCGACCGGGTTCGAGTTGGAGTGGGGCGACACCCAGGGCTCCACGGTCGAACCCTACGTCTACGATGACGACGGCTACCGCTGGATCGGGTCCGCGGTGACGGCCACGGTCTCCGATCTTTCCGATGCGGGCGGAACCCTGAGCGCCGATGGCGTGGAGTGGGACGGGGCACCAAGCTGCGGCATCAGCGCCTTCACCCTCCGCTGGGCATTCGACGCCACCAGCCCGGTCGAGCAGATGGGCACCAGCCCGGCGGGAGGGAGCCACGCCCTGTCGGGGGCCACGCCCGAGGATCTTCCAGCTACTCGCCCTCGCGGCGGTCGTCCCCGCCGCCGGATGCCCGCTGACCTGCCCTTCGTGGGACGCGGAGTCGCTGGGAGGGGGCACCGCCTACCTCATGATCACCACGAGCGACGCCGCGACCGACCTCGACGCCACCGTGGACGGCCTTCCCGCATCCGATCTGCCGACCGACGGCCTCTTGATGACCGCCACCGAGGGGGCGTGGGCCACCGACGCGCACCCTGATGCGGACAGCGTCACCGAGTTCGACGTGACGATCTGCGCGCCCTGGCCGGCGCTCGACGGCTGCGGGGGCGGCATGGTCTGTATCGAGGGACGCCGGGAGACCGGAGACCAGCCCGACTCCGGCTCGTTCCAGTTCTTCCTCGACAACGACTGGATGGGCGACGGGGAGCCGGCGGGCGTCACGCTCGCTCGGGACAGCACGACGGTCGGCACCCTCGCCCTCCAGGACGTCTCCATCGCGACCGGGGACTGCCCGGTTTCAGGAGCCACGGTGCAAGTTGTGGCGAGCTGCGCGTTCGACCCGGACGTCGTCGCCGCGACCACCGTGGGACGCCCTTGCGAGTGATCCGGCGGGTCGGTCAGCCGCCCGCCCCTCTGGATAGTTAAGTATCAACGGTGATACCCCTCCCTCACTATCTCCCTGCACAGCTCCCCGTTCTCGCGTACCCAGTTCCGAAATCGTCCCGTTGGGGCTACCACACGCTGGCCCGGTTCAGCTTCCGTTGAACAGGGCCTTTTCGCTGTTGGGGTGAAGGCGGAAGGCCGACCCGCAACGGGATTCGAACAGCGATTACCCCTTGAGATCCGGCAAAGTCGGGGCGCTGTCAGCCTGCGTGGGCGCTCTCCCACGCGGCCACGCGTTCCGCCGCGTTCGAGCGGATGTTGGACCAGAACAGCTCGTACTCGATGGGGTGGTAGTTGCCCTTCCCGATTGCCCAATCGAGGATGCGGCTCGGGAGATCCCGCGGCACCCTGCCGTGGATCTGTACGCGGAGCGTACCGTCCACGCACGCGGCGTCGGCGAGGCCGGGTCGCGGCGCAGGGTGTGCGGTTTGGAGGAATACGGCCCCGAGGTTGGCGGATGCTGGCATCGGGCCGCCCTCGCCCACTCCCGACAGGGGGTTGGTGCATACCCGGTGTTCACCCGCGGGATACCACAGTTCGACCCCACCAGGCTTGTAGTCCGGGCTGCGCGCGTTCCAAGCCACCACGCATCCCACATCGCGCGACCCGGCACACGCGGGGATGTCGGGGGCGTCCCTCGCCAGTCTCTCGTGCGTGAGGCCACTGCCGATGATCCAGGCGGCGACAAGCTGATCGCGGAGCGGGGTGCCCGAAACACGGCGGACGAGGAGGCGGGCGAGCAGAGCCGCGCCCTGGCTGTGCGCGGCGAGCAGGAACGGGCGACCGGGAGTGCGACGGGCGAGGAAGGCTGTGAAGGCCCGGTCGATGTCGGAGTAGGCGAGGTCGATCGCGGCATCGCCATCTGCGCTGCGGGTGTAGAAGGCCACCCCGGTCGACTGGCGGTACCGTGGGGCGTAGATGGCGCCGATCGCGTTGAACGCGGACGCCTGAATCAGGGCGCCACCCCGGTCGCTGGCCGCCGCGATTTTCGGGTCCTCCCACGAGGCGTTCCACGTCGGGTCCACCGAGGAGGTTGAGTGGACGTAGAAAGCGTCGACGCGCGCGTCGGCGGCCGCGACGGTAGAGAGGCCCGGCGGCACCCGGTCCGCGAGGTCGTCGAGTTCGGGTAGGGCGCTCCAAGCCGTGGGTAGGGAGTAGTCCGGCGCGCGAGGTGGGATCTCGTCGGCGAACGAATCTTTCGGCGTGATCGAGCGGACCAGCCACGCGCTCAACCCGCCCGCGCTCGCGATGGGGATGCCGACCGTGAGACCCAGTAGTGCGAAGACGCCGAGGCGCACCAGCAGTCGCCGGCGGCTCATCCCGCCATCGCCCGAGGCACGAACCCGAAGGCCAACACCTCCCTGGTGTCCGCGAGCACGGTCTCGAACGTCGGCTCGTCAACCTTGCCGGCGCGCCGGAGTGCGATGAGGCCGTGGGTTGCAGCCCAAAGCACGGAGCCCAGTCGCTCGGGCGGGAGCGTGGAGAGTCCCGCGGCGCGCGCCTCGCCAAGGGGACCGGCCGCGATGGCGCGATAGCGGGCCGAAGCTGCCTGGTGCTCGGCACCAGCGCTGTACGCCTCGAAGATGAGGTCGTACAACGACGCGTGCGCGAATGCGAAGTCGAGGTACGCCTGCCCGAGCGCCCGGACCCGCCCAGCGAGATCGCCTGCCGCGGCGACGGCCGCCTCGCAGTGGTCCGACAGCGCGTGAAGCGCGGCTGCGCGCACCGCGTCGATGAGCGCCTCCTTGTTGGAAAAGTAGGTGTAGGGCGTGCTCCGGCTCATGCCAGCCACGGCGGCGACCCGCCGAAGGGTGCAGGCCTCGCGCCCTTCTTCCTGCAGAAGCGCCGTGGCCACCTCCACCACGCGACGGCGGGTGGCATCGACTTCGGTGCTCGTCAACTGTCGGCCCTGCATGGAACCTCCGAAGGCCGCTTAGCCAGCTTTCTGACGCCGTCAAGAAGTTCGACGAACGCCTCGGGCAGTGGGACTGGCTTGGCGAAGGGATCTACTTCTGGGAGCAGAATCCGGAGCGGGCCCGGGCGTTCGCGGAGGAGCAACACGCCCGCGGCAAGGTGAAGCGTCCGTCTGTCATCGGCGCGTTCATCCACCTCGGCTTCGTTGTTGGCGTGAACCCAGAAGTGCGACCCGCTATCGGGTTCGAACGGCGATTACTCGTTGAGATCCGGCAACTTGGCCGACTGATCGCCCTCCAGCACCCTCCGGGCCGGGATGTTCCTGGGCCAAACCAGCGGGACGGGACACGCTCTGCGTTTCGCCCGGAATCGGATCATCTCACGTCGGAGGTGGGGTACCGGCAGATCGTGGCGTCGTCCGCGTGGCCCACGAGCAAGGTCTTCAAGTCGAAGGTGATGTCGACGATCATCGCGTTCAGCGTTTTGTCGGCGATGTTCAACGCCGCCTTCACCTTGCCGTCGGCGTCGAGGCGTTGAAGCTCCTGCTGGTCGGGCGAGACGGCGAGCCAGTCGTCCCTCGGCTCGGTGGCGATCACGTCGGAGGCGGGGATCGTGACCTCGGGGGCGAGGGTCCGGGTGTCGAAGCCGTGCCCGCCCATGAAGAAGACGCCGTGCTCCGGGAAGGTGTGGAGGCTGTCGATCTGACGCTCGCTGGGGGAGTTGGCAGTGAAGTCCGTGGTGACCACCTCGCCGCTGACGGGATCCACTCGCACGATCCGCCCGTCGTTGGTGCGCCCGACCAGGACGTAGCCGCTGCTTGAATCTACGCGCACGGTGAGCTCGCCGATTGCATCAGGGTCGGTGATCACGGGGCCGCCGAGCGACCACCGGGCGATCTCGGCGCGGTTGCCGGGATCAACGAGGACGAGCGTGTCGGAGTAGCTCTCGGCGAGGTAGAGTAAGTCCCGGGATCGGTCGTAGGTGAGCGTCGAGAAGGTGAGGAGCGGGTTCGGGGCGAACCCGAGGTCGATCTCCGTGATCGGCCCCAGCGTCGTCGCGTCGAGGCCGATGATCGTCCCGTCGGTCTGCCGCACCATCCACACCATGCCGCGCGTGTCGTCGATCGCCGGCGAGTACGGCCAATGCACGAGGTCCGTGCGGGCCGTCACCACGCCGTCCACAACGCGCTCGACGGTGTCGGACAGCCGCCCGGTCGCGATCATCACGCCGGGCTCGTCGGGGTCCGGGGCGATGCCGTCCACGAACGTGCCGAGCTTGTCAGCCACCACCTCCGCCCCGCTCCCTGGATCGAACGCGGTGATCTCCGCGGTGCCCTCGCTGTTCCCCCACAAGAGGCCGGTGACCGGGTCGATGCCGCCGAACCCAGTGTTCTTCGCCGTCTGGAAGTCGGGCGTGACGCCTGCGCTTGTCACCATCCAGGCCATCCCGAGGTTGGGATCCTCGGGGCCGATGCGGTCGAGGACGAGGGCGCCGTCGGCGTAGGGCGCGATCTCCTTCGCTTCGACCCCCACGTCCCACTGCAGCGTCGTGGTGCAGTCGGAGTAGCCGATCCGGTCATCGTCCGTCACGACGACGCCGCCGTCCGCGAGGCCGGCCCCGTTCTGCGCCTCGAAGGGCAGGGGACAGGTCCGGACCAGCGCCAGATCATCCCAGCCGCGCACCTCGCCCGCCTCTCCGAGCAGCAACAATCCGTCGGCGAGCGGCGCGATCCCGCCGGCGCCAGGGACCGGCTGCGTGATGCCCACGGTGCCGTCCGCGTCGATCAACGCGAGGGTGTGTACCGAATTCAAGAGCCCGAAGGCGACGAGCCCACCGCCCGGCCGGGGGACCAGCGCGCTGACGGTGTCGAGCGGGGTGGACGTCGTCAGATCATCGAGCGTCGGGTCCCAGCGGTAGAGCGACGGCGCCGACGTGCTACCGATCCACGCGACGCCGGCCACGTCGGCGATGACCTGCGGGCGCTCCAGCGCGGTCTCGCCGAGGCGGATCGTCTCGCCGGCGACGAACGTGTCCGCGTCGATCTCCGCGAGGCTCGCCGTACCGAGCGCCGTGCCCCACACCCGGCGGTGCGTGCTGTCGACGTACACGTCGAAGGGCTGGACGAAGTTGACCACTGCGGGGTCGGCCAGCAGGGAGAAGCAGGCGTCGTCGTCGGGTGAGGGCTTGCACGCCGCAACCGCCACGACCAGCGCGGCGACGCCCGGGCGGACCCTTGGTCGGGGGAGGGGCAACGGTCAGCGCCCGCCGAAGCCGCGCGAGACCTCGCGCCACCTGTCCGCGAGGGCGGCGTAGCGCGGATCCGCCCGCAACCTGGCGTGGTCGGCGTCGGTGGCCGGGAGCTCGATCCAAGGCGCGACTGTAGCGGGCTGGTCGTGCCAGTCTGGGGTCATCTGTGTTCGCGACTCCGATTGGTGTGTAACTTACCTACCCGGCGCAGAGCGCCAGGTGTAGGCCGCCACGCTCGCCCGTCCCCGCCACTGCCTGACGCCCCACTCTCCACCGCGCTCACGTAGATCCGCCCGCGGATCAGCCCGGCGTGTTCGTGATCGGGTAGAGGTGAAACCTCGCCGAGATCCCCAAACGTTCTTGGCGGTTCGAGCGAGGATTTCGGCGAGGCCCGTGCAGCCTCGCTAACCATCCCCGCTCTCGCTGGCAGAACCTACCCGACGCCCGGGACGCCGATCCCGTGGGTTCCGTGTCCTTGGTGCCAGCGCCGGATGACGGTGGATGGTTGGCCGGGCCGCTACTTCTACGGATCGTTCCGGCAGATCCTCGTCCTGCACTGCCGCGATTGTGGCCGGTATGACCGCCTGCTTCCAGCCGACGTCTGCGCCTACCGCGACCTCACCCTCGACCAGTGGGAGGCGGCGGTCGATGCGGGCCCCGGTCATGTGGCCGGGGCCAACGCCGCTGGACTGCATCGTCCGTTGCCCACGCCGCCGGGCCAGCTCGTGTCCGGGGCAACCCGCCGCATCCGACGCTGGCACCGCGGATTCGCGTTGCTCGTGCACGGGCTGGTCGCGCTGCGGCCGGCCGTACCGGGTTCGTGGCTGACGCGCGTTCGCGCGGTCGTCGGACCCGAGCCGGGGTCGCGCTGTTCGAGCGCAGCCGGCCCGTGCGGCCCGATGATCGGGAAGACGCGGCCCGTGTGGTCGCCGCCCTGGACGGGCTGCCGCTGGCGATCGAGCTGGCAGCAGGACTCCGCCTGCTGCGGCCGGGCGAGATCGCCGAGCGCCTGCACCGGCGGCTCGATCTGTTGCGCGCGGTGGGCCGGGAGCGGATGTCCGAGCGCGAGGCCATGGATCTCTCGTGGGCGATCCTGCCCGGGTCGGGGCGCGCGTCGCCAAGCGCGCTCGGTGCCTTCGTCGGCGACTTCTCCCTTGAAGCGGCCGAGGCCGTGCTCGGCCCGGACGCGCCGGAACGCCTCGAAGAGCTGGCCGACCACTCGCTGCTCGTCGTGGGGGCCAGCGGCGATCCGCGCTTCGGGCTGCTGGAGACCGTTCGGGCCTGCGCCGCCGGGCGGCTCCGGGCCGACCCGGAGCTGTGCGACCGGCTTGAGCGCGCGCACGCGGCCCACCATGCCCTGCACGGCGACAAGCTCGGGCAGCAAGCCCCACGCCGCTGGCGCAACGCGCCTGACGCGCCATCACGCGGTGAGATGCTTGAACGCCACGATCCAGCCATTGCCGTCACCCCAGCCCCCACTCCCGCCGCAGCTCCCGCGCGACCGCGCGCGACACCGGAATCCCAGTGCCATCCTGCAGGAGGGCCATGTAGGCGCCGGAATCCTGGGGCTCAAAGCGCTGCACGCTGGCGATGCGCAGGAGTGCTGAGCGGTGAACCCGGCGCAGCTCACCAGCAAGCGCGGTCTCCAGTTCGGTGAGGGTGCGCTCAGTGTGGAAGCGGCCGCGGGTCGTGGTCAACACAGTCGACACACCATCCAGGCTTACTGCGAGGATCTGTTCGGGTTGTAGCACGATGATCCCGAGCCGTGTGTCGATGGCGATCGGACCTGCCCGGGTTGTCGGCGGGTGGACGACGGCGGCGGATATCGGGATCGGCGTCGGGGAGGCCACTGCCCTGGTCTCCAGCCTCACCCGCGCACGATCCAGGGCCAGGGCCAACCGATCCGGCGCGACGGGCTTGAGCAGGTAGTCAGCGGCACCCCCGTCGAACGCCGCGATCGCGTGGTCGGCGTGTGCGGTGACGAACACGATCAGCGGCCCCGCCGTCGGCCAGCATTGCATGGCGTCAACCCCTGAGATCCCGGGCATCTGGATGTCGAGCAGGACGACGTCGACGTCGCCTGCAGCGATGCGCGCGAGGACCGCGGGCCCGTCATGGACCTCGCCGGCGAGCTCCACGTCGGGGATCGCTCGCAGGAGCCGGTTGAGGCGCGCGCGGGCCAGGGACTCGTCGTCGGCGATGAGCACGCGCACGGGGCCTTCCTCCTCAGAGCCTACCGCACCAGCCGGACCCGCGCCTCGGTACCGCCGGGAACGCCGTGAATCGCAAAGCTCCCGCCGACAAGGGCGGCGCGACGGGTGACGAGGTCAAGCCCCTGCCCACCCGGCCGCGGTCCCAGAAACGGCCCCGGATTCGCGACGACGACGTCGACAAACCCGCCGTCCACCTCGAACCGGACGCGAACCGGGCCGCTGTGACCGGCCGACGGCCCGTGCTTGTACGCGTTTTCGATGACGGGCAGCAAAAGCAGCGGGGGCACCGGGACGCCGGCGATCGCCTCCTCGCCCTCGTCGTCCCAGATCGCGGCGTAGCGCTCGGGGTCGCGGACGGCGTGGAGGGCGCAGACATCGCGCGCCAGGGCCAGCTCGCGCGCGAGCGGCCAGGTTGGCGCGCTGATTCCGGCGTACACATCCCGAAGCACCGTCGCGAGTTTGAGCAGGGCGGCCTCCGCTACGGCCGGGTCCTCGGCGCACCAGGCCGCGATGGCGTTGAGCGTGTTGAAGAGGAAGTGGGGGTCAAGGTTCGCCTTCAAGGCGAGGAGTTCGGCGTGCTCCGCCAGCCTCGCCAGCTCGGCCGACCGGGCAGTCTCTCGGGCGATCGCCTCCTCCTGGTCGATGTCCCGCGCCAATCCCCAGCCGCCAACCAGGAACAGCGCCCCGACCACGACGCCGTTCAGCCCCGCGCCCAGAAAGTCTGTGGCCAGGCCGTCGACCCGGGGAATGACAAAGAACCCGATAAATCCTGGTAGCATCGACGCGATCGCGATCGCCACGCCCGCGCCGGTCGACCGCTTCGCCCGTCCACCGCCCCCTCCCCATCGTCGCCAAAGGTACGGTGACAACGCGAGGAATCCAACGACCGCGCCAAGCCCGAGGGCGATGTGGAGCGGCGCCCGGGTGTACCAGGCCTGTGCCGCGAGCAGCGCGCCGGTGACCAAGACGAGAGGCCCGGCGCGACGTGGCGCAGCGAGGGCCCGGAGCGTGTCGAGATACGTAGCGTTCATCGAAGGATATCGACCGGCTGACCGGGCGTGTGCGGGGGGATTCCGAGGGCGACGAGCACGGTTGGAGCGTAGCGCGTGGCGCAGATCGGGGTCCGGGTGCCCGTCGGACGGATCCGCTGGCCGGCGAAGACGAGCACGCCATCCCGGATATGGTGCGCTGTTCCGGGTGTTTCTGGTTGGATGCACGCGAGCCCGAGCTGCTGGATTGGAATGGTGACCCCGTCGACGACAGCCTCGCCAAACCGAAGGGCAGCGGCATGCTGGTTCACGTGAACGGACACGCGGGTGCCGGCCTGCTCCACCGCGAAGATCGGCGCGCCATCCCGATCCACCACGCTCCTCGCCCGTTTGTCCAGCGTCGCCGCTGCGGTCTCGTCGGCGAACGTCAGCGTGACATCGGGCTCCATGGCGAAAGCGGACGTCCATCGGCCGTAATGACCAAGCCGCTCGAGCATTGCGGCGACGTCGTCGAGGCGGAGGGCCCCGGGTTCCTCGGCGACGGGGACGGCCGCCTGTCCCATGCTGCCCGCGAGGGCCACGATGAGCGCCGGGTCGCGATCTGCGGCGCGCATCAGGGCGGTGAGGTGGGCGTCTGCGTGGTCCATGGCCTCCGCGATCGCCCCAGCGTAGATGGCCTCCCCGGGCGGGGCGGGCCTGTCGAAGTCGGCTGGAAAGGCGGAGCGCCAGTAGCGGTGCATCCGGAACGCGAGGTCGGTCGTGAAGAACGCAGCGTAGTCCGGCTTCTTTTGTCGCCACTGCGCCAGGAAGAGGTCGAACCCGAGTCGGCCGGCGAACGACGGGCGACGGTACCGGAGGCGCGGGTCCCACCCTTCTGCCGCGACCTGGGCTGCTCCGGCGAGGACGGTTGACGGACGCACCCCGAGCCGTGCGAGCGCTCGAAGGTCGGAGGGGGCCGGGGCGGTTCCGGGGCCGACGACTCGGCCGCAGGCACGCACGTTCGCGCGGATCAGGCGTTGGAACGGGGAGAGTTCCCGAGGTGCTGCGTCGTCGTCTGGCGCGAAGCAGTCGGGGAGTTGAAAGTCCGCCGAGCCGAGGGCTCCCGGCCGTCCACTCTGCAAGCACCCGAAGAGACCGGCACTTCTTCCCTTCTGGCGGACGATGTCCCAGAGGGGGCGGCCGCCAAAGGTCGTCGGATCCTGCCCGATGAACCGAACGCCGTGCACGGGCGAAGGCGCGCCGCGGTGCATCGTCGGCCACGTGACCCAGGGGTGGAGCGCGTCTGCCGGGTGGGCGACCGTTGTGAAATTGGCGCCGGACCGCACCAGTCGAGCCAGGCCACCCGACGGGCGGCGTTTGATGTGCGCGTCGAGCACGCGCCAGGGGACCTCGTTCAACTCGTAGACGACGATGCGCATGCCCTCCCGTCACGCGGAGAGGGAGCCGCAAGCAGCGTGATCGGGCTGGACGGGCGAGAGAGCGTGGCGAGCGGTCGCTGCTACGGGTCGAGCGGCGCCCGGGCTCGGCCGCGGTTGCCCGGATGGCGCCCGGTCTACCGCCTGATGGCCCACCGAAGCGCGGCAGGCGTGACCAGCGTCGTCGCGAACACCATGGCCACAATCGCAGAGTATCCCTGGGCATCGATGAGGGGCACGCCGCCTGCGGTCAACGACGTGCCGACCGCCGCGAAGATCAGGCTCACCTCGCCTCGGGGGATCATGGCTGCTGCGACGACGGTGCGGCGCGTCCCAGGGGTCACCACGCCGAGCGCGCACGCCAGCTTTCCAAGGATCGCGGCCGCTGACAGCGCGCTGGCCAGGCCCAGCACGCCGCCCCCGAGCGCGTGGAGGTCCGTGCGGATGCCGATGAGGACAAAGAACACCGGGATCAGGAAGGAGGTCAGCGGCGAGACGAGATCGGCGAGGGGTCGCTCGCCGCGCTCGACGAAGCCCGCTGAATGGGAGTCCTCCAGCACGAGCCCGGCCGCAAACGCCCCGACCAACGGTGCCAGGCCGATGGCGCCGGCCGCCCACGCCAGGCTGAAGCAGAAGGCGAGGCCGACGGCCAGAAGTGCGCCGGAGGTTCGGAGCCGAACCGCCAACTGAAAGCCGCGTGGTGTGACCTGCCGACCGACAACCAGCGCCAACGTCAGGAATCCTAGCGTCTTGGCGACCAGCCCCCCGGCCTGCCCCCACGCGATCGCGCCCGCGGCCGCCGGGTTCGCCGCCCACGCCCCGACCACCGCCAGGACGACGAGCGCGAACACGTCATCCACCACCGCTGCCCCCAGGATCACCCTGGCTTCCGCGCTCCCGGCGGCGCCGAGGTCCTTCAGCGTGCGGGCGCTGATCCCGACGCTCGTCGCCGTGATGGCCGCGCCCAGGAACACATGCGTGGCTGCTGGCGCTGAGGGGAGCAGGGCACGGCTCGCGCACCACCCAAGACCAAAGCTGGCGATCGTCCCGCACAGCGCGACCAGCACCGCGGAGCGGCCGACCCGAAGCAGCTCGCTGACGGTCGAGTCGAGCCCGACCTCGAACATCAACAGCACCACGCCCAGCCGTGCGAACACGTCGACGACGGGGTCGGCGCCGAGTCCAGGCCAGAGCCCGAGGTTGCCGATGAGCACACCCGCCAGCAGCTCTCCGAGGACCGGCGCCTGGCCGAGCCGGGCCGCCATGTGTCCGCCAAGCTTGGCGGCCGCGAGGATGACCGCGAGTGAGAGCAGCAACGGTCCGACCGCGTCTGCGGCCCCACTGCTCGGGGCGACGAGGCTGCCGGTGACCAGCAGGATCACACCGGCGACGATCGCCGCCAGCGTCGTGCTCGCCGGGCGCTTCACAAGAGTCCCATCGCGCGCTCAAACGCCCGCCCGACCCGTGTTTGATCGGTGATCATCGCGATCTTTGGCCAGGTGGAGCGCTCCCCGGAGCGGATGAAGGCGTCCAGATCGGCGCGGGTCGGGTTGGCGACGATCCGGACGAGCAGCTCCGGGCGGAACTGTGGGTAGATGTCGATGTCGCCGCTGTAGTCCTGGCTCGCCAGAGCGTTCGCGTGATCCGCGAGCTGACCAAGCGGCCCCGGGAGGCGGCGAAGTGCGCGCGCTGCAGAAGTTGTCAGCCCTGCGACGGCGGGCGCGACCCCGCTGACGCCGCGAGCGAAGGGGACCACGTGCGGGTTGGTCTGGCTCACGATGAAGTGGTTCACGTTGTGGAGCCTTGCAAGCCGCAATTTTGGCAGGTCTTCGTGCAGGGACCCGTCCACCCACCGCTCGTTTGGGCCGTACACGACGCGCTCGCCGGCCGCGTTCCGGGCCTCCAAAACGACGGGCGGGAACAGGCCCGGGAGCGCACTCGACGCGAGCGCGGCGCTCGCCACGAGCACGTCTGGGGTCGTGAGATGTGTCAGAAGTCTTGCCTTCTGTCGCCGGCGGGTGGGCGAGACCGAGATGTTCAGCGCGCGCCCGCTGCGGGCCCAGGCCTCCGCGAATGTGTAGTCGCCGATGTTGTGGCGCAGCACGTCGTGGAGGCGCTCGGGGTCCAGCAGCGCGCCCCCCTCGATCCCTCGGCGCAGGCCAACCGGGGAGAGGCCGTCGAGCCGCATCTGCTCGGGGTGTGTGTAGAGATCGGCCAGCTCCGTGTCCGTCCGGACGCACACGCCCGCTGCGATCATCGCCCCCGTGCTCGCGCCGGAGAGGATCTGCGGCAACACGCCCTGCTCGAAGAGCGCCTTCACAACGCCGAGGTGATGGAATCCCCAGGTTGCGCCGCCCGACAGCATCAGCGCCGACCGCCCGTACACCCGAAACGCCTGGGTAAATCGGCTTTTCTTTTCATCGTTGCCGATGCCTGGCAGCGCTGTGACGGCCAGCCACTGCAACGCCCGCTCCACCTCGGCGAGGTAGTCCGCCACGAGGTGTTTGGTCCCGGCCAGGGCCCCTTCGTAGAGCTCGGGGGCGGCGAGCTCGGCCAGGTGGCGGTAGAGGCTCGATGTGAGCAGGTCAGCCAGCTCGAGGCTCGCCGCGGGGCCGGTCGCTCGCAGGCGCCGCAGGGAAGCGAGGTCCAGACGCAGCAGATCGGCGTCGTAGTGTGGGCTTTCATCCTCGGCTCGCCACGCATCGCCGCCAGTCAGTCGGTCGTACTCCTCGGCGGCTCCGAGCCATTCCGCGTAGGAGGTCGCCGCGGCAAGCGCGCGCGCAGCCCCGCGACGGGCGGATCCGGGGGCTCTGGGCATGTGCCCCGGTAACGCGGCAGCGCTTGACAATCGGGTCCGCGCTCGGGCTAGATGCAGCCATGGTGCGTCCTGAAGCCTCCGAGCCCGAATCCGCGCAGGCGGGGACGAGCGCGGCGGCGGGCTGCATCTACCTTGTGGGTGCAAGTCCCATCCCGGTAGGCGCCGAAGCGCCGGGTAGCAGGCTGCCGGTCGAAGG
>CAIMSU010000103.1 GCA_903844155.1 uncultured Pseudomonadota bacterium | reverse complement strand
GCACGTTCGGTGCCGGCTGCCGTCTTCGGCGGCTGGCGGCGAACGTGGCCTTGGAACGCCGAAAAATCAACGCCGAGACTGGCGCGAGCGGTAGCGAGCGCCAGGATCGGCGGGCCAGTGCTGGCGCTGGGCAAACATTCACCTCGTAAGTGGCTGAAAGTGCGCGATTGGCGAGGGCAGTGGCCCCCCGGCGCGCGGTTCCCCGCACGAACCGTGCCGGCTGGCGTACTCGCCGGCTGGCGGGGTTCGTGGCCTTGGAACTGCGGGAATTCAGCGCCGAGGCTGGCGCGAGGTGTGCCGAGCGCCGGGATCGGCGGCGGCTCGATCAGGCGAACTGGTAGCCGACGCCCGCGCCCACCTCGCGCGCGTACTCGCCCGCACGGCGCAACGGGCGCCACGACGGCCGCAGCGTCAGGATCCGCAGCGCACCGACGCCGCACGCAACCCCAATCCCCGCGTCCACGCTGACGATGGTGCCGGGAAGGGCTGAATCCGCGAGGGCCGGGTCGAGCCGCTCTGCTGCTTCGATCGCGATGGGCGTCTCACCCAGGAGGCAGCGCGCGCCGCCCCAGGGACCGGCCAGGGCGTGGATCCGGGCGAGGATCGCGTCGGCAGGCTGATCCCAGAGGATGTGGGCCTCCGAGCCGCGGAACCGGGACGCGGCGACAGGCGGCCACGGGTCGAGGGCGTCCGAGCGCGGCTCGCCGATCCGGTCCCAGGCGGCCGCCAGCGCCTCGATCCCGCGCAGGGTGGCCCGCTCGCGGAGCAAAAGTCCGGTGTCATCCCGGAAAACCGCCAGAGGAACGCGGGCGAGGACGCCGTCGCTGTCGCCGCAGACGAGTGACCAGTCGCCCGGGAGCCCGGCCCGTCCCGGGAGCAGCGCGCGGCAGAGATCGGGGGTGATGCCCGCAGGTCCGTGAACGCGGAGCGCGGTCGCACCGGCCTCCACCTTCCTGGCGTCCGGGTCGAGGTCCAGGAGGACGTCGGCCGGCCGTCGACCAGCGGCAACCCCGAGATCCCGGCACAGGGCACGCAGGGGCGCGAACCACGGCCTCGCCTCGTCCTCGTCCCCGGGATCGAGGGCGACAACCCTCGCGCGCTCGGCGAGCCAGGGCAGCGCCACCCGCGCGATCGTCGTGCTCCCAAGGATCTGCACCATCTTCATCTGCTCTCGGGTATCGCGTGCCGGAGGCCAGTCGGATCACGAAAACCCCTTCCCGTTTGGAACGGGGTACATACGGTCTTGCGTCCGGGTGCAACCCCCCGGTTTGGAGAATTCGAATGGGCCTCTGGGACACCCTCACGCAGCACGCAAAAGCGCAGCTTCTCGATGTCATTTCGTGGACGGACGACTCGCGGGACACGCTGGTGTACCGCTTTCCGATGTTCCAGCAGGCGATCCAGGACGGCGGAAAGCTGGTGGTCCGCGAGGGGCAGGCGGGCGTCTTCGTCGCCGAGGGGCGGCTCTCGGAGGTCTTCGGCCCGGGGACCTACACCCTGAACACGAACACCAAGGCGATCGCCAGCTTCTTCGAGTCGATCAAGTACTCGCTGAATTACCCGTTCAAGGGCGACGTCTACTTCGTGTCGACGCGCCAGAACACCGACCAGAAGTGGGGCACGCCGAACCCGATCATGATGCGGGACAAGGACTTCGGCATGGTCCGGCTGCGCGCGTTCGGCATCTACGCCTACCGCATCAGCGACCCCGCGGTCTTCCTGCGCGAGGTCGTGGGGACGAACGGGTGGGTGACGACGGACGAGATCAACGGCCAGCTCAAACGCAAGCTGGTCTCAGCGCTCGCGGACACCATCGGTGAGAGCAAGATCGCGGCGTTGGACCTCGGCGCGCACTACATGGACTTTGGCGACGCGCTCCGGCAGCGGCTCAACGGCTGGTTCCAGGAGAACTACGGGATCACGCTCACGGACTTTGTCGTCGAGAACATCTCGCTCCCGCCCGAGGTGGAAAAGATGATGGACACGCGCACGTCGATGGGCGTGCTCGGCGACATGGGCGCGTACACCCAGTTCCAGACCGCGAACGCCATCCAGTCGGCGGCGCAGCGGCCGGGCGCTGCAAACGTGTTCATGGACGCCGGCATGGGCATGGCGATGGGCGGCGTTGTCGGCCAGCAGTTGGGCCGAGCGGCCACTGGAGGCACCTTCAACCCGGCGCAAGTTGGCGCGCCCCAGATGGCGCCGCCCCCGCCGCCCCCGCCGCCCCCGCAGGTCATCTTCCACTACAACGCGCCCGACGGCTCGACGACGCAATTGCCTCCGGCCCAGATCGCGCAGGCCGTGATGGCGAACCCGAACGGCCGCCACCTGGTCTGGCGCGAGGGAATGGCAGGTTGGACGGACCCGAAGCAGGTGCCCGAGATCGCGGCTGCCTTCGGTCCGCCGCCGCCTCCGCCACCCCCGCCGCTCCCGGGCTAGTCCCTGTGGGGCCGATCCGGACCGTCGGTTGAGGACGGGCTACGCGGCATTCTACGCGTTGACAGCGGCAATCTGTTGCGCGCTCTCCTGCGCGCGCCCGTCGGCGCCCGTCGGACTGTCGACGCTGCCATCCGGCGCGCCGGCGGACATGCTGAAGAGCTGCG
This sequence comes from uncultured Pseudomonadota bacterium, assembly GCA_903844155.1. GTDB lineage: Bacteria > Myxococcota_A > UBA796 > UBA796 > SXON01 > CAIUMM01. The sequence continues at coordinate 68,275 of CAIMSU010000103.1, read as the reverse complement.
CGACCGAGCCCTATCCGGAGCTGGCGATCGGGTGTCGTGTCGAAGCCGCGGCTCAGGCCGCGAACATCGGGGATCTCGCCACGGTCACGGCAGCGTGCGGGGCAATCCCCGAGGGAAAATGGCAGGACGAGTGCCACTTTCGGGCGGGCGAGCAGCTTGGGAAGGCCGGGCGGACGGACGATTCGCTCGGTGAATGCGGGCGCGCGGGGGATTTTGGGCGGTTCTGCATCACGCACGCCGGCTGGGGATTGCCGGCTACCGACCAGCGCACACCGGCTGAACTCGCCGCGCTGGCGACGGAGGCGATCCCGGGAAAACTGGGGCAGGACGCCGCGCAGGTGCTGCGCTCTCGCGCGTGGTACAACCGCTTTGTGGGCACGGGAACGGCGGATCCGGCGGTCGCCCGCGCTGCGACCGGGGACGACGTCGCCCCGGCGCACACCGCCTGGGCCATCGAGGCCGTGCGCCTTTCAGGCAGCTTTGATGCGGCGAAGGCGGCCTGGACCGCCGGCACGGTGGCGACGGGCGCCGCGCTACCGCCGGCCATGCGCGTCGGCCGGTACGAGACCTTTCCCGATTTCCCGGGCGAGGAGGCGGTGCCCCACGTCCTGACGTTCGCGGACGCGAGCCGGTTTGTGGGAGCCGACGACGAGGAGGACGTCGACATCGCCCTGATTGAAGGCGTGTATTTCAACCTGCAACCGGGCCCCGAGGCCGGCGCCGTCTTCGGGCGCTGGCTCGACGACCCGCGCCCCCGCGTGCGCTACTCAGCGCTCCGGCGCTACCGATCGCTCCCGTCCACCGGCGTCCAGGACCGCCTCCGCGCGCTCGCCAACGACCCCGATCCCATCGTCCACGAGCACGTCGCCGACGCCCTGAAGTACCAGACCTGGCTCGGCAAGCGCCACTGACCCCCGGAACCTATCAAAAGCGACGACGTCAGTTTTCACACGTATCAAAAGCGACGACGTCAGTTTTCGCACCTCAGCCGCGCAGTAGGAGCATCCGGTCAACGCGGAGGTGAGCGCTGACGCGCAGGAACTCCAGGGCCGCGGCCACGAAGTTGTCATCGCCGCCGAGCGCCGCCTGAACCTGCAAACGGCGTGGTTCATCGGCGGGCCGTCGACCGGACCACAGGCGCAGCAGCGGCCGGACCGCGTGCCCGTCGAGCTCGCCGCGCTCCCACAGCACGCCGAGCCTCGCCCCCGGCAACGCGCCGCGTACACCCCCGCGAATCACCACGCCATCGCTCTCGATGAGCGCGACGGTGTCGGCGCTCCCCACGGACAAGCACCCCTGACCGGCTGGCGGACGAACCGCGAGCGCTAGGCGCTCCGCAAGGCGTCGAAGGCTGGCAACCCGACGCTCGCGCGCCGCCACCGCAGGCCGACGTCGGATCCGGTGGACCTGCGCCACGAGCCGATCGGCCAGCTCCGTCGTCAGCATCCGCGCGACCGTCTCGACCGGCACTTGCGGGCTCTCGGCGAGCTCGGCCAGCGCCTCGCCGTGGTGCCCAAACAGCGCCGCCAATCGTCCGACGGCGCTCGCACCTTCTGTATGTTCTCCGCCGGGAATCCCCGACACGCCCCACCGTCCGCCCGACCGCACCACCGTCGCAGGGCCAAGCGTGCCGTCGTCATCCGGCAGCGCGCGCACCGCGGCGACGAGCACCTGGGCACACAGGAGCGCGTCCTCCCCGATGTCCGGGAGCAGGTCGGCGAGCGAGAGCTCGATCGGCGGGCTGACCCACGCGCCGGGCCCCGCAGGCGTCCACGGGAGAACGCCGGGTCGCACCTTGGGCGACCAGTCACCGACGACGAGGTGAACACGGTGGCCGGACTCTGTGTCCCACGCCTCCCACGCCGAACTCGCCCGGTCCCACGCCAATAGTTGCCCGCGCCTGAACCGCCCCGTGCGCGCAGGTCCACGCTCCGACGCCGCCTCCAGGTCCAACAACTCCTGGTAGAGCCGCGGGTGGGCGACGACCGCCCCCGTTCGCGGAAACGCCGACCCGGTGGCCGCCAGGAACCGTGCACGGACGGCCTCGACGGCGGGCACTAGGCGAGCTCGATCAGCGCCTGCGTCAGCACGGGCTTGCCAGCGTCGTTGACCGTCGTGAACGCGCAGCCGTTCGGACGATTCCAGGCTTGGATCGTCAGCAGTTCGCCGTTCAGCACAGGCCGCGCGAACCGCACGGCCACGCGTCGGAGCTGCCGCGCGTCGTTGTCCGCGAGCGCGCGGGTGAGCGCAGCAGCGCTCATGGCCATTGTGCACAGGCCCTGAAGGATCACGCCGGGCAGGCCGGCCGCGGTTGCGGTCGCGGGATCGGTGTGGATCGGGTTGTCGTCCAGCGAGGCCGCGGCGTAGTCGAGGGACTGGCGACGGCCGACGGTCAGAGAAACGGTCAGGTCAGGCGCGGGCGTTTCAGTCGTGGGGACCTCGGTTTTCGCCCCCTTCGCACCCCCGCCGCGGATGAAGTACACGGTCCGACACGACACCGCGAGCTGGCCATCCACGAACGCGGACAACGCCGAGGTCACGACGAGCCCGGAGGACTTCTCCTCGACGCCGAGCAGCTCGCCGCGGGTGTGGACGAGGTCCCAGGGGCGGATGGGGCGATGGAAGGTGGCGTCGTGCTCGCCGTGGACGAGGCGGAGGATGTCGAGACCGAGCTCCGGATCGGTGGCGATCTGGAAGATCAGGCCGTGCATCAGGCGAACGTGGAACATCGGCGGACAGATCGGGCCGCCCGGCGCGGTCGGGAGGTAGGCGGGCGAGTCGTCGCCGGTCGCGGCGGCGTAGGCAGCGGCGTGGGTGGGCTCGGCGAAAGCAAAGCCGCCATCGTACTTCTTGCCGATCGGCCAGGTGCGCGCGACCGGGGCGGCAGGCGCGGCGGCGACGGGAGTTGCTGCAACTGGCGGGCGGGCGGAGAAGTCAAAAACCGTCGCGAACTTCATGACGACAGAGAGGTTGTCCGCCGTGATCTTGCCCTTCATGAACGCCTTGGTGGGGTCCGTCGTCTGCTTGAAGATCCCGATGATGGTCTCTGAGTCGGTCTTCATCGTGCAGTCCGGCGTGCCCGTGAGCGCGTGCTCGACCGTGCAGACGCCGTCCTTGACGATCAGCGTCTGGCCAACGCCGTCGGTGATGGCAAAATGCAGGCGCATCGCGAGATCGCCTGCGCGATCGGGGCGAAAGGCCATCGGGGCAAGGGCGAAGACGGCCGAGACGGGGGACTCGGCGGCGGGCGCAGCGGGGGCGACGGGCGCGGCTGTGGGGAACCCGGTGATTGCACCGAGCTTTTCCGCGATCTCCTCGGCCGTCCACAGGTCCTTGCCGGCCTTCTCCACGCCGTCGTTCGTCTTGACCTCGTAGACGTGGATTCGTTGGCCTTGAACGCCGAACACTCGACCGGTCACCGTCCGGGCGAGCGGGCTGGCGAGGAACACAGCGACGGGGGCGATCTGCTCGGGCGTCCACTCCTCCTCGACCATGCCGATCTCGGCCGTCATCCGGGTCTTTGCGATGGGTGCGATGCAGTTCGCCGTGATCTTCGCCCGTCCCAGCTCCAACGACAAAACGCGGGTGAACCCGTAGATCCCCGCCTTCGCCGCGCCGTAGTTGGACTGCCCGAAGTTCCCGATCATCCCGGTGTAGGACGTGGTGTTGATGATCGAGCCGCCGCTCACCGAGAGCGCGGGGAGCGCCGCACGGACGACATTGCGAGTGCCCGAAAGGTGCACGGCAACGACGAGATCCCACTCCTCGTCCGTCCCCTTCACGAAGGTCTTGTCGCGCAAAACGCCCGCGTTGTTCACGACGGCATCAAGGCGTCCCCAGCGGTCGATCGCGGCCTTCACCATCCCGGCGCAGGCCGCCGGGTCTGTGACGCTGCCGAAGTCCGCGATGGCATCACCGCCCGCCGCGATGATCTCGTTCACCACGGTGCGCGCGGGGGCATCGGAGGCGCCCGCTCCGTCCCGACCACCGCCCAGGTCGTTGACGACAACGCGCGCGCCGGCGGCTGCGAACGCGTGGGCGTACGCCCGACCGATCCCGTTGCCCGCACCTGTCACAAGGACGACCTGATCCTGCAAAAGCGCCACGAAACCTCCGGGTGCCCGCGTTTATCCCAAAACCCGCCCGTCAGCCGCCGAAACGTGGGAGGGCGACCGGTCGCGGCGAGGAGGCGGAGGCGAAGGCGACGGTGACGGTGTCGCCGACCCAGCCCGTCACTGCGATCTGGGTCGGCGCGACGGCCCCGAAGACCCGGGCGACCGCCTCGGCGTTGCCGTCTGGGACACGTGCTCGCAGCCAGCGAACGGCATTCCCCGAGGCGGTCACCGTGGTGTACACGATCGGATCGCCGGCGTCGGACATGCGCATTTCGGCTGAGAGGGTGAGAGAGCCGGGGAGGAGCGGGGCGTGGTCGGCGCCACCGACGGCGACCTGGCCGGAGAGGGCGGGGTCGATCTCGCCGAGCGCGCAGGAGGCGCACGACGGGTCGAGCCAGATCACCTGGTTGGAATCGGGGAGCTGGGCGGCGACGAGGAGGTGGTCGTAGCCGGAGTAGGTGAAGGGGTCGGGGGCGGTGCCGGCGAGCACCCACCGCGCCGCGATGCGCTCCTGGCCGAGAAAGCGAAGGAGGACGAGGGCTCTTTCGCCGTCCGTCAGCCAGCCGGAGTGCCATGCCCGATTGAGCAGGCGCGGGTGCGACGCGTCGCCGAGCAAGCCCCTCGGCGGCTCGCGGACGTCGTCCCAGAGCGCGTGCAGGACCTTGTCCAGGTCGCGCTCGCCCCGCAGCGCCATCGGCACCGCCGGCTCGTTCAGGCTCGCGACCCGAAAATGGGCGTCCAACCCGGCGACGAAGGCGACGTCGTCCGCCACCACGCCAACGCCGCCCGCGCTCTCGACGCGCCAGCGGTAGAGGCCGCCGGCGGGTGCCTCGGCGATCCAGATGCCCCCGAAGCCTCCCGAAGGAACCCGCGCGATGACATCGTCAGCCACGGCTTGTCCGGCACCAAGCAGTGTCGCCGCCATCGTCGCTTTCGCGGCCCCAAGCTTCATCGCCAGGCTGCCAGGCGGCAATGCCACCTCGCCGAGCGCTGGCGCGGGTGTTGCGATCGAGGTCGTCGTCACCGTCCCCGCGCCTCCCGGCCACCAGCCTCCGGCCCCGTCCGCACGCAGCCCGTCAAGCCAGCCCGCCTCGCCGTCCTCCCCGAAAACCCAATCGGTCTTGCGCTCGAACCGGCCGAATTTCGGGTCGGTGAACCCCCACTCGGGGTGGCGCGACGCGACAAATATCCAGGTGCTTTGGGCGGTTCCCCCGCGGGCGAGCGTGGGTGCGCTCCCGTCCAGGCGCAGGTCGACGTGCGGGGCGTCCTTGGACGGGCTCGTCCAGGTGAGCTTGGTGATGAGTCGGTCGCCCTTTGCGAGGAGCGGGGCCGTGATCCGCCAGCCGAGCGCGGGCAGGCCCCACGGGTGCGCCACGATCTGGTCCTTCGGCAGCTTCTCCGTGAAGCCACCGCTCCGGGTCCAGGCCTGCACCGTCGCGTTCCGGTCCGCGATGATCGCGATGTTGGGACAGGTCCCGTCGACATCGACGTCGAATTCGATGCCGTCGGAGCCGCTGGTCTGGGAGACGACGCAGGCGGCGCGGGCCGCGGGCAGGGAGAGCAGCGCGAGGAGCAGGAGCATCCGCCCTTCTACTGCGACGGCCAGAGCCGGGCGGCGACGACCCGCGGGCGTTGTCGGAAAATTTCGTTGCCCCCCTTGACGCCCGCCGAAGTGGCGGAGGGGTGACGGAAGTCTGACACTGACAACCGTCACCCCCCGTCAGTCCGTCAGTCACGCTCGAAGACTCGGCGTTGGACGTGGGTCGGGACTCAGGCACGGCGCGTGCTTGGTGGGTGCGCGAGGTGCCCATGCCCCCGTTCACTCCCCTCCTCGCTGCTCATTCCCCTTCGCCCTCACGCCGCGCGGGTCAGCCGGGCGATGGCCGCAACCACCGCCTCGATCTCGTAGGCGAAGCCGGCCGGGTTCCCGCTCACGCGCAGCCAACCGTCCGTCGCCCCGCCGGAAACGGGCCGAAAATCCACGTGGATCCCCTCCCCGGCCAGCGCCTCAGCCACGTGCGCCCCGTCGCGCACCTCGACGCATACGAAGGCCGCCCGCCGCTCGCTCGTCCAGTCCCCGCGCACCCGCAGCCCCGAAACGGCACAGGCGCGCATCGCGACGTCCACAAGCCCCCGAGTGACCTCCCTGGCACGGCGGACGGCCAGGCCAAGGTCGCCACCGGTGACGCTCGATGCCGCTGCGAGCTCCCCAAGCAGCATGGCCATGCCGGTGACCGTCGGGGTGCCGCTGCGCAGGCGCGAGGCGTCTTCGGCCCGACGGACGGGGCCTTTCTCGAACGCGAAGGGCGCCGCATGCCCCCACCAGCCCGTGCGCTTGGGGGTGAGCGCCCCGGGACCGCCAAGCCAGCGATTCGGGACGTAGAGAAAACCGGCCCCGGTCGCGCTGCGGAGCTGCTTGTGGCCGCCCGCCGTCACCAGGACGTGGTCGCCGAGGGCAGCGGCGTTGATGGGCACAGTGCCAGCGGTCTGGTACGCGTCGACGAGCAGCATGGCGTCAGGGCAGCGCTCGCGCACGCCGGCGGCGAGGGCGGGCAGATCCTGGAGCCAGCCGGACTCGAAGAGCGCATGGGAGAGCGAGACCACGCGGACGTCCGGGGTGAGGGCGTCCAGGACCCGCGCTGTTTCGACGCTTCCATCCGGGTTGACCGGCACCTCCGTCAACGCGCCGCCGGTGTTCTGTGCCCATTGGTGGTGTACGTAGTGACCCGTCGTGAAGTGCCCGGCCGTGTACACAAGTCGGCCGCCGTCAACGCCTTCGAGCACCGCCGCGAGCGCTTCGGAGACGTTCGGAAACCAGGCAACGTCGCCGTCGACGAGGTTCCCGCCGACAAGCGCCGCGACCCGCTCCCGGTAGCTGTCCATCAGCGCGACCCAGGCGCCGTCGTCCCACACGCCGATGCCGCGCTCGGTCAGCTCCGCGAGCTGGTGGAGGACGGCTGCGGGTCCAACGATGGAGGGCACCCCCATGGAGTGCGAGCAGGCGTAGATGCCCGCGTCGAGGCCGGGGTAGAGCCGACGCAGCGCGAGGTCATCCGTGTTGATGCCGAGGCTCGCCGCGTGCTGCTCGCGGAGCGCCTGCGCTCGGGTGAGGCCGCCGCTGATTCGGGCGAGCGCGTCCACGCGGTCGGCGTCCACGACGGCCAGAAGCTGGGCCGGCGTGGCCCCGGCGAGAAGGTCCACGAACCGCCCGAGGGGCGCGCGTCGTTGGGTCTGGGCCGACAACACGGTGGCGACGATGGCTTTGGTCATGGGGGCTCCGGGGTCGGGGCCTCCTATCTGCTCGGCGCCGCGCGGTGGTCGTCATGATGCCGGTGTTGTTGCTCTGGTTCCTGCTCGCGCCAAGCCTGCCGGGGGCCGACTCCGACGCGGTCATCGTCGCCGGAAGGCTGCGGCCGAGGGTGGTCCGGATGCTCGGGAAGGTGGTGGTCGCGGGGGTCGCGATGTGGCTCGCCGCGTGCGGCGTCGGCACCATCGCGTTCGCCGCCGCGGTGCTGGCGCACGAGCCGCGGTTCGCTGCGTGCGGGCCGATCGCGGCGGCGTTCGGAGCGCTCGGCGGATTCACGTGGACGATCGCAGTCTGCTTCCTCGAAAAGGCGTGGATCAACGCCCTCGCCCTGCCTGCCGACTGGCGCGGTCCCTGGCTCGCGGGCGAGCTCGCGGAGCACATGCGCTGGAAGCGAAGGACGATGCGGTTCACGCCGACCCCCACGCCGGGCCGCGCTACCCGAGCTCCAGCAGTTGCGCGCCTCCCTGTTGGGTTGTCCCCCCGCCCGGCGATCGCTCCCGACTCGGTCGTCACGCCGATCGAACGGTGGATGCCGGAAGAGGACGGCCCTACCGAGCTGATTGCCTGGGCCGGCGCAGACGGGGCGTGGCGGACGGAGGCCACCGAGGAGGCTGCGTCACGTCCCGCCGCGCGTGTCCCGCGGCTTCGGTTTCGGGACGAAGGTCGCATCGCCACCCCCGTCGCCAGCCGCGATGCGACGACGAGGCATCCTTGATACCCGAACCCCGTGACGGTCCGCTTCTTCAGCTACTTCTACGCCCCCTGCATCGGCGGCGGCGAGGTCATCCTGCAGCACCAGGCGGAGGAGTTGGCGCGGCGCGGGTGGGAAGTCCATGTGCACACGACTCCCTTCACCAACCTGAACCTCTCGTCGCGCGGCGCGGTCGGCTCGACGGTCGAGGGCGGCGTCCACGTCCACCGACGTTGGAGCTTTGCCCTCCCCTTCCACAACCCCTACGAGAAGGACGCCGTCACGCCGGCGTTCATCGCGGACGTCGCTGCGCCCGCGGACCTGCTGGTCTGCGTGGGTTTTCCGAGTATTCATCTGGATCTTCTCGTGCCGTATGCGCGGGCGAGGCGGATCCCGCTCGTTGCCCAGAACTACATCACGGCCGAATTCCTCGACGAGATCCTCGCGGGCGTCGGCGGCTGGAACAAGCGGGTCCGCAGTCGGTACTGGCAGACGATTACGCGACGCCAGCTCGCAGCCGTCAACCTGCTGATCGCCGATTCGCCCGCCGCTGCGCGCGCCCTGGAAGCTCGGCTCGGCCTCTCCAACGTGGGATGTCACATCGGCATGGCGGTCGATCCCCGTGAATTCGACGTCGCCCCATCCGAAGGCAGCGCTGTGCGCGCGCGGTTGGGGCTCGGCGCCAGCCACATCGTCCTGGCGCCGTCGCGCCTCTCCCGCCAGAAAGGCGCGGATCTCCTGCTCAACGCGATCACGCCGCTGCTGCAGGGACCGGACCAGGTCGCCGACGATTGGACGGTCGTGATCGCCGGCCCCGTCAACGACCCCGAGTTCGCCGAGGAGGTGCGAGCCCTCGCCGCCCCCCTGCACGGCCGCGCCGTCATCACCGCGCTCCCGCGTCACGAGCTCTGTGCCCTCCTCCTCGAGACGGACATCGTGGTGCTCCCGTCCCGCGGAGAGACCGTGGGCGGCGTGATCTTCGAGGCCATGTACGCGGGCGCCCTGGCGATCGTGAGCGACGCCGTCGAGGCCGCGCGCGAGGTCTACCTGCAGGACGGCGAGAACGGGCTCCTGGTCCCGTCCGAGGACGTATTCGCGCTCCGCACCGCGCTTCGGCGAGCGATGACGACGGACACCACGCGCATGCGCCAGCGAGGCCGCGCGATGGTTGAGGAGACGTACACGTGGTCGCGAAGCGTGGACCGACTGATGGGCCTCTACGCGCGGGCGCTTCCCGCCGGTCAAGGCTGAGATGCCGGCACTTTCGGTCCTGATCCCGACGTTGAACCGTGGGAAGCTGCTGCATGACACCATTCGGCAGGTGCTGGCCCAAACGTTACGGGACATCGAGGTCTGGGTAGTCGACCAGTCGGACGCCGAACTGGCCGCCGACACCCTGCATTTCTGCGACGAGCAACGCGATCCTCGGCTCCACTACACGCATCTCCCTGTGCGCGGACTCCCGAACGCGCGCAATGAGGCGATCGCGCGGGCTACCGCCGACATCCTCCTTTTTCTGGACGACGACGTCATCCTCCTGCACCCGGACTTTCTGAACGCGCACCTCGACGTCTACGCAGACCCGACGGTTGGCGGTGTCACGGGGCGCATCGTGGAGCGCTCGGTGCGGCCGAACTCTACCGTTACCGCCTCCCACATCTCCCCAGGCGGGCGGACGATGACGAACCTTTGGGGGACGGCGAGGATGGAAATCCCATCGTTGAAGGGTGCGAACATGAGCTACCGCCGCGCTGCCGTCGTCCAGGTTGGCGGCTTTGATCGGCACTACTCAGGGACTGCGCTCCTGGAAGACACCGACTACTCGCACCGTGTGCGAAAGGCAGGATGGACGCTCATCTTCGAGCCGCGCGCGGAGCTGGTGCATCTCTCCGCTCTGACGGGCGGGGTGCGCGTTGAGGATGCGTTGCGGGCCGAACGTTGGCGCTTCCGGTCGACCGGCTACTACGTCCGCAAGCATCGGGGGTTTGCTGGACTACTCCCGTTCACGCTGACTTTTGGCGCGATCGCCGTGGCGCGGGCCGTCCGCTGGCGCGACGCATCGGCGGTCGGTGTGCTGGCCTACGCCGCTTTGGACGGCATCCGGACCGCGGCAAAGCCCCCCGACGACGCCGTCCCGTCCCGACCGTAGTCCTGGTCTACCCGAAGTTCTTCGCCGCGAAGTCGAAGTTGGCGAGGTGGTCCAGAAACGCGGCCACATAGTCGGGGCGCTTGTTCTGGTAATCCAGGTAGTAGGCGTGTTCCCAGACGTCGAGCACGAGCAGCGGGGTGCCCTCGCCGGTCCACTGGGGGCTGTCGGCGTTCGCCGTGTGCATGACCGAGAGCTTCCCGTCCTTGGCGATGAGCCAGGCCCACCCGCTGCCGAACTGGGTCGTCGCGGCCTCCTTGAATGCCTTCTTCCAGCCATCCGAGTCCGTGAACGCGGCCTTCATCGCGTCGGCGAACTTGCCCGAGGTTGGGAAGCCGCCGCCCCCTTTCTTCATGCTGTTCCACAGGAACGCGTGGTTCCAGGCCTGCGCCGCGTTGTTGTACAGCGGCTTCTTGTCCTTGTCGCCGAACGTTGCCTTCGCGACCGCCTCTGTCGTCGTGCCGAGGCTCTCGTTTCCGACGTACAGCTCGTTGAGCTTCGTGACGTAGCCTGTGTGATGCTTCCCGTAGTGGTACGACAGGGTGTTCTGCGAAATGTAGGGGACAAGGTCCGTATCGGCGAACGGCAGGGGGGCCAGGGTGAAGGGACCGGTCGGCGCAGCGGGCTTGTCGGTGGCGGCCTTGTCGCCGCTGGCAGGCGTGGCTGCGCCTGTTGCAGCGGGCTTGTCCGCCGCATTCGCGGGGAGGGTGGATGCGAGGGCGACGAGGGCAGAGGCACCAACAAGAAGATCGCGGCGGGTGGTCATGAATGCTCCAGATCGAGGTCATGTATCGCGGCCACGGCGGGAACGGCCGCCACGGCGCCGCCGAATTTCCTTGACGGATGTACAGCGCGTGCTACCTTTCCTTGGCCGACCGCATGCTTCCGTCTGGAAGTCCGGCAATGTGTACATCTCGCTTTCCCTGGGCCGGCCTCGCCGCGGCGGCCGCTCGTGTCGACCTTTGGGGGGTCATCGCCACCCTCGGCGGGGTTGCGGCTGCGGCCTCGGCCACCCCAGCGGCATGGGCCGTGGCGGGGCTGCCATTTGATCTCCTGAAGCTGCTCCGTGTCCCGGAGTCTGACCCTCGGGCCCTGGTCCCGACCGACGCCGAGTGGCCTGGCGCCCTCATCGGACAGCCCTTCGCCCCGGTGTTGCTGACGACTGAGGGGGATCGGTCGTTGCTCACCCGCCCCGCAGTCGCAGTGGTCGGGGCCCGGGCGTGCACCCCGTACGGGCTTGAGCAGGCGCGCGATCTCGCGCGGGCGGTCGCGGTCGCGGGCGGCGTCGTGGTGAGCGGACTGGCGCGCGGTATCGATCGGGAGGCGCACCTCGCCGCTCCCGGCGCGACCGTCGCGGTGCTCGGGCAGGGGCTGGACAGCCCGATGCCGCACTGGCAGGCGACGCTCCGGGCGCGCGTGCTCTCCGATGGGGGCCTGGTCGTCAGCGAATTCCCGCCAGGACTTCCCGCCGATGTGTGGACGTTTCCCGTGCGGAATCGCATCGTCGCAGGGCTTGCGCGCGCCGTTGTGGTCGTTGAAGCGGGACACCGAAGCGGGGCGAAGGGCACGGCGGGTCACGCGCTTCGGCTGGGGAAGGAGGTGCTGGCCGTCCCCGGGCCGCTGGGGGCGCCCGCCAGCGCCGGTTGCCTCGACCTGATCGAGGACGGCGCGACGATGGTGCGCGGGCGGGACACAGTGCTCCAGGCCGCCTCCCTGGCGCGCAGCGGGGCACCTCCACCCGGACGGGACCCTTCCGACCAGACCGACGCCGTGGCGGCAGCGCTGGGCGTCGGCAACACAGCCGAGGGGGTGATGGCGACGACAGGCATGCCCTTTGGCGAGGTCACCGCGGCCCTCGTGGGCCTGGTCCTGCAGGGTCGGGCGCAGCGGGTCGCAGGCAACCGCTTCGTGCCGTCGGGTCGGCCATGATAGGAAACCGTGATGACGCCTCGCCTCGCCCCTGCCCAGCATCTCCTGTTCGAGCCCCGAGCGGCCGACCTGCTCGCCCTGCTGCGGGACCTCCAGCACATCGACTCGCGGGCGCTGGACGCGATCACCCACGAGCTCGTGTCCAAGCGTCGCGCCGAGGTCCAGATCAGCTACGAGGACCTGCGCCGGCGGCTCGCGGAGTGGCTGTTCGACCACGAGCGGGACATGCGCCCGGAGCAAGCCGACTTGCTGCGGATGGAGTGGGGGCGGCTCTTCAGCTAGCGCGGGCGGCGCCGTGGGCCGCGGAAGCAGTCCGCGTCCAGCGTTCAGTCGGCGAGCTCCCGCCCCCTGGTCTCCAGGACCCACGGGAGCGCCAGCAACCCCAGGAGTGGGACGACGGCCACGCCACTGAGCAGGTGGAACGCGGTGACCAGGGCGTCCGTACCGCGCGACGCGACCGAGCCGACCACGAACGGCCCGACCGCCGCCACGACTCGGCCGGCGTTGTAGCAGAAGCCCGCGCCGGTGCCCCGCAGCCGCGTGGGGAAGAGCTCTGGGAGGTAGTACGTGAAGCTGCCGAACACGCCGAAAACCGTCATGCCGACCGGAAAGTACAGGTAGATTTGCACATTTTCGGGCCACTGGACGGCGAAGGCGGCGAGCAGCGCGAGCGCCGAGAGCGAGAAGTAGATCCCGTACATCCAGCGGCGCCCGAGCCGCTTGGCGATCGGCACCGTGACGAACGTACCGACGAGCCCACCCAGATTGAAGAGGTTGGTCGCCATCGTCTTGGACCCCTCGATCATCGCCTGCTGAGCGGCGCCGGTCAGGCCAGCGGCGGCGGCGGCTCGGCCACCGACCCCGCCCGCGACCAACGGGATGAAGGCGTTGCACGCCCACCAGGTCAACATCGCGGTGATCGCCATGGCGAGTCCGGAAAACGTGGCCCGCCGCCAGGCCGGGCTGAAGAGCTCGCCGAAGCTGGCCTGCCGCGGCGCGCTCGCCACGACCTGCTGGAACCGATTGGGCTCGTGGATCCCCCGCCTGACGCCGATGGCGACGAGCGCCGGCAGAATGCCAAATGCGAAAACCCACCGCCAGGAGTTGCCGGGATCCCCGGGCATCAGCACGCCGGCGACCAGCCAGTTCACGAACGTCGCAAGGAAAAGCCCCAACGGCGCCGAGGAGTAGAGCAAGGCGCCCGCCTCGAGTCGGCGCTTCTCGGGGACGGCCTCAGCCACCATGGAAGCACCGGCGGCCCACTCGCCCCCGATGCCGAGCGCCGACACCACGCGACAAAGGAGCAACACCCAGATGTTTGGCGCGAACGCGCACGCCGCCGTCCCGATGGCGTACAGCACCATGGTGCCGATCATCGTCCGGCTTCGACCCACGCGGTCAGCAACGCGCCCGAACAAGATGCCGCCGGCGGCCGAACCGAGCAGCAACACGCTGGACGCCACGCCCGTCCAAAAAAGCGCCGCCGACTTGGCCTCCGGGGTGCCGAGCTGCAGATGGAGGAGGCTCGCGATGCAGTTTGCAGCAACGTAGTTGAAGAGCAAGGCATCGAACACGTCGAAGCCCCACCCGAGCCAGGCGGCGCCGACCACGCGCCATTGACGCGCGTTCATGTCCAGGAGCAGTGCGGGGGAGGCGGCGGTCTGGGTCACAGCGCCACGGTATCGCCTTGCGCCCGGTACCGCTGGCCTCCAACCTCGGCCGGCGCCACCCTACGAGAGGAGCTTGAGCGCCGTCCCAAAGCACCGAGCCGCGAGCGCAACGTCTCCGCGGAGCGTCGCGAGCTCCCCGCAGTACCGCCAGGCGAGAGCGCAATCGGCGTCGATCTGGAGCGCCAGTTCGACCAGGTCCGTGCCTTCGCTGGCACGCCTCGCTGCTGCGATGTCCGGGTTGTGAAACCGCGCCCAGCCGAGGTGGGCCGCCACGATCGGGTTCTCGGGCGCGGTTCGGCGGGCGCGGGAGAGCAGCTCGTCGGCGCGTCGCCAGTCGGCCCGGGAGACCGCGTCGATGCCGTCTCGCACGAGGCGATCGAGGATGATGCCCGTTGCCTGCCGTCCCTGGGGCGATGGCGAGGGGGCATCCATGGCGACCTCGACCTCGGTGGGGACCGGGTGCTCGGACGGCGTGTCCACGTCCACGTCCACCGGGGGCGTCATCGGGTCGCGGAGGCCGATCACCCCAAGCCAGCGCAGGGCGGCGAAATCCGCCGCGACCTCGGCCACAGAGGCGCGCTCGCGGCGCGCGAGTCGCTCCACGCTGACCCCTCCCAGCCGCTCGATGCATCGGCGTGTTTCGGGCGAGAGCGGCAAGCCGAACGCGGCCCGAGTGAGTCCGTTCTGCGCCGGGATGAGGGAGATGACCGACTCTCCCGCGACGGCGTCTCGCGCCGCGCTCCAGAGCCGGCGTCCGAGCGCGCCCCGGTCGCCGGGCTCGTCGACCTCGCACCGGTCAAGCGTGACGTCCGCTCCCGCGAGCGCGTGGTCGATGGCCGCGAGACCGTCCGGACCCACCGGTCCGCCCTGCGAAAGCAGGAACCAGCCGTCCGCGCGGCCCTCCACACAGAGAACCCCGGTGGCCCGCGTCGCCCACCACCGCATGAGGCGCCGTGCGTTGGCGAGGGCCTCGCCGCGACGTGCGGTGGGCGGCGGGCGGCTCCGAAGCGGATCATCGGCCCGGCGGGTGGGGATCGCGCACCTCAGGAGCTCTGCGACGTCAAGCAGGCTCGCTGGCCTGACCACCAGTCTCCCGCGGATCCGGGCGATTTCCGCCCAATCGTCCACAACCGCGCACACGAAGACGACCGGCGCCCCCTCCCGGAGCGTCCCTCGACGTCGGAGCTCCGACACCAGCGACAACGCCTCGGCGTCCGCCCGGCCGTCGATCACCAGCGCCAGCGCCGTCGTCGATTCGGGGAGTTCGAGGGCCTGAACGGCACCCGCGCAGGCGGTGATGGCACAGCCGTCTCCCGCCAGCAGGGTGGTCAGCACCCGGCCGAGCTCGAAGTCCGGACTGACCACCACGACGAGCAACGGACGCTCCCAATCAGGCACTCAGTGTACCCGAAGGCGTTCCCACGGGGGCCCCTCCGATGGTATTTCCAGAATCATTTGACACCGGGTGACGATAATGACGCTTCATTGATTTATAGGGCAACGCACCCCAACGGCAGCGCACTCGCAGAAGCTCGCCTGTCACCTGCCGATCACAAGCGCCTCCGGCTTCGGACCGATTGCGACGACCGTCGGCCCGCCCCGTCCGAGGGCGACGGCGGCGTCGACCGTACCCGACGCCGCGTCCCACGCCACCCAGCCGCTCCCTCGGCGGCTGATCACCCTGAGCTTCGTGTTGGTCACGGCGAGGATCTCCTGTTTCCCATCCCCGTCGAGGTCGGCTGCGAGCAGGCGGGTCACGTCGTAGTCGCCGGGGCTGCGGTCGAGAACGACGCTCTGCACCGCGCCGTTTACCCAGGTCACGAGCCGGATCTCGGCCTTCGCAAGGTGCCCGTAGTCCTTGTCCCAGCCGTCGGCGAGGACGACCTCGGGCCTGCCGTCGCCGTCGGTGTCGGCCAGGCAGCCGGCCCGCACCCCGCCGGTCGTCGGAATTGCGACCTTGTCGCCGCCAGCGCTACGCACGACCCAGGCGTCGCCGCTGGACCCGACCGCGTCCCCGTAGGTCCTGCCGTAGACGAGGTCGTCGACACCGTCGCCGTCGAGGTCGGTCGAGAGCCATACGGGGGCGGTCCTCGTGGCGGCGGCGGAGGTCAGCGTCCAGGGCGCGCGCTTCGCGCTTTGCGAACCTCGGACTGCCGTCACGCCGTACTTGTCGCTGAACCACGCCAACAGGAGTCCGGCGGGCTTGGCTGGGGAGATGGCGACGATCTGGGGCCGTGTCGTCGTCGGGGCGACGACCGTCTCGGCGCTCAGGGCACGTTGGCGGAGGGTGTATCGGACGATGCTGGCGCTCGCGTTCGGCGCGTCCTTGTCGCGGCCCCACCCCGCGTAGAACGCGCCCCCGAAGCCCTCGAGTACGTTGATGCCGCCGGCCGCGGGCGTCGTGGCGAGGGCCTGACCTGTGCTGGTCACCACCGTGACGTCGGCGCCGACGAGCGCGATCTCCGAGTCGCCGTCCCCATCGAGGTCGGTCGCGGCGACGCGACGGGCGCCGGCGGCCCAGGCGGCGATGTCAGTACGCACAAGCCGGGGTGGGTCGACCGCCTGTGCGAGAGCCGGCGGGTCGGCTGCGGCCGGCTTCGGGGGATCGGTGCGGGCAGGGTCCGAGCGGGAAGCCGTCGGCGGCACGCTCGAGGCAACGATGGGCGCGTCGGTGGGACGTGGCCGAGCCGTCCACCAGAGCGTGGCCAGCGCGGTGAGCGGTACGGTGACCAGGACCGTGCCGAGAACCGCGACCGGGACGGGGCGGGAGGTCACCCCGCAGTGCCGCTGGCGAGCAGTTCATCGACCAGCTCGCCCAGCCGCTTCTCCGCACCCGGTGGAATCCCGGTGGTGCGAAGCCGAATTGTCCCGTCACGTTTGACCCACAGGGTCGTCGGCAGCCCGCGATTCGAGAACGTGTTGAGGATCGCGCCATCGGGGTCGCGTGCGATCGGGAAGGGCATCGGATGAGCCGACAGCCATGCCGTGAGTTTGGCCTCGTCCTTGTCGACGGAGACGGCGAGGATCTGCAGGCCATCGGCCTTGTGGGCGGTGTAGAGCGCGGCGAGGGCCGGCATCTCCTTCTGGCAGGGAGCGCACCAGGTTGCCCAGAACGTGACGATCGCTGGGTGGCCGCCGAGGGATCGGGTGGTGACCTTGCCGCCACCGACGAGCGGGAGCGAGAGCGCATCGATCTTTTCGCCGACATCCCGACCGGGGCGCGCTTCGGTCGGTGGTGGGTCCGCGGGGCCGCTGCAGCAGCGAAAGCCGGTGGCAGGGTCCTTCGTCTCCGGCGCGATGTCGTCGCGGTAGTAGCCACATCGCGCGGAATCGCCGGACGAATACGAGCCGCCCTTGGTGGCTGCGGTTCCCGGTGTCAGCCCCACCCACTCCTTGACACCGCCAACAAGGTCGTAGACGCCCTCGGGCGTACCGCACTTCGGGTGGTTTCCCGTCACCAGCTCCCCGACGGCGTCCGGGTTCCGGGAGTCGGCGCAGGCCCCGGAGAGCCGGTCACCAACGTAGCCGTAGGCCCTGCCGCCCTGATCGTCGTCGGAAAACACGCCGTTGCGGTCGCTGTCGATCGGGGTGGCGCCGGTGCATGCCGACAACCACTCCTTCTCGGTGCAGAGGCGCTTTCCAGCCGCCTTGCAGGCCGTGTCAGCGTCGTACCAGGAGACGCTCCGAGCGGGCACCGCCCCTGCCTTGCTCACGGCGCGGTTGCCATCGAGCGAGGCCTCAAGGGCATCGATCGTGGCGCTTGTGCCGGGGACGGCGACGGGGTCGGTGCCGACGGTCACGGGCCCGGTCGTCTCGGTGCCGATCGCGACATCGAGATCCAGCGCCGCTTTGTTCCCGGCGAGCTCTGCGTCGATGACCGCGCGGATGACCTCGATCGGCTGGGCGCCGGTCAACTGCCGGCCATTCACGAAGAAGGTCGGGGTCCCGCTGGCCCCAAGGTCGGCGCCGACCTGGGTGTCCGCGAGGATGGCCGCCTGCGTGTCGTCGGAGGCGAAACAGGCGTTGAACGCAGTGGGATCGAGGCCGACGGCGCCCGCGAGCACCGCCCATTCCTTGTCGCCAAAGTCCGCCTGGGCGTCAAAAAGGGCGTCGTGCATCTCCCAGAACTTCCCCTGGCGACCCGCGCACACGGCGGTGGCCGCCGCGTGGCAGGCGTTGGGATGGAGGGACTTCTTGAGCGGCGCTTTGGAGCAGTCGGTGTTCATCGGGAACTGCAGGTAGACGAGCCGCACGTCGTCTGGGTACTCGCCCTGCACTTGATGCAGCGTGGTGGCCAGGCGCTTGCAAAAGGGGCACTGAAAGTCGCTGAACTCGACGATGGTGACCTTCGCGCTCGCGGGTCCGCGAGTAGGTGCGCCCGCGGGGACCGGGAGGTCCTTCGCCACCCCGAGCTTGATCTTTCGTTTTCCCGGATCGGCCTCGGGCTTCCCCAGCGCCGGCTTTGGGCTCGCCGCGACCGCCGCAACAGCCGCCTTCGCCGACTCGGCGACGACGCTGTCCCGGACGTGGGTGTACCCCAGCCAGGTCCCCGCGAACGAGAGCGCGAACGCCGCCGTGGTCCCGCCGACGACCAGCGGCGTGCGCACAAACGACAGCGCGAGCGTGATGGGCGCGCGCGAGAGGGGGCCGGAGCGCGCGAGGCCGAGCCCGAGCAGCCCGACATTCACGCCGTACAGCACCATGCAGAACAAGCACCACGCGCCGATCACCGTGGCGCTGATCCAGGCGAGATGGGCGCTGTAGAGCACCGCGAGGAGGCCGACGCCGGCGAGCACCGGTGCGACCCGCCGCTGCGCGTCGGCGCCCCGAAGCCCGTAGAGCCCGAGCAGCGCGGTGACCACGAACATCGGGATCGCCGCGATCGACTGCGGCACGCCATGGATCTCCGACTCTGGCGATCCATTCACTGCGGAGCAGTTGAATCCTGCGGACAGGTCGCAAAGCGAGTCGCCAACGCCCTTTCCGTAGAAGAGTTCGATGTGCAGATGCGTGAGGTAGACCGCCACCCCAAGGCCGACCGCGGACACCGCCGCGACCCCGATGCCCCATCCCGGGCGCGCCTCGCCTTCCACTCAGTCCTCGAGCGCGCGCGCGGCCTGCTTCGGCATCAGCGGCTCGACCTTGCCGCCAAACCCATCGTCGTGCGCCACGATCAGCCCGTTGTGGTTGACGAAGAAGTACTTTGGAACCGACTTTCCGCCGCCAACCCAGTCCCTGATCGCGTCCTGGTCCGCCACGAGCACCGGGCCCGTCAGCCCGGCTTTCCGCACCTTCGCAAGCTCGGCCGTCTGCATGTCCGGACGGTCGTCGACGGTCACCGCCACGACCTCCAGATCCGGGTTTGCCTTTTCGATCGCCACGAGCGTCGGCAGGCTGTTGGAGCAGTACTGGCACCACGACGCCATGAACGCCACGAGCACCCCTTTCGGGGAGGACTCGCCCGTCGGGTCCGCGAGCGCGCTGAGCGAAAAGTCACCGCCCTCCACGTTCTTGAGGTGCAGCGCCGGAGCTGGCTGCCCCGATTGGGGAACGGACGGCATCGTCGACCGAACGGTCGCGGCGCCGTCGTGGGACGTGAGCACCGCGGCCTGCGGCCCTGCGAGCGGGTCCGCCGCGTCGGGCTTCACCGCGGCACCTTCGCCTGGGCCAGGCGTCGCGGCGCAGGCCGACACGGCGAGCGGAAGGGCGACAACGCGCAGGAGGCGAGAGAGTGAAGATCGCAATGACATCGCAGCCTCCGAGCGTACCGCGCCGGGCGGGGGTTGGGCTTGTAACCGTTGGTCAGCGCGGGACTCCGTCCTCGGCCCGGGTCGGTGCCGCGTCAGCGCTGCCGCCGTCGGACCAGGCCCAGGGCGAGAAGCAGCGTGCCGACGGAGCCGTCGAGGAACGAAGGTGCCGTCTGGCAGCCGATCCCGTCGACCTTCGTCTCGGTCCCGGGCCGCGAAATGCCGCCGGAGTCCGCGGTCCCGGCGGTGTCGCTGTCTGTGACCGGCGCGGTGTCCGAGGCCGGCGCGGTGTCGACGGGCGGGGTGCCCGTGTCCGCGGGCGGCGTGCCGGTGTCTCCGCCGCCGCTGGAGGGGTACACGCCGTGCGCCGTGAACAATTCGGAGAGGTCAAACGCCAGATTCCCGTTGTTGTACCCGGGCCAGTCGTACACGATGTCTTCGCCGTCGTCGTTGCCCCAGCTCCCGGTCCCTGCGTTGCCGTAGGGGTCGTTCACCACCACGGTGTGGATCGGGCTGCCGTCCTGCGAAATATAGCCGCGAATCACGAAAATATGCCCGTAGCCAAGGACGTAGACCGATGCGTACATCGGATACCCCGCGTTCGTCTCGGAGACCACGCTGTTGTAGTCCGTCCCCACTTCCTGCGAGTCAACGCCGTGTTGTTGCATGAAGGCCGTCATCTGCGACCACACCGCGCCACCGTACTGCTCGCAGATGAACCCGTGGGCGCCCTGGCACTGGCCGCCGGCAGCGAGCCCCCACGTGTCGTACGTGTAGCCCCCAAACGAGTAGACGTTCGGGACATACCATCCCCAGTGGCTCGTGTGCGAGCTGGGCCAGGAGCAGGTGATGTCCGAGTTTGGAAGCGTGGAAAACGCCGCAAGCGTTTGCAGGCAGGACGTCGGCCCGCACGACCAGTTGCCGTTGAAGTCGTCGGGGGTGTCCCAGAGCTGGTGCATGTAGGGGACGGAGACTTCAACGCGCGCGTCCGAGGGCGGGGGCGGTGGGGCGTCCCGCGCGAAGTCGAGGGCGGACGAGGGAAGAACCCGCGTCGCGACGGCGTGATCGAGCCGGTAGAGATCGCCGGAGCGGCTGTCGACGAACAGCAGCGCGCCCGACCGGCCGATCGGCGCTGGGAAGCGAGCGTGGACGGCGGCGTCGTCGAGCAGCACGGTGGAGGTGCCGGTAGCGACGTCGTACGACCAGAGCGTGGACGACTCCACCTCGTAGGGGCCGATGCCGGCGGTGTTTTCGTCGCCGACCTCGTTCCCGGTCACCAGCGCGGCGTAGACGATCTGGTGTGTCCCGGGCACCCAGGCCGGATCCCGGCCATCAACCGTGACGAACCTGCCGTCGGCCGGGCTCACGATGGTGACGGTGTCGCCGTCGTGGTGGAGCACGAGCGCGCCATCGCTGCTCCAGGCAGGGTAGGCCCCCGCCCCGGCGTCGGGGAATGTCCGGGTCAGGCCCGTAGCCACGTCGCGAACGTGAAGCAGCCCGGCGTCGTCATCCCAGGCAAGCCGCTCCCCGCCGGCGTCCGGGGCGATGATGTCGATGCCATCGAGGTCTGCGTAGGCGCGGCGGGAGGCGGGGGACCGGACGCCAAGCGCGTCTGGCCCGGGCCAGGCGATCCGGCCCGCGAGGATCGCGGGCTGGCCGACGTGGGGGCCTTCGTCGAGCAAGGAATTCACCCAGCGCCCGCCGTCACGTCGCGAGAGCAGGGCCTGCTGGACACCGCTGGTCACGGCCTTGTAAAGCAGATCAGTCCCCGAAAAGACCGGGTGGAAGCCCGCCCCGCGCGAGAGGCTGACGGGCGCTGGCGCCCCATTCTGGTCCCAGGCCCACAATCCCGCGCGGTCCCAGCGCGTCAACGCGACCTCCGTGCCGCTGGCGTCCACGACCGGGGGCCCGAAGCCGGTCTGCCCCTCGACACCGGGCAGGAAATCGGCCGCAGCGCCCGCGCGGGCCAGTTGGACGGCGGCGAGGAAGAGAGCGATCATCGTGGCACCTGCTTCGGTTGGCTGCAGGGTACGCGGGTTCGCGGCCGGTGGCAACCCGTTCACGCCGGGCGCGGGGGCTTCGGGCGCCTTGGGGCGGCTCGCCTGGCCCCGCGCCGATCCACGACCCGCTGTGGGACGCCGCTCAAACCCCTCGCCGTCAGCGCGTCGCTCCGGCCAGGACACACACGGGAGGCGGATCGTCGCCGCTCAGGTCAGCCCAGAGCGGGGCGATCGCGTCAGCCGGGCCACGCGCCGTGGGCGGTCGCTCATTCGCGTTCACGTACACCACCCACCGCCCGAACCCCTCGTCAAAGCCCCGGTCAAAGTACATCGTGGTCCCCGCCGGCAGGACCCCGACCCTCGAGTCGGACCGCAGCGGCACCGCCTCCGTCAGCGTGTACTGCTCGGTGCCGTGCGGAGGGCCAAGCTCTCCACGCGCCAACCAGCCAGCCCACGCGCCGAGCGCGCCCGCGACGATACCGACTGCCAGCATGCCGCCGAACCGCGCGTCGCCGGATCTACCACTTCTGCTCTCCGCAGTTGTGGTCGGTTGGGGTGTCACCCCTCGAACACCGCGTCCGTGATGTCGAGCCCGCGGTCGACGATCGCGAAGCCCTCGCAGAGCTGCTCCTCGGTGATGGAAAGCGGCGGAATCGCGGAGAAGCTCGACCAGCGCATGAAGGTGAAGAGCCCTTCGTCCCGAAAGAATTTACCGAGCTTGCCCATCGCCGGGTGCGCGCCGTTGTAGGGCGCGATCATCTCGCCGGGGCGGCCGTGCGGAGGGCCGCCGGTGCCGTTCTTGCGAAGGTCGAACATGCCGAAGAGGCCGATGGCACGGGCCTCCTTGACGCTTTGGTGCCGGGCGGTCAGCCGGTCCATCTCCCGTCGCATGACCGACTCCATCGCCGCCGCGTTCTCGACCATCTTCTCGTCCTTCATGACCTCCAGCACGCTCACCGCGCAGGCCATCGCCAGCGGGTGCGAGTTGTAGGTCAGCCCCCCAGAGAACACGTGGCTGCGCATGTAGTCGGCGATCGCAGCGCTCACGCCCATCGCGCCAAGCGGCACGTAGGAGCTCGTCAAGCCCTTCGCCATCGTCACGATGTCGGGCGCTTGATCGCCGACAAGGCCGCCGTGCTCGAAGCTGAACCACTTCCCCGTGCGTCCAAAGCCCGCCATGACTTCGTCGCAGACGAGCAGGATGCCGTACTTACGCGTGAGCGCCCGCACCCCCGCAAGCCAGCCCTTCGGCGGGATCAGCACCCCGTTCGTCCCCGTCACCGGCTCGATGAAGAACGCCGCGATCTGGTTCGGGCCCTCGTACTGGATCATCTCTTCGAGGTAGATCAGGTGGTTCTTTGTCTGCTCTTCCTCGGTCGCCCCAAAGGAGAATTCGAGGGGAACGGGGTCCATCACCCGCACGAACCCGGGGGCGCCGGGCTCGCTCGCCCAACGTCGCGGGTCGCCGGTGAGCTGCATCGTGGCGTTCGTCGCCCCATGGTAGCTGCGGTAGCGCGACAGGATCTTGAAGCGGCCGGTGTACTGCCGGGCGATCTTGATGGCGTTCTCGTTCGCCTCGGCGCCGCCGGTCGTGAAGAAGAAGCTGTCGATGTCCCCGGGGAGCAGCTCGGACAGCACCTTTCCAAGCTTTGCGCGTGGCTCCGTCGCGGTCTGCGGGTAGCAGTAGATCAGGGTCTCCATCTGCTTTTGCATCGCCGCGATGACGCGAGGGTGACCATGGCCGATGAGCACGCTCATGAGCTGGCTGTTGAAGTCGAGGATCCGCTGCCCGTCGACGGTGTAGAGGTACACGCCCTTCGCGCTCGCGATGGCGAGCGGGTCGACGGCATCCTGAGCGGCCCATGTGTAAAGCGTGTGCTTCTTGCAGAGCGCGATCATTTCTTGGGAAGTCATCGTCATCCCTCAGCTCATCCAGTTGGTGTCGACCTGCAATTGCCACTTGGTCGTGACTTTTCGGGGCCGCGTCCAGAAGCGGTAGCCGTCCATGCCGGTGATGTTGCCGCTCCCGAACTTCGAGTCGTTCCACCCGCCGAATCCGAAGGGCTCGCGGGGCACCGGCACGCCAACGTTCACGCCGACCATCCCGGCCTCCACGCGCTCAGTCACATAACGGGCCACAGCACCAGAGGTTGTGTAGATACACGCTGCGTTTCCGTAGGCGTTCGCGTTCTCGATGGCGATGGCGGCGTCGAGGTTCGGAACGTGGACGATGGAGAGGACCGGCCCGAAGATCTCAATGGTCGCAGCAGGCATATCGGTAGAGACGCCGTCGATGACCGTCGGCCCGACCCAGTAGCCCTTGTCCCCAGGAGCATCGCCGGTCTTCCCGCGGCCGTCGACAACCACCTTCGCACCACGCTTTTCCGCGTCGTCGATGTAGCCGTTGATGCGCTCGACGGAAGGGGCGTTGATGATGGAGCCGATCTCCGTTCCAAGCTGGAGCTTCTTCGACTGGACGATGATTTCGTCGATGACGTGGTGGACGTCGCCGACGGCGAGGAGGACGGACGCGGCCATGCAGCGCTGCCCCGCGCAACCGGTGTAGCTGGCGACGACATTCGCCGCCGTCAACGCCACGTCTGCGTCCGGGACAACGATGAGGTGGTTCTTGGCGCCGCCGAGGCAGAGCATGCTCTTGCCCGTCTGCGCGCCGCGCGCGTAGAGCAGCTTCGCCACCTTGGTCGAGCCGACAAACGCGATCGCCTTGATGTCGGG
This sequence comes from uncultured Pseudomonadota bacterium, assembly GCA_903844155.1. Lineage (GTDB taxonomy): Bacteria > Myxococcota_A > UBA796 > UBA796 > SXON01 > CAIUMM01. The sequence goes on along the minus strand of CAIMSU010000103.1, from coordinate 43,934 downwards.
GTGATCGCCGATCGCGTTGACCGCGTCGACGCCGCCGTTCACGATGTTGAGCACGCCGTCGGGAAGTCCTGCTTCCTTCAGCAGAACCGCGAGCTTCATCGCGCCGAGCGGCACCTGCTCGGAGGGCTTGAGCACAAACGTGTTCCCGCCGACGAGCGCCTGGGGCAACATCCAGAGCGGGACCATGATCGGGAAGTTGAACGGGGTCACGCCCGCGACGACGCCGAGCGGCTCGTGCTCGATCCGGCAGTTCACGCCGCGGCTCACGTCCAACTGCTCGCCCGCCGCGATGTTCGGGAGCGAGGCGCCGAATTCCACGCATTCGATGCCCTTTTGCACGCTCGCCTTGGCCTCCGCGAAGGTCTTGCCATTCTCGTGCGAGGCGAGCCAGGCCAGCTCGTCGAGATCGCGCTCCATGAGCTGCTTCAACCTGTAGAAGACATCGGCGCGCTCCTTGATGGGCACGTTGCGCCAGGTCTTGAATGCCGCCTGCGCGGCCTTGACCGCCAGGTCCACGTCCGCGGATCCGGACATCGAGACGTGGGACATCACGCGCGCGTGGCGCGGGTTTTCCACCGGAATCGTGGCGCCGCTGGCGGCGTCCATCCATTGGCCGCCAATCCAGTTTTGTGCGGCGACGTAGGGGGTGAATTCGTAGGATCGCGCGGGGAAGGACGGGGGCATCTGGGTCGACACTCGGAACCTCGGGGAGCGGCAGGCCTTAGCCCGGTGGCCCGGGACTCGGCCAGCGTCAGCCGACCGGTGCCGGGGTCGGACGCAGCTCCCGGACAAGAAGGTAGGTCAAAGGGCCGAAGGAGCCGAGCAGCAACGTGGCGAGGAGGTAGGGCCACACCGTTCGCCCGGACCGGCGCGCGTCGACGACCATCCACGACGTCACGACGAGGCGCATGCAGGTCAGGTCGGAGAAGATCTGCCCCTGCGGCCAGTCCGCCACGGCGAAGCGGAACAACCAGAAGAAGTCGTGGTCCCTCAGCGCGCGCACGCTCACCGCCGTGTGAACAACGAGCAGCGCGGCGACCATGACGGCTCGCTTGGAGGGCACGACGCTCCCGGCCTACACGGCAGGCTTGATGAGCTTACTGGCGATGAACGCGAACAGTCCGAGAATGCAGCCGGAGATCAGCCCAACGATCGGCCCGACGATCAGCATCATCAGGCGCGGCGAGAGGGGCAGGCCCTGGGACCTGGCGATCTCATCGGCGTGACCGGCCGCGTAGGTGTCGTAGAAGATGAAGTGCGCGCTGGTGATCCAAACACAATTCATGCCGCTCGTCGCCAAACCGTGGAGGAAGTACTTCCCGGGCGCGTAGCGCGCGATCAGGCCGGCGACGGTGAGGAGGATCGGCAGCCACACCATCGGCTCGACGGTCGATGGGATGATGAAGACGGTGGCCAGGGCCATGAACAGCCCGAAGCCAGAAAGCCGTAGAACGAGGGGCCAATTCATCGGTGATCTCCAGCAGGTGGTGACGCGGACGTAACGCGATCGCCCGTGCTGCCCGTCAGCGCAGCACGGGCGGGTCCACCAGCCGCCACACGACCCCGACCTGGATCACCCCGCCTACAGGCAGCGTCGTCAGGGCCCCGTCCGGCGTGCGTGCCTAGATCGTGGCCTGGCCGTCGTCGCCAACGACGATGCCCTCGTAGTGGGAGCCAGCGGGAATAAGCGCCTGCAACGCGGTCATCGCCCGTTCCAGGAACTCCCGGGTCCTGCGGTCGAGGTAGACCTCGGCGGCGTCCCCGAGCACGGTCCGCGCCTCGGCGCCAGCGAGGAAAAGCCCGCGGTAACCGACAAAGTCGTGGCCAGTGGCGACCTCGAAAACGCACCGCCCGAGCTCGTTGATCGTCACCGGTGTGCGGCGGGGCGGAGGCGCTGACTCGCGCGTGTGGACGCGGGTGAGCAGCCAGAACGCCAGAAGGAGGGCCAGCAGCAACAGCAGCGTTCGTTGATCGGGCAGAATCATCGCTTGTGGAGTCTACACCTTTCGGCAGACGCTGGGGCGCGACCACGGCGGTAGTCGGCCGCATGCGTGATAGAACCTCTCCCCTCAACGCCCTTCAGGAGCTCCGCGATGTCCACCTTGATCACGAATGGCCGCATCGTCACCGCGACCGACGACTACTACGCGGACGTCTACATCGAGGGCGAACAGGTCACCGCCATCGGCAAGAACCTCGCTGGTTCTCTGGACGTCGCCGGGCGCGCCACGCGCGTCATCGACGCGACCGGCAAGTACGTCATCCCTGGCGGCATCGACCCGCACACGCACATGGACATGCCCTTCGGCGGGACGACGTCGGCGGACGATTTCGCCAGCGGCACGCTTGCGGCGGCCCACGGCGGCACGACGACGATCATTGACTTTGCCATCCAGGCCAAGGGCGGCTCAACGCTCGACGCGCTCGACACATGGCACAAGAAGGCCGAGGGAAAAGCGACGATCGACTACGGCTTCCACATGATCGTCACCGACATGGCGGTCGACCGACTTGGCGAGCTCAAGCGGCTGCGCGACGACGGAATCACCAGCTACAAGCTCTTCATGGCCTACCCCGGCGTGCTCTACGTCGATGACGGCACGCTCTACCGCACGTTCCGGCAGGCCGGCGAGAACGGCACCCGCATCTGCATGCACGCCGAGAACGGTATCGTCATCGACGAGATCATCCGCGAGGCGGTCGCGGACGGCAAGGTGGACCCGCGCTGGCACGCGCTCACCCGCCCAACGCGCATGGAGGCCGAGGGGGTGCATCGCGCGATCGCCATCGCGGAAGTGGCGAAAGTGCCGCTCTACATTGTGCATCTCTCGTCCCACGACGCCCTGGAGCAGGTCAAGCTCGGGCGGTCGCGCGGGGTCGACGTCCAAGCCGAGACCTGCCCGCAGTACCTGTTCCTCGACCAGACGATCTACGATCGTCCCAACTTCGAAGGGGCAAAGTGGGTCATGACGCCCGCGCTGCGCGAGAAGTGGAACCAGGCCTCGCTCTGGCAGGGGCTCAAGTTCGGCGACCTCTCCGCCGTCGCCACCGACCATTGCCCGTTCTGCTTCAACGGACAAAAGGAGCTTGGTCGGGAGTCGTTCACCAAGATCCCGAACGGCGCCCCGGGTGTGGAGAACCGGCTCTCGCTCATGCACCACGGCGGCGTTGTCGGCGGAAAGATCTCGTTGAACCGGTGGGTTGAACTGACGAGCACGTCTGCGGCCAAGACCTTCGGCCTCTTCCCGAAGAAGGGCACGGTCGCCGTCGGCAGTGACGCGGACATCGTCGTGTTCGACCCGAACCGCAAGGAGACGATCTCGATCAACAACCCGTTCACGCATCACATGCGCGTGGACTACAGCGCGTATGAGGGCTTCGAGGTGCAGGGTTGGAGCGAGGTCGTGCTCTCGCGCGGGCGCGTGGTCTGCAACAACGGCAAGGCCGAGGTGACGGGCGGCGGCAAGTTCGTGAAGCGCGCTGGCGTTGGCGAGCTGCTCAGGTGATGGCGTTGCTGCTGGTTTTTGGTGGGCCCGTCGCGTGCAAGCCGGAGGTCCTCGGCTGGGGCGGCGGCACCGTCACCGTCACCATCAATACGGGGGATGGCGACGGGGTCACGGGGGAGGCGGAGGGCGAAGTTGCCACGAGCGTCTGCGCCGAAGCCAACCAAGCATGGCCGTCCAACGCCGCGATCCTCGTCAACGGCGACGAACAGATCCTCTTTGACGTCCCAATCGTCACAACCTGCGGGTCCGCCGAGGTCGCTGGGATCTTCGGTTACGCCTCGTTCCATCCGCCGTGGGATCCATCCGCGCCGAACGCCGATTATGCGGGCGAGTCGGGGCTTGAGGACGCGTCGGGCGCGGTCGTCAGCCGGCTGCCCGGTGGCGGGTACCCCAACACAGCGGACCTCGTCGTCACCGACGAAAAACACGGTTCATGGTCGCGACCGGTCGCCGATTGGGGCTGCACCGGCTCAGGGTCGTTCACGTTCACGTGGGCGTTCGAGGACCGCTGCGAGCGGTGATCTGGGCGGGTTTTCCAGGCTTTTTCTGGGCTCATCCTCTCCGATCCGGCATCCCGCGCGGTCGCTCCCGCTCCCCTTTGCCCCCTCGCGCGGCTCCCGACGTGACAATCCTCATCCCGCAATTCATATCAGGCTGATATGAATTGCCGGAGGAGCACCGTATCAGGCATCGTCACCCGTCGCAGAAGCTCCCGAAGTCGCACTCCGACACCTCGCCGGGGGGCACGGCGTAGAGCGTCGCATGCGGCGTGCCGGGTCCAGGGCACGTGGCCGTGTCGTACGCCTCGCAGGTTGAGTCCTGTTGCACCCCGGCGAACCATGTGTCTGGGGCGTCGCCGATCCGAACCCCCACCAATTGCCGGTCCTGGCAGCCGGGTTCGACGTGCCCGATGAACCCCACGCCGATCTCGCCGCCAAAGGCTATCGATCCCGTCGGCGTCAGCCCCGTCGACGTCCACCAGGCATCCAGCCCGGCCTGCGTCGTGATGGTCGTGAGTTCGGGCGCGCCGCCGGCTGCCGATGGTGCATCCGCGTCGGCGATCAAGCGGACCGACGCCATCGTCACCCGGTCCTGCCAGCAACAGTCGTCCGACTCTGCGCTGTTTTCCGCGTATGAGCACGTCGCGGTGTCTGCGGCCGAGCCTCCACCGGTCGCCAGACAGCCCACGAGCGCGATCAACAGCCACATCGGAGCAGCCTACACCGCCCGCCGGCCGTCCTGCCAGCGAATTCGCCGCCCCCCACTTGCGCAGTGGATTTTCGGCGTTAGCGGCGCGCCCGAACCGGATCGTCCCAATGTCCCTCGCTTCTCTCCGCGTCCCGTCCTCGATCGTCCTCGCCGCAGTGCTCGCCGCATGCAGCGCCGGCAAGAACATCTCGGCGGGCGACACCGGCCACAACCTCGACAGCCACGACTCCGCGACCGACTCGGGGGGTGACACCGACACCGATTCAGACACCGACACCGATTCGGACACCGACACCGACACCGACACCGACACCGACACCGACACCAACCCGACGATCGCGCACGTCGACGCCCACCTCGATCCCGACGTCACCACCATCACCACGCGCGAGACCATCGGCGTCGTGGTCACCGCGACCTGGACCGACGGCACCACGACGGACGTAACGGCCTCCTCGACCATCGCCTCCTCCGATGAGAGCATCCTCAAGTTCTACCAGCAGAACATCGGCCAGCCGCTCCTCCCCGGGTCGGTCGAGGTGGACGTCACCGACGCGTCCGGCACTGCGCTGCCCCCCTTCCCGCTCGACGTCACGGCAGACCTCGCCGCCCCCGGCGACCTCGTCTTCAACGAGATCCTCGTCGATCCGGCCATCGGCTCCGACCCGAACGCCGACGGCACCTCCGACCCGGTCAACGACGAGTTCGTCGAGATCGCCAACCTCGCTGGCGCCACCGTCGACCTTTCGGGCGTCACCCTCTGGGACGCGAACATCGCGACCGCGCGGCACACGTTCGCGGCCGGCACCTACCTGCAGCCGGGGAGCGTCGTCGTCATCTTCGGCGGCGGGGATGTTTCGACCTTGTCGGCCGACAACGCCTCGTTCCTGGTCGCAGCGAACGAGGACCATTCCTTGCACTACGGCATCGCGCTCAACAACGAGGGCGACATCCCCAAGCTCGTCGCGGCAGACGGCGTCACGGAGCTGACCGAAGCCCCGTTCGGCGCCGACGGCGGCGCCACCATCGTCAACGACGCGTCGATGGTGCTCGACCCCGAGGTCACCGGCACGACGTACATCGACCACACCACCGCCGCTGGCTCGGTCGGCGCGTGGAGCCCGGGCACACATGCCGACGGGACCGCGTTCGTCGGGCCGGACGGGACGTTTACGCCGTAGTCGTTTGACGCGCGCCGGTTCGGGCCGGTCCCGCGCGCTACGCTGTCGCCATGCCGATCCCGCTCGCCGACCGCCTGCTGACCGGCCGCGGGCTGGGCGAGCTTGACGGCCTCGGGCTGGCGCGCGCCATCCGCCGCGGCACTGAGCGCCTCGCCGTCCTCGCCGTGTCCGCTCTCGCCGTGCGTCCCGAGGATCAAGCCCGGGAGTTCATCGAAGCGCAGCTTGCCGACGACCGTGCCGCCGTGACCCGAGCCGCCGCCCGCGCCCTCGGGCGACGTGGAGACGCTCGCTCCCTGCCCGCGCTCTCCCGCGCCCGCTCCACCCGCGGTCGCGATGAGGACGCCCTCGCCGTCGCCCTCGCGACCGTCCGTTGCTCACCCGACGCCATCGCCGCTCGCACCGTCGCCATCGCCCTCCTCGACGCCCGCGACCGTCGGACCTACCCGACCGTCGGCGGCCCTCGCCGCCTCGCGTTCGACGTTCCCCCGCTCCCCGAGCGCCTCGCCCTGGCCCTCGACCAGCCTGAGCGCGACTACGGGGCGCTCGCCGCATCGCTCGCGGTCGCCGGCCGCCGCGAACAGCACGTCATCTTCAACGCGCTGGGCCTCTCCGCTGACCCCCGCGCCCTGCCCCTCCTCGTCGACGCGCTGCGCGCCACGGACGTCGACCCCGGCCGCGGCTTCACGCAGCGTCGCCTCGCCGCCACCGCCATCGGCCGGATCGGGCTTCGGGAGGGTACACCCGTGCTTTTGCGCGCGCTGAAGGACGAGGCGCTCGACTTTGAGGGCCGCCCCGGCGCCGGCATGGGCATCCAGTACCCGGTTCGAACGAACCTGATCTGGGCGCTTGGCGAGCTTGGCGACCTCGCGGCCGTCCCAACCCTCGTCTCCTACCTCGGAAACACCACCGGCTCGGCGTTCGGCGGGTTCTACCTCGCGGCCATGGACGCCCTCTGGAAGTACGGCGCCGTCGCCATTCCCGCCCTGCGCGACGCCGTGGCGACCGCCCCGGACGTTGCCGCTGCGCACGCGTTGGGCGTCCTCATCGCGCTCGGCGAGGATCCCGCCCCCTGGCGCGCCGACCGTCGCCCGGACGTGGCGCGGGTCGCCCAAAGTGCCGGTTCAACCGCATGAAGGACCACGGACCACCTCCACCGTTTCCCTCGGCGGACCCCCGTTTTCAGGCCGCCCGCGCGCATTTTGACGCCGGCGAGTTTTTTGAGGCCCACGAGGTCTGGGAGTCGCTCTGGCACGCGCTCGCGGGAGCGCCCGCGGAGGGCCGTGAACGCACTGGCGGCGATCGCCGCTTTGTGCAGGGCCTCATCCAGCTCGCCGTGAGCTTCGAGCACTGGCGACGCGGCAATCCCCGCGGCGCACGTGGACAATGGGAGAAGGCGCACGAAAAGCTCGTCGCCTGCGCGAGCCCGCGGGACGGGGTTGACGTCGCCGGGTTGCTGGCCGAGGCGGACGCATTTTATGCCGCCGCGGACCTTCCGAATGCAGAAGCCGCCCAGCGCGCGAACGCGTGGACGGCTCCGGTCGCAGGCGAGTACCCACGAATCCCGCGAGGCTGACCGGCCGAGGCCAGACCGCCCGCAGGACGGCTGAGGGTCAGATCTGCTGCGAGTAGAACTCGACGATCTTCTGGGGATCGCACTCGAACGGCAGGTCTTCGCGCTCCGGCTGGACGACGAGCTTGCCCGCGGCCTTGGCCGGGTCGAACTCGAGGAAGCCGGGGCGAACGCGGCTGTTCGCGTGCTCAAGCTTGGCCTGGATGAAGGGCTTCTCGCGCGACTTCGGGTGGATCGCAACGACGATGCCGGGCTTCACGTGGAAGCTGGGGCGGTCGGTACGCACGTCGTCACAGGTGATGTGCCCGTGCACGACGAGCTGGCGCGCGCCGGGGATGGTCTCGGCGAGGCCAAGGCGCCACACGATGTTGTCGAGCCGGGACTCGAGCAGCGTGATGAGGATGCGCCCGGTCGGGCCCTTGCGCCGGCTGGCCTCGGTGACGTAGCGGCGGAACTGCTTCTCGAGCACGCCGAAGTGCAGGCGCAGCTTCTGCTTCTCGGTCTGGCGCTCCTTGAAGTCCGACGATTTTGACTTGCGACGAGCGCCGTGCTGTCCCGGAGGGTTGGCGCGCTTGAGCGAGCCAGCATTGGTGAGTCCGGGAAGCACCACGCCCACCTGACGGCATTTCTTCAGCCGCGGTCCACGATAACGTGCCATGTGTATGGCTCCTTGGGTGCGAAACGAGCCCTTGCGAGGCTCAAGAGATCCGCGTCGGGGGTACCTTGGAAGCCCAGGATGGGCATCGCGGGCCGGCGCGGGTCGCCCAGGATGGGCGGCCGCGGGGGCTAACGGGAAGGCGGCGCGGGCGCAACCGGAGGGGCGGCCCGGCCCAGCGGGATCACGATCGGGTTGACGACGAGGACGCCGTCGATGGCCTGGTATTCCTCGGTGACGGTGATGCTCTCCGGACCGATCGCCGTAACGGTGCCCCAGTTCTGACCGATGTACGCGCCGAGGCGCAGGGTATGCGCGGTCCCGGAGGGGTCGATGATCAGCGCGGCGGGCGCGCTCCCGCCGAGCTCGGTGCCGACGAGCGTGTCGCTCTGGAGCGGATAGCCGGGGAGCCAGCCGGGGCCGTCGGTGTCGATCACGGGTTTCGGGCCGCCCGGGATCCGTCGCTCCACGCGGTGCCGACCAGGGTGCACCCCGAGAGTTCGCCGGGTTGCGGCGCGACGAAGGGGTCGCGGGAGTCCGGCGTCTCAGCCTCCGCGCTCGGAAATGCAGCGAGGAGGAGCAGCGCCGTCACCATCCGCTGAGGGTACCACGCGTCGGTTACCAGCCGCCCATGTCCGACCTCAAAAACGCCCTCCTCGGCGCGCTCGCCGACAAGGGACTGCCAGCCCCGAAGCCCGCGGATCCGCCCGTCGCCACCGCATTGCTGCCGGATCCGCTAAGCAGCGCGTGGATCGCGGAATTGCGAGCCCAACGCGTCGAGATCCCGAAGGAGGCCTCGATCGGCCAGCTCACGTCGCGGTCGGACGTGCGGTGCAAGGAGTTGAAGGCGGCGGGGCGGACGCGGGAGGCCGCGGCGCTGCTCAAGCTCAAGGAGCAGTTTTTGGGCGAGCGCGAGAAGAAGGCCTGGGAGCTGGTGAAAGAGCGGTTTGCGGCGCTGGACCTGAACGAGAAGGCCTACCGCGCGCTCAAGCAGGAGGAGGCGGACCCGGTGAAGGTGCTGGCGAAGTTGACGGGCAAGAAATCCGAAGAATTGCGAGGTGTTGGGGCGGCGAGGTTGCGCGAGCTGCTCGGACCATGACCGGCGACCCGTGCATCTTCTGCGCCATCGTGGCCGCGGCCGATGTACCACAACTGCAGAGAGCAATTGTGGTACATCCTCCCTCGCAGCCCGTCCGCGGCCCGGTCAACCTGGCAGTCCCAGGCGCCGCAACGCCTCTTTCGCCCACCGCAGCTCCATTTCCTTCGCCGGAAACGCGCCAAGTCGCGCGATCTCACCCCGCAGCCGTCGCCCCAGCGCCTCCCGGTCCACCTGCGCTCCGACTCCCCACATGAGCTCGGCGTAGTCGAGATCGTAGGCCCCCGGCGCCAGCACCAGCGCCCCGTAGTACCGCCCCCGATCCCAGACCGCCCGCTGGCGCGCAACCCGCCACCCCGCGCCCCGGGCCCAAGCGCGCACGCCCGCTCCATCGTCGTTGGGCTGCACCACCGCCGCGCCAACGCGATCCCGCGCCCCCTCCAGCACCTCCACCGCCGTCCCCGACCCGACGCCGCACATGCTGACCACCTCGACGAATCCCTCGACCGGATCGAGCCCCCCGCCCTGCCGGACGTCGAGCGGCAGGCCGAGGGCCAGGGCGTTCGCGCGGGCTCGGGCGCACGGCGCGGCGTTGCAATCTACTGCTACGATCCGCGCAGGCAGCCCCTCGTGGAGCAACGTGAGGGAGAGCCCCGCGTGGTCACACCCCACGTCGACGACGAGCGGCGATGTACCACAATTGCTCTCTGCAGAAGTGGTACATCGGCGAACCTCGTCGGCGACCATCGCGAGCCGTGGCGTCAGGGGGCGCACGTCACCTCCGCGCCGAGCTGACGAAGGAGGGCGGCGTACCACCTCGCGGTCAGGTCGAGGCGCGGTTCATGGCCGCGCACGCCCCAGATCACGGAGAGGGTGCGCGTCGTCGCGTTCGTGGTCTTCGTGCGCTGCGCGTCCTTGACGGCGTTCGCGCAGGGGCCGTCATCGTCGAAAAGGCAGAGCAGACCGTCGATGTCGATGGTCTGGCCGGAGGCGTTGAAGACGAAGTCGACGGCACTTCCTGCCGGGTCGGGGGCGACGGCGATGCGCAGCGGGCCGGAGGTGCGGTCGAGGTCGACGACCGAGATCGGGAAGCCGCTGTGTAGCGAAACGGCGTTGCAGGCGTCGACTGCGGCGTTGATGGGGTTGAGGAAGCCGTCGGCGGCGGCCTTGAGGAGGTACTCGGAGGCGGGCTTGGAGCGGCCGGTGGGCTTGAAGCCTCCGTGTCGGAGGAGGTCGCGGATCGCGAGCCGCAGCGGATCGCCGGAGGGACCGACGGCGCTGGTGATCGGTTCGCCGTCGAACATCGAGACGTATTCGGCGACGAGCTCCGCGCTGTCGAGGGCCAGTAGGGCGCTGATGAGCGGGTCGGCGAGGTCCCCGAGAGGGCGCGGAAATTGGACCGAAAGGAAACGCGCGACGAGGAGCGGGTGAGCGGCGACGGGGACGGGCATGCCAACCTAATTACCGCGTCCGAGCGGGTCCGGTTCTGCGGCTTGGGGCCCGCGTGATGCCCCCCTCCAGCCTCCAGCCTTGATACCGCCGCCCCCACCATGTCCCCGGACCTCGAACGCTCGCTCCTCGTGCTCGGCTGGCCCGACGTCCTCGTGGCGTTGGCGGCGGGCTGTCGCACGCTTGCGGGCGCGCGGGCGGCTGCGACCTGGCCGTTGCTCTCGGACGCGTCGGCCATTCGCGCGGCGTACCAGGAGGTGCGCGAACTCTGGGAGCTTGAACGCGGCGGACTGCGATGTCCCGTCGGTGGCGTACTGGACATCGGCGGCGCCGTGGAGCGGGCTGGCCGCGGGCTGACGCTCGAATGTGAGGACCTCCGCGCCGTCGCCGGCGGGCTGGAGGGCCTGTCGATCCTGCGCCGCTGGGCCGAGTCAGTCGCAGACGAAGCTCCGGCCGTCTTCCTCGTCGCTCACCCCATCGACGTCAACGCGGAACTGCTGGCGTTGTTGCGCCGTAGTTTCGACGCCCTCGGCCAGCTGTCCGGCGTCGAGTACCCGCTCCTTGACGAGCTGCGTCGCCGAAAGGAGAGCCTCCGAACCCGCATCCAGGCCACCCTCGACGAGCTGATCCGCGATGACGGCCTCGGCGCGATGCTCCAGGACCGCTACGTCACCGAGCGGAACGGCCGCTTCGTCCTCCCCGTGAAATCGAGCTTTCGACGCGGACTTGGCATCGTTCACGGCACCTCGCAGTCCGGCGAGACCAGCTACGTCGAGCCCGCGGCGGTGGTGGAGCTGCACAACGATCTCACCGAGGCGGAGTCGGCGCTGTACCGCGAGGAACGCCGGATCCTCGGGGAGCTCTCGGACAAGGTCGGGCGCGGACGAGCCCCGATCCTGGCCTCACTGGCAGCCTCGGTGCGGCTCGATCTCGTGTGCGCGCGGGTCGGATTTGGGTCGCGGCTGGCCGGAACGCTGCCACAGGTGCAGACCGACGGCGTCCTCACCGTGAAGGACGCGCGGCACCCGCTGCTCGCGCTGGCGGCGCTGCCAACCCCCGAGCGCCCGCTCGCCCGCAACGTCGTCGGCAACGACCTGGAATTGACGCCTCGAACGCCCGGCCTCGTCCTCACCGGACCGAACGCTGGCGGCAAGACCATCGCGCTCAAGACCCTCGGCCTCCTCGCCGTCCTCGTCCGCGCGGCGCTCCCGTTGCCTTGCGCTCCAGGCGCCCGCGTTGACGTCTTCGACCCGATCTTCGCCGACATTGGCGATCAGCAGTCGGTCGCGGACGGCCTCTCCACGTTCTCCGCGCACGTCCAGTCCCTCACGCGCGCCATCGCCACCGCGAGGCCGGGCGCCCTCGTCCTCATCGACGAGATCACGGCCGGCACCGACCCGACGCAGGGTGCGGCCCTCGCGCGAGCGGTGGTCGAGGCGCTCGTCGACGCCGGCGCGCGCGTGGCGGTCACGACCCACTTTCCCGAGATGAAGGGGTTGGCGCTCGCGGATCTGAGGTTCGCCGTCGCCGCCGCACAATTCGTGGATGGACGCCCGACGTTCCGTCTGGAGACGGGCGCGCCAGGGGCTTCGCACGCGCTCGCGATCGCCCGGCAGATGGGCATGCCGGAGGCCGTGTTGGAGCGGGCCGAGGGGGTGATGGACGAGGCGGCGAGGGCGCTGGCGCGGCAATTGGAGGCGTTGGACGAGGAGCGTGGCCAGGCGCGGCGCGAGACCGAGCGGCTGCGGGCTGAGCGCGCGACGGTCGCCGAGCAGATGGCGACGATGGCGGCGCGGGAGGCGGTGCTGGCGCGACGGATCGAGCGGGCCGTGGCCGAGGAGGTCGACAAGGCCCGGGCGCGGATGCGCGAGCGCGAGGACGAGGTGAAGGCGCTGGTCGCGGCGTTGCAGGCCGATCCTAGCCTGCGCGGCGCGAACGAGGCGCTGCGTCGCTTGCGGGCCGTGGCGGTAGCGGGCGACGAGGGTGCCGTGGCGGCGCCGGTCCCCGTCGCGAGTCCGCCGACGGAGGCGCTGGTTGTGGGGCAGCGCGTGCGTCACGCGCTCCTCGGCGTGGTCGACGTCGTCGAGATCGCGAGGGAGAAGGCGAAGGTCTCCTCCAGGGGGATGGCGAGCTGGGTGGGCCTGGCCGAGCTCTCGGCGATGGGCGGGGGCGAGAAGCGGCATCACGCGCGTGTCATTGTCGCGGCGGCAAAGACGGCGTCGCAGATGGAGCCGCTGGCAGGTGTCCACGTGGCCGTCGCGCCAAACACCCTCGATCTCCGTGGCTTTCGGGTCGACGAGGCGCTCAACGCCATCGAGCCGTTCTTCGACAGCCACACGAACCGCACCGGCGTCGTCTTCCTGCTCCACGGCCACGGCACCGGGGTGCTGAAGGAGGCCGTCCGCCGCTGGCTCCCGGCCTCGCGCTACGTCCGCGACTTCCGTCCCGCCAACGCCGAGGAAGGCGGCGACGCGCTCACCGTGGTCCGTCTGGCATGACCCACGACCGTTGCCGATCCGGCAGCTCCGCCCAGGTTGCCCGGAGCCGCTCCTGGCTCACGGCGACGAGGTCCACGTCGTCCCGCCGGAACTGCCGGGTCGCCTTGTTCAACTCGATGCCCACGTAGTTTCTGCCCTCCGACAACGCCGCGACCAGGAAGCTCCCCGAGCCGCAGGCGTTGTCGAGCACGACCTCGCCCGGTCGACTGTAGGTCCGCACGAGGTAGCGGCCCAGCGCGACGGGCTTTTGCGTCGGGTGCCAGACGGGCCCCTCGCTCTCGGCGGTCTTGAAGTAGACGACGTCGGTCGGGTAGCGGCCGCCGTCGGTCTTGACGCGCGCGGGCTGCATGTCGTTGTAACTGCCGGTTTGCTGGTCCTTTCGCACGCCCTTGTCGTAGGCCGCGCCGGGCTGCATCTGCGGGAAGTACCGGCCGACGCCCGCGGGCGTGAACACCAGCACGTCCTCATACCGGCGTAGCGGCTGCTTTTTCGCGTTGAGGAAGTTCGTGGCCTTGGACTTGACCCAGCACAGCTTGTACCGGAACCACGCCTCGCGGGAGAGCAGGAGGCGCGCGGTGAACGGCCCCTGCCCGGTGAGGACGACGACGCCATCGGGCGCGAGCACGCGCTCGTACGCCTGCCAGAGCGCGCCGAGGTCGATGACGCTGTCCCAGGCGTTGTTCGTGGTGCCGTAGGGCAGGTCGCAGAGGACGAGGTGGACGCTGCGTGCCGGGAGCCCGGCCATCTGGGAGAGGCAGTCGCCGACGAGCACGCGGTTGACGGCCCAGTCGGGGCGATGAACGGTGGCGGGCTCGCCCTCGGCGCCAAGGACCGCGGGCCGCAGCTCCAGGCTCACCCGCGAGCGAGCGCGAGGAGCTCGGCGCGGAGGATGCGCCGGGCGACGTCGTTGCGGTAGTCAGCGGTCGAGCGGATGTCGTCGAGGGGTGCGATCTGCAAGGCAGCAACGGCGTTGTCGACGGTCTCGGGGGAGAGCGCCCGGCCGACGAGGGCGTGCTCAACGGCTGTGGCGCGGGCTGGGGTGGGGCCGACGGAGCCGAACGCCACTCGGGCCTCGGTGACCAGGCCGTCGACCGTCGCCACGCGAAGACCAAGGACAACCTTGGAGATCGCCTGCGCCAGCCGTGTGCCGACCTTGCGGTAGCGCACGTCGCCCGAAACCGCGGGAACGTGCACCCCGACGAGCAGTTCGTCGGCCGCGAGGTCCATCCGCTTGTACCCGCGCCAGAATTCGGCGGCGGGGATGCGCCGGGTGCCGTGCCACGAGCGCACCTCGAACACCGCGTCCAGCACCAGCCACATCGGCAGCGAGTCCCCGGCAGGCGAGGCGTTGACGATGTTCCCGCCGACGGTCCCGCGGTTCTGGATCTGCAAAGCGCCGACCGTACGGGCGCAGTCGCGCAGGGCTGCAGGCATCCGCGCTTCACGGGCGATGTCGGTCCACGTGGTCAGCGCGCCGATCCGAACGCCGTCGGCTTGGACGGTGATGCCGCGGAGCGCGTCGACCTTCCAGAGATCGAGGAGGGAGGATGGTTTCAGGCTGCCCGCCTCCAGGTAGACCATGATGTCCGTCCCGCCGGCGAGCACGGTGGCGAAGGGATGGATGGCGCGACAGGCGATGGCCTCGTCCAGCGACCGCGGCTGGTGGACGGGGGCGGTACAGGTCAGCATCCCGCCGTTCCAACGGGCACGATCGCCTCGCACACCGCGTCGATGATCTTCTGGTAGCCGGTGCAGCGGCACAGGTTCCCGGCGAGCGCCTCGCGCGCCTCTTCCCGACTTGGATGCGGGTTTTCGTCCAGCAGCGCTCGCGCAGTCACCAGGAACCCCGGCGTGCAGATGCCGCACTGGGCCGCGCCGCATCGGACGAAGGCCTCCTGCACCGGGTGCAGGCGCCCGTCTGTCGCCAGGCCCTCGACCGTCAGGATCGTCGCCCCCTCGACCTGGATCACGGGGATCAAGCAACTGTTCACCGCGCGCCCGTCTACAAGAACAGTGCACGCCCCGCACTCACCCTCGCCGCAACCCTCTTTCGGGCCGGTGCAACGCAGGTCTTCGCGCAGCACGTCCAGCAGGCGCGCCATGGGCGTTGCCTCCACGGAGACCCCGCGACCGTTCAGCGTGAAGTTCACAGGCATCTACCAGCCCTCTTCAATGTCACAGCCCTCTGCGGCGTAGTAGTCGGCACCCGACCCGATCGCCGTGCAGTTGTTGTGGGTGTCCCAGAACACGACCGCGCTCCCGGCCAGCCGCGCCTCGCTAAAGTAGGTCGTGCTGCCCATCCGTACGTCCGCCGTGTTGTCGACGACGGTGTACTCGCCGCCAGCCGCGCCAAGCAGATGGCAACTCCCGTGGCGCGTCATGCAGTCCTCGCCGTACCAGCCCGCGCCGCCCTGGCTCGTCTCCGCCAGCCCCATCGACTCGCCGCCTGGATCGCTGTTCTGCAGCGTGACGACCATGACGCTGCCGCCGTTCCCGTCGTCCTGGTAGGTGAACGTGGCGGTGATCTCGTCGACGAAGCCGTCGCAGTTGTTGTCGATGTTGTCCCAGACCTCGGGGCCGGGGATGGCGGGGTTGTTGTCGTTGCAATCCTCGCCGCCGTAGTCGGACGAGTCGACGCCGTCGCCATCCTTGTCGTAATCGTCGTTGCCGGCGCAGTCTTCGTCGATGCCGTCGTACCAGGCGTCGAACGCGCCGGGGTGCGTGTCGCGCGCGGCGTCGTCACAATCGTCGCCGCCGGAGGGGATGTCGGCGTGGCCGTCGCCGTCTGCGTCGACGCCGTCCGTGAGGTCGCAGTTCTCATCGATCCCGTCGCCGACGGTGTCAGGGGCGCCTGGGTAGAAGGTCGCGTCGGTGTTGTTGCAGTCGCCCTGCGCGCCGGTGAAGCCGTCGCCGTCCCAGTCGCCGGTCGAGGGATCCGCGGGCGTGCCCGAGTAGCCGCAGGCCAGGGGGAGGACGATGAGCGGCGTGCTCGCCAGGATTCCGGCGAAGATCCAGAGAGTTTTGACGATGGACGATGGCATGCACGCTCCGTCACCGCCGAGGGCGGGTGATGCGTGCGGTATACACTTGGCTTTGGACGGTGGCAACAGCGGCGAGGAGTGGGGTAGACTGTGGCATGGCCGGACCCGCACAGCATTTCGTCACCGAAGCGGAGTACCTCGCGTTCGATCTCGCGAACGAGGGCAAGCATGAGTATGTGAACGGCGAGATCATCGCGATGGCGGGGCCGAGCGAGGCGCACCTCGTGCTCACGGGGAACGCCTACGCGGCCCTTCATGCCGAGTTGAAAGGCGGCCCTTGTCGCCCGTTCGTGTCCGACTGTCGCACCCACATTGACGAGACCGGCCTCTACGCCTACCCCGATGTCCTGGTCGTCTGCGGCGAGCGGGAGTTCGCCGCCACCAACCCGCCGACCCTGCTCAACCCGACCGTCATCGTGGAGGTCCTGTCGGAGAGCACCCAGAATTACGACCGCGGCGCAAAGCTGGAGCACTACCGTCGTCGCGCGTCGGTCCAGGCGGTCCTGCTCATCGACTCGCGCCGCCGCTGGGTGAACAGCTACGCGCGCAACGCGGACGGGAGCTGGACGCTGCTCGACATCGTGGGCGGGGACGTGCAGATCGCATGTCTCGGCATCGCCGTCTCGATGGACGATCTCTACGAGGGGGTGGAGGGGACGATCGGGTGGGGTTGATGTGCGCTGCGAGGTGCGCGCCGCGGGGGTCATGGTGCGTCGGATGGCGCAAGGACGAACTCATGGGGGTCGTTTTGGCGCCGGCCCCAGCCCCGCGAGCTCCAACCGGGGCGAGAAGCGGCGTGCGCCCTCGTCGCTTCGGCCCGTCATCGCGATAAATCGTGCTTCAACCGTCCCGGGTCTGCGCGGCGTGGCATGAATTGGACCTCCGGGGCCGCTCACGCCGCCCGCCGGGAGCTGTTCGCGCCAAATTCGGCACCATGACTCCTGGACCGCGCCAAATCAGCCACCTTGAGTCCCGGTGGGCGTGGTTGAACCGCTGCGACCGTCGGGATGGCGAGCGCGGGCGGGGGCGGGCCGCGCCTGGCGCCGACCGCCGATCCGACGGCGGAGTTGCTCAGAAATACAGTATGTTACTTGCGAGTTCCCGGGCGATCGGCCCGGCTCTCGCCCGTCGCACGGCTCGCAGGTAGGCGTCCGGGTCCAGCAGGCCCCACCGCAGATCCTCCGCTGTCGGCGCGTGACGCGTCCCGTACGCGAGGAGCACGCCGTCGACGGCCGGCGCCACCATCGTCTGCAGCCACTTGCGCTCGCCGGTCTGCGCCAACAGGGATTCGACGAGCCGCCAACCAACCCGGCGATGCCGGGCCTCATCCCTCGCGATCCGGTCGACCGTCGAACGGACGATGGGCACCAGCGCGTGCTTGCGCATCTCGCGGAAGCACTCCAGCGCGACGGTCTCGTGTACGGCGAACTCCTGGAACGCCGCCGCCAACGCCCGTCGCTCCAACGTCTCCGTCGGGCAGATCGTCAGGGACAAGCTCTCGCGCGCGATGACCACGTCCGTCGGCAGCCCGCCGGCTGCCTCGTGCACAGCGCGCGACATGTCGGCGTGGTTGAGCTCGTCGTCGACCACGCGGTGCACCTCGGCGACGAGGTCAGGGGCGACGCCGAGCACGATGCACCAGTGCAGCATCTCGCTGGCGACGGCGGCTGAGCGGTACTCGGCGGCCGTCCGGCCAGCCCAGGCGGAGCGGACGGCAGGGGTCACGGCGTGGACGTCGCCGTGTCGACGCCGGTGTCGCCAGCGCCCGTGTCTGAGGTCGCGGTGTCGCCAATCCCGGAGTCAGGCGGGGCGGTGTCCACCCCGGTGTCGATTCCGGAGTCCCGACCCCCAGAATCAGGCGGGGCGGTGTCGACAGCGGTGTCGGGGGTGAAGTCGGACGCGGCGCTGTCTCTCGCGCTGTCGTGCCCGGTCTCGCGCGAGCCCGTGTCCGCGCTGTCGGCGTACATCCCCGTCGGGTCGGTGCAAACGGCATCGGCGTGGTCGCCGGTGTCGGAGCATTGGTGCATGCCCTCGGGTGAGCAGGCGTTGCAGGTGTGAAAGCAGCACCCGCTCGCGCTGTCAAAGAAGTTGCCTCCGCCACACCCCAACGCCTCGCCGGCCACGAGGATGACCACCGGCAACAGCCCAGATCGTTTGCGGGTTCGTCTCACCCCCGCATTCTACGCGGGTTTGAACGCCGAGTACACCACCCACCGCCAGCAATCCCGAATGGCGCCCGTCGCCGAAATCTCAAACGGGTGGACGGCGCGGACCTCGGCCGGACAGTGGTTGTACAAATCCCGGATCTGGTGACGGTGGAGCGCGGGCGTCTCCCAGGTCGCGATCCAGTTGTCGATGTCCTCCCACTGCAGGAATTCCTGGGTTGTGAGGCCGACAAATCCGGCGCCGGCGAGGAGCGCGCGCATGTCCTCGTCGTACAGGTTGTTGACGAACAACGGCTGCTTTTTCTTGACGACCTGGAACATCCACGGACCGTCGACGGCCGAGAACGGGACCCACTGGCCGACGACGAACTGGCCGCCGGGCTTGAGCACGCGAAAGATCTCTGATACCGGGCGTTCAGGCTGGGGAAGCAGGTGCAGCACCTCGCGGTTGCAGACGCCGTCGAAGGTGTTGTCCGCGAAGGGGATCTCGTAGACGTCGCCCTGCACGACCTCGTCGAGGCGCGTGCGCGAGAGCGCGACCATCTCGGGCGTGAGGTCGAGGCCGATGATCCTGCCGACCTTGCCGCGGAACGAGTTGCCGACGACACCGGAGCCGCAGCACACGTCGAGGACGACGGCGTCCTCCTGCATCTGCGAGGAGCCGCCGTGGAGGCCGAGGAGGCCGGCGTTGGTGATCCAGTCGGCCGACGTGTGCCAGTTCTTCGAGCGGATGCCGAATTGCTGGCGGTAGATGTCCTTGTCGACGAGGTGCTCGACGCGCTCGTAGCGGGCGCGCTCGCTCGCGCGACGGCTGGCGAGACGGGCGCGGCTGGCTTCGATCGCGCGGCCGACGATGGCAGCGGCGTCGACGGGATGGGCGCGGAGCCAGGCGCTCAGCGCGGTGCCGACGGCATCCTCGACGGCACGGCCGGCAGCGGGGTCGAGGAGGCGCGTCTTTGTCTGCCCCTCAAAATGCGGGTCGTGCATGCGGACGGACAGGACGGCGACCAGCCCCTCCATCGCGTCGGATCCGTCGATGCGGTCTGCTTCTGAGCCCTTCGCCCCCTCGGCGTCGAGCAGCCGCGCATCGCGCGCGTAACGGGTCAGCGCGTGCCCGACCGCGGCCCGGAACCCGTCCGCGTGGGCACCGCCCAGGGGCGTGTGGACGTGGTTGACGAAGCAGACGAGGTCTTCGGCGAACGCGCGGGTCCAGAGCAGCGCGGCGTCGACCTCCGGGCCCTCACCCGCCGATGCGTGCACGACGATGGGCGTTGGATGGACGAATTCCTGATGCCCGGCGAGCCACCGCGCGAAGCCCGCGACGCCTTCGTCGGAAGAAAACCGCACCGATCGGGCCGCGTCCGCCCCAACGCCGGCGACGGTAAGCGTGCACGTGAGCCCGGACGTCAGCCAGCTCTGTGACCGCAGCCACCGCTCGACGGCCTGCGGATCCGCCCGTTCACCGCCAAAGATCGCGGCGTCCGGAAGGAAGGTGACGCGCGTGCCGGTGTCGAGCGCGTGTGCGTCCTTGCCCTCGGCGCGCCCGAACGCCCCGGCGAGCTTGCCGGCGACCCAGTGGCCGCGCCAACGGCCGCCGTCGCGCCGGACCTCCAGCGCGAACTCCGCGGAGAGGGCGTTCACACAGGTCAATCCGACGCCGTGCAGACCGCCTGGGAGACGGTACGCGCCGTCGCGGAACTTGGCCCCGGCGTGCAGTTCGCTGACGAGCACCTCAGGGACCGGTCGCCCGCTGCTGTGCTGGTCGACGGGCATGCCGCGCCCGTCGTCATCGACGGTCCAGCGCCCGGCGGCGTCCACGGTCACGGTGATGTGCGAGGCGTGGCCGGCGAGCGCCTCGTCGAGCGCGTTCTGGAGCACCTCGATGACGAGCTGCATGACGCCCGCTGCGCCCGTCGACCCGACGTACATCGCCGGACGCATGCGAACGGCGTCGAGGCCCTCGAGGATGACGATGCTGGCGGCATCGTAGGGGGTGGTCATGACCCCTCCGGCTTCGGTTCAGCGGCGGCCGGCGCCAACGCAGCGAGGCGCTCGGCGTGCGCGTGACGCAGCCGCGCGAGGCTGGCAAACCAGCTCGCAATGTCGGAAAACCCCTCGTTCCTGGCCGTCCTCGCCCGCCGGTCCTCTGTCTCCGTGTCGCCCGCGTAGAACGACCGCATCGCGGCGACGTTCTCGACCGTGCTGCCCATCGTCCGTCCCGTCAGCGGTTCACGCGCCCGCATCAACAGGTCCAGGCTGCCTTTTGCGTTGCAGGCGTGCTGTTCGCCAAACTCCCGCAGCGCGCGCGCCATCTCCGGCTCGCCCTCGATCTCGGCGATGCGGGCGAAGTAGGCGCACTCAGTCGCCGCCGATGCCTCGTCCCGAAAACACGCTTCCAGGTGCTCGCAGGTGAGCGCCTCCTTGAGCGCGGGCTGCTGATAGCGAGCCGCCGCTCGATCCGATGCTTGACTCACGCGATTTTCGAGCCTCGGTCAGATGGAGAGGGCGAGGTCGCCAGAGGACGTGCGCTCAAGCGTGACGCCGGGAGAGGAGGCTTTCAAGCCGCGGTATTTGAGCGTCCCGGGGTCCGGGACGGCGGCGGCCGAGGAGAACTCCGCGCGCCACGCGGTCGTCGGCTCGGGGTCGAAGTAGGCAAAATGCTCGGGATAATGGTGGAAGTCCATGACGGGCCCTTCCTGGTAGCTGTCGTAGAGCCGCTTGTAGGCGCTGCGCATCACGTGGTCGGGGAGGCCGTTGTAGTTCAGGAATTCGTCGCGCTCCAACGCCTGCTCTACCGAGAGCCAGCGTAGATGCTCGACTTCGTTGGCGATCTCCTTCGTCTCCAGGCCCTGCCGGTACACGGTCGTGCCGGGCATGGCCGAGAGGTACTTCACGCGGGTGATGTGCTTGTACTCCTCGCCCCACTTGCACATGTGGTCGAGGCTCTCCTCGGTTTCGCCCGGCAAACCCACGATTGTGAGCCCGCCGTAGCGCACGCCACCGTCCCAGGTGTTTTTCATCGCCTTCATGGCCAGGTTCTCCGTGGAGCCCTTGCGCGCCTCCTTCAGGGCCGCGGGCGTGAGCGATTCCACTCCGTAGAGCGCGATGTCGCAGCCCGCCGTCCCCATCGCCTTGCCGACTTCCGCGTCCACGTCCGCGTTGCGGGTGAGGCAGGTCCAGCGGATGTCGTGCTCGCGGATCACGTCGAGGTACTGCAGCGTCTGCTTCTTGTGCGCAGTGAACGTCAGGTCCACGAAGAAGATGAACTCGGTCTTGTATTGCTGCTTCAACCACGTCAGTTCGCTGCGGAGCTTCTCGGGCGACTTCACCCGCTCCTGCGGCGTGGTGCGGTAGCAGAACGAGCAGTCCATCTTGCAGCCGCGCGAGTACGACGCGATGATCTGCGGCTGCAAACCCCGCGGATCCTTGGACTGCGGCCAGAGGTCGAGGCGCATGTTCGGCAGCGCGTTGAGGTTCGGCATCTGCCCCCGCGGCGGGTTGGCGTGCGGCACGCCCTTCGCGTCGCGGTACCAGATCCCCTTGATCTCCGGCAGCCGCGAGGACCACATCCCCTGCGTGAACGCGTCCATGACCTCCAGAATGGTCAGTTCGCCCTCGGAGATCACCGCGATGTCCGCGCGTGTCTCGCGCATGAACACGTGCGGCACGCTGGTCACCAGCGAGCCGCCAAGCAGGATCGGCATGTTGGGCTTGGCGTTCTTGCACTCGCGAATCAAGTCCTCGCAGAACGGATAGTTGTCCTCAAACGTCGCGATCCCAAGAACGTCCGTCCCTTCCATGATCTGGTTGTAGGCTGTCTGCAGCGGCGTGCGGTCGTAGCGTACATCCACGATCCGCACGGGGTACCCGGCGTTGTGCAGCACGGTCGCGATGTACGTGATGCCCTCGTAGGGCGACGTGAGGAAAAACTCCCAGCCGCGCGGCATCGTGAATGGTGACGGACCAACGACGAGCGTGACCCGGGGCATCTTCGTCGACGTGCTGACAGGTGCGAGGCCCTGCTGAAGCATCGTGTCCATCAGCATCTGATCGACCAGAGCACCCGCCGTGGTGTAGAGGCCGGGGTCGAGGGAGGGGGTAGCCAACGGGAACTCCTGACGCGCCCCGAAGGAGGGAACGCCGCACTTGAAGGGTACAGGCACACCGGGGGTGCGTCAAGCCGCCTTTGGGCCGGGTTTGTGGCCTCGACCTCAGAAAAGCTTGATGTGCTCTTCCTGAACGCCGAGGTAGCTCTTGGGGTCGGTCTTCATCGTGTTGAGCCAGGTCCGGACGCCCTGCTCCATCTCATAGGTGGTGCGCGCGTCGGTCGTCGAGAGGTCGTTCTGCTCGTCGGGGTCGGTCCCCAGGTCGTAGAGCGAGCGCTGGTCGTCTTCCATGTCGAGGATCAGCTTTTTGGAGGCCTCGCGCTCCATGCGGAGGTGGACGAAGAGGCGGTAGTCGGATTCGGCGTAGATCGGCAGGTTCAACTTCTGTCCCTTGAGGACGGGGAGCAGGCTCTGGCCGTTCACGCCGGCGACGGGCGGGAGGCCGAGGGCGTCGAAGACGGTCGGGAACACGTCGATGCTGCGGACGGCATCGTCGACAACCCGGGCGCCGTCGCCGTGCGGGAAGCGGATCATCAGCGGGACGTGGAGCTGGTGGTCGCAGAGGGTGGCGCCGTGGTCGATGTAGCCGTGCTCCATGAATTCATCGCCGTGATCGCCGAGGACGACGATGATGGAGGTGTCGAGGAGGCCTTGATCCTTGAGCTGCTGCAGGAAGATCGCGAGGCGGGCATCGGCCGCCTTCACCTTCGCGTCGTAGACCTCCATCAAAAAGCGGGCGTCCTCCTTGTCCAACACGCCGACGAGCGACGGCGGATCGCCGGGCTTCTTGATCTGCGCGAGGCCCTCCTCCCGCAGCGTCGCCTGTTCCTTGATGCTGCCATCGAGCTTGCCGTGGTAGTCGGGCACCGCCGCCCGCGGGTCCTCGCCGATGAGCTCGTGCTGGCCGTGCGCGTCATACCCGTGGAAGAACATGAAGAAGTGCTCTTTGCCGTGGTCCTTCAGCCAGGCCTCGGCGGCCGGTCCCGTGTAGTCCATGCCGGCGAACGCCTTGTCGTCGAGGTAGCTGGTGAAGCCCCGGTTGTAGCCGAACTTTCCGGACACGCCCGCGCCGCCGGTGAACGCAACGGCCTCCCAGCCCTTCTTCGTCAGCTCCTCCGGGAACGTGGGAATGCTGTCCGCGAGGCGGGTGAAGACCGGGTCGCCGCCGCCCGGATTCGGGACGAGCTTGTTGGTGACGCCGTGCAACGAGGGCCACCGGGCCGTGAAGATCGCCATGTGCGAGGGCAACGTCCACGGCGCGGCGGAGGTGTCGTGCGTGAACACGACCGCCTCTTTCGCGAAGGCGTCGAGGTTGGGCGTGTCGTGTCCGCCACCCGCGCCAGTGCGGTCAAAGCGCAGCGCGTCCATGCTGATGAGGATGACGTTCATCGCGGCCGCCTTCGCCGAATAGTCGAAGGTCGGACCCGCTGGGGCGACGGGCTTCGGGGGCGCGACGACGGGCGCGGGCGCGCCTGAGCAGGCGAGGAGGGCGAGGAGGAGGAGGGGCATGGCGGGCTCCGAGGCGGCAATGGTACTCTATTCCGATGGTGCTCCTGCTTTTGTCGTGGCTTGCCGGTTGTGCGCGCTGCGACGTGATCCCCCCCGGTCACCGTGAACCGCGGCGTGACTGCTGCGGAGTTGGCGCGCGCCGAGGCCCCGGACACGGCGGGCACCGACACCGGAGACGGCAGGGACGCGACGTGCATCGCCGTCTGCACCGCCGTCGTCAATGGGATGCACGCCCGTCTCGGCGTCGGGTCAGTGTGGGACGTGACCGCCTGCTCACTCGATCCGTCGGAATCGGCCGACGACACAGGACCGGGCTCGGGCGACCACCTCACCTGCACCGCAACCATCTTCTCGGGCTGCAAGTAGCGCCCGTCACCCCCTCCTCCCCAAAACCCCCGTCAAACACCCGATCCCGCCCGCCGGTCATCTCCGCGCCGGTCGGGCTCGCGTCACATGAAATTCCGCGTATGCAGCGCGCTCAACGCCGCGGCCTCGGCCCCCGAGAACCCGAGTCGACGGAGCCGAACCTGCCGGCCCGCGTCCATCTCGGCGATCAGCTCCTGCACGGCGTTCCAACCTGTTGCGATGCCGACGGGGTCCCACGCTGGGCGATTGGGCTGGTGGCCGGCGATGAGCACGAGCGCATCGAAAACCTCGGCGTTCAACCCGGCGGTGTGCGCCAAGGCGTCGTGGCGCGCGTGGACGGCTGCCGCCAGCTGGGGCCGGAGCGACGGGTCGAGGGCTGTCTGACGTTCGAGGTGCGCGAGGCCAAAGGCGACGTGGCGGGCCTCGTCCTGCGCGGCGAGGCGGGCGACGGCGCGGGTGACGGCGTCGGGCGCGTAGCGGTCCAGGAACCGGAGCAGGGACAGGAACGATCCCTCGCCGAGGACGGAGAGAAGAAAGCTTGCAAGGGCAAAGTCGGGCTCGTCAACGAGGCTCTTCAGGCTGGTCTGGCCGCCGACGGTCGAGAGGGGTGGCATCGGGGCCGGCCCGGGGCCGCGCGGCGCCTCCAACCCGGCGCGACGCGTAAAAACCTCGATGTGACGGGCCTCGTCAGCGGTCTGGATGGCGAGGAGCTGGAGCACCTCGCGAAAGTGCGGGTGAACCTGGGCGCAGAAGCGTGCCGGGACCAGCAGCGCGGCCGTCTCGTTCTCGACCAGGTAGGCCATGACCTGCACGACCGCGGCCTCCACGGCGTCGTCGTCGCAGCGCGGCTCGGCCCACGGGATCGCCGTCGCTGGGTCCCACTGCGCCGCGGCGGCCTGCGCGTAGAGCCGCGCCAATTCGTCGGTCCAGACGGCGCGCTTCTCGGCGAGCGGAAAGGCGAATTCGGGTCCACCGGCCTCCACCAGTGTACCGCGCGCCGCGAGGCCCCATCGCGGGTGGGCGTGGTCGGCCGGCGCCGTGGGCACGAGCATGCCGCCGGTGCGACGGCCGTCGGGGTGGGTGGACGCGCCGAGGACGCAGGCGCCATCCGCCTCGACGGTGAAGGGGGCGCCGAGCGCGCGTGCGAGCGCCCGCAGCGTCGGGACAAGGGAGGCGTCGTCGCCGACCACGCGGACCTCGTCGCCCGGCCCCATGTCAGCGAGGGCGTGGCGGACGATCAGCGCGGCGCCCTGGTCCATGCGCGCGCCGGTCAGGTCCACGACCCGTCGCCGCGTCATCCCCGCGCGACCTGCTGGGCAACGAAGGCGTCGGCGGTGCCGAAGCGGGTGCAGGCCCGGTCCAACGCCGAGTAGCCAGTCGTCCTGCCCGGGCGCCAGGCTTTCAGCCCCTCCAGATCCATCAGCCGCCGCGTGTCCGCCTCGCCCCAGGACATTCCGTGGAGCAACGCCAGGAAGCGGGTCAGCGGTCGGGTGGCGGTGCCGTCCAACACGGTGAAGTTGCAGTGGTCGTAGGCTGGGGTCGTCGCCAGCACGCGCAACGCGCCCGCACGAACGGTGCCCTCCTGGGTGAACGCGGCCAGGTTGCCGTCGATGATGCAGGCAGCATCGACATCCCCGTGCAGGAGCGCCCGTACGGCCTCACGCTCGCCGCCGATGTGGTCGCCGTGCTTGCCGACGAGGACGTCGTGCCGGACGACATTGGGATGGTCGGGGTGGACGTCGAGGCCCCGCTCCGCGAGCTGCAGCAGCGGCAGTAGCGTCGCCTGCGGTGAATCCATTGCTCCAACGCCGATTCGTCGCCCAGTCAGGTCGGCAATCGTCGCCGGCCCCTCGGTCCGCACCAGCACCACGGAGGTCAGGTCCTGGTCGGTGTCTCGCATCGCCACCGCCTGGGCCCTTCGCCCGAGGCGGGTGGCGATCCGCTGCGCCTGGACCCATGCCAGCGGTGAGTTCCACGCGACGTCGATCACGCCCGCAAAGTGGGCTTCGACCTGCCGTTCGTAGTTGTGGAAAAGCACGTAGTCGAACGACAGGCCGTTGGCCTCGAAGTACAGCTTGAAGCCGTCCCAGATGGTTACGACCTTTGGGTCATAGGCGACCGCACCGAGGATGAAAGGGCGCATGGTACCTCCGGTTTCCGGGGTTAGAAGAGCGGCAGGCCGGTGACGGCCTTGCCAATGAAATCCCACAGCACGTCGGTCGTCGGGCCCATCACGCTGGCGGCCTGGGCGTCGCGGAACGCGCGATCGACGCCGACTTCCTTGCGAAACGCGACGCCGCCGCACACGCGCATGCACGTCGCGGTGACCTCCAGCGCGGTCTCGGCGGCTGCCGCCTTGACCTCCAGCACGCGGAGCATCGTGTCGGGCCTGCCGGCGCCCATCGCCGCGATGGTGTCGAGCCAGAGCAGCCGGGTCATGTCCACCTTGATCTGCATCCGCGCGATGTGGGCGCGGATCGTCGGCAATTCGGCGAGCGACGTGCCTGCCTCCTCGTGCCTGGTCGCGCCCGCGTGCGCGCAGGTTCGGGCGAGCGCCGCGCTCGCGAGGCCGATGCTGACGGCGGCGCTGTACAGGTTGAAGTTCGGCAGGACGATCCCCATCATCACGTCAAAGCCCTTGCCGTCCGGTCCGAGCCGGTTCGCCTCGGGAATGCGGACGCCAGCGGCCGAGATCGGCGTCGAGTCGTTGCCGCGTAGCCCGATGCCGTCGAAGCCGGCGGGGGCTGACAGGCCCGCGGATCCACGGGGGACCAGCCAGATCGTCGAAAAACCCTCCGCAGTCGCCGGGCGCGACGACCAGACGTACGCGGTCGCGTGGCCCGCAGACGTCACCCAGGACTTCTGCGCGTCCAGGACGACGGTGTCGCCATCGACCTTCGCGCTGGACATCGCCGCCCAGAAGTGACTGCGCGAGCCGGTCTCCGAGAACGCGAGCGTGGAGAGGTGCCGGCCGGCTGCGACCTCGCGTTGGACCTCGACAGTTCCGTGTTGCGCGAGCACCGCGGAGCCGGAGAAGTGCATGCAGACGACCATGGCCGTGCTGGCGCAGGCGCCCGCGATGCGCTCCACCACAAGCGCGGCGGTGTCCGGCCCGAGGCCAAGGCCACCGTTGGCTTCGGGGATGAGAAGGCCGAGGATCCCGGCTTCACCCAACGCCCGGATGGCAGCGGCGGGAAATGCCCCATCGCGGTCGACAGTGGCGGCGGCTGGTGCGATGACGCCGGCGACGATCGCGTCGACGTTGGCGAGTGAAGAAGTCTGATCGGACATTGGATCTCCAGGGCAAACGCCCCGAAGATCGGTCAGCGCTCGCGGTGCGTGGACCCGGGAACCCCGGGTTGGGGGGACAGTCAGAGCGAGCGGGACATGGGGGACCTTTGCCGGCGGTACGTCGGCTGACGGAGGGTAACGTAGCGACCTGCAATCGGCCGGCGTCGTGCAGCCAACACCGGCCCCTTCGGTCCGGTGTTGGCTGTTTATTCTCGTCGCGCCTTGGCTTTCGAGCCGCCACGCGTGTTCGTGACCTCTCTTGACCCGTCCACACCTGCGCAGGTTCGGGCGAGCGCGACCGCTGCTGACCGCGTCGAAGGCACGCTTCGTGCGGGGCACGAAGTCGCGCCTTCAACTTGGCCAGCCAGGTGGCGGCGGGGCATGGCCCCCGCGCGTTGACCCGGCCGGGCGGGGACGGTAGGGCGCTGTCGTGGTCCGCACCTTGCTTTTGTGCCCCTCGCATGCCGGGCTTGCTCCGTGAATCGCACGGTTCGCAGCGTTATATTCGGCCTTCTGACGACGGTGGGCGCCTTCGGGGCCATCGAGGGCGTTGCACACCTCGTCTCCGGTGAGCCTCCGCCGAGCAAGGGCTACTCGCGAATCGGTCAGTGCCGCATCGACAGCGCCGGGCTCGTCTGTCCGTTTGATCGCCGCCTATCGGTGCCTGTGCCGGCCCCGGACGGGCGGCCGCGGGTGGTGGTTCTGGGCGGTTCTACCGTGCGAATGGGGGTCCCCACGCCGCGGGACGGAAACTTTCCCTCGTGGGTGGCCGAGCTCGCACCGGACTTGCAGGTCGTGAACCTGGGGATCCCGGGCTACTCCACAGCGGGCGTCTGGCGGCTCATCACGGAGATTGGGCCGTTCAAGCCGGATGCCATCGTCGTGATGACCGGCCACAACGACTACAACGAGTCGGTGTTCGACGGCTCGATCCGGGCCGTCACGCTTTGGACGTTGCCATTGGAGCAGGTCCTCTCGCACTCGTGGATCCACCAGTGGCTCTCGCCCCTCAGCCGCCTTCGGAGCCAGTCCCCGGACCCCGGGGTGCTTGCGATCTCCGACGACTTTGCGATCCGGAACGTCGACAAGGTCGACGCGCGCTTCCGGACCGAGCTGACGGAGGTCGCCGAGAGCACCGCCGTCCCCATGGTGTTGACCACGTTGTTCCGGAGCTTTGACCACCCGCCAACCGGCGTCTACGTGCACAGCGCGCCCCAGTGCGCGGCCAACCTGCCCCCTCGCGGCGCCCTCCCGCCCCATTTCAACACCTTCGCCCTCGCCGGCGTTGCCTCCCGACTCTGTCCCGGCACGTCGATCGAGGCGTTCTACCGGGCCCACTCCACGACGGATCCCGCTGCGCGCGCGGCGCTCTGGGCGGGAGCGCTGCGGCTCGACGCTGCACCGGTGCGGGCCCCCTTGAGCGCCGACGCCATCATCCGCGACGTTGGCCAGAGCCATCACCTGGTCGTTGTGGACCTGGCGGCGTTGGATGGTGGCTACCAACGGGGGGCGTGGTTCGTGGACCCGGTCCATACGAGCCCCACGGGTGCGCAGCAGATCGCCATGGCGGTCGTCCCGGGGATCCGGGAGGCGCTCGCCCGCGGGTCAGGGGCGCGAGACCAGCGCTGAAGGTGGCGCGCTTGGCGCGCGTCACGGCCCGGCGAGGATCCCCGGAAGCCGCCGGATCCCTTCCGCGAAGGGCAGGATGGAGATGCCGTCCTCCAGATACGCGCGGTCGCCCCCGTACAGGAGCCAGCGTTGCGCGGGTGGATAATCCTCTCCGAATGCCCGAAGTCCACGGAGATCCTCCGATCGGACGCGAGAGGAGCGCTTGACCCCGAACGCCTGCAGGCCGCGGGCTCCGTAGGCCACGAGGTCGACCTCCTCGCCGTTTCGCGTGCGCCAATGCGAAAGATCGTAGCCGAGCGCCATGACGTCGTTGTAGCCCCGGATCTCCTGGAAGAGCACCGTTTCGAGCGCCGCGCCATCGATGTCGGCCTCGGAGTCGAGCGGGCCGCGGGGCCGGAGGGCGCGGTAGACACCGGCGTCGAAGTAGAAGAACTTCGCGTGGGGCGTCAGCTCTCGCCCCGCTCGCCGGGAGAAGACTGGCAGCCGGACCGCGAGCAGCAGGTCCTCCAGCACGCCGAACCAGTCCTCCACGACCTTGCGCTCCACGGCGCACTCGCGCGCCACCGAGGTGACGTTGAGCGGCGCGGCCTGTGAGAAGCTTGCCGCCTCCAGGAACCGCGCGAAGCCCGGCAGGTTGCGGGTCAGGCCCTCCGCCTGCACCTCCTCGCGCAGGTAGGTCTGCACGTAGTCGCGGAGATACACCCGTGCATCCTCGTCGCGCTCGCGGGTCACCGCGAACGGGAGCGCGCCGATGCTCACGGCACGCGAGGCTTGCCAGGCCTCCCCCAGCTCGCCGGCGAGGAGCGGGTGCATCCGCAGGGTCAGCGCTCTCCCGGCAAGCAGATTGACGCCGCCGCGTCGCAGTTTTCGGGCGCTCGACCCTGTCAATGCGAACCGCAAGCCGCGGCTCTCGATCAGCCGGTGGACCTCGTTGAGCAGCTCCGGGACCCTCTGGACCTCGTCGATCACCACCCAGCCGGCGTGCCCGCTCGGGAGCCGACGCTCCAACCGTGCGGGGTTGGCGAGCAGGTCAAGGTACACCTCCGAGTCCAGCAGGTCGAACCACGGGGATTCGGGGAGCTGCTGGTGGAGCCAAGTCGACTTGCCCGTGCCGCGCGGGCCGAAGAGGAAGAAGCTGCGGTCGGGGATCGGCTGCAAACGGGTGTACATGGTTCCGATTTGTACCACAAATAGGAACTGACTACCCCAGATCGGAACACAAAGGCGGTTGCGTCCGGCAACCGCGCTACGCTTCCACCATGCCCTCCCCATTCATCTGGCACGAATTGCTGACCTCCGACGCCGCTGCGGCGCGAACCTTCTACCACCAGCTCCTTGGGTGGGAGCTGGCCGGGGAAGGTTTCGCGGTCGACGGCCTGCGCGTGGCGGGGGTCCGGAACAGCAAGATCGTGCCCCACTGGGCTCCTTTTGTGCGCGTGGCCGATCCCGAAGCCTGCGCGCGGGCGGTGGCGAGCGCGGGCGGGCGGGTGGCGGGCAGGCCGGAGAGTCCACCGGGGATTGTCCTGCTCGATCCTCGCGGGGTGCCGACGGTCGCCTCGGCGGCGGAGGGGCGGGACCTGTTTGTGTGGCACATCCTGGAGTCCACCGATGTTTCGGCCTCGGGGGCGTGGCTGGCGGCGACCGTTGGGTTGACCGTGCCGGCCCGCGGGGGACTCTGGCGGGGCGAGGAGCAGGTCGGTTCGCTGGTGTCGGGGACCCACGATCAGTGGCTCTGCCACGTACTCGTCGCGGATCGACACGCCGTGCGGGAGCGGGCGTTGGGGTTGGGCGCGCGCGTGGAGGCTGCCGACGTGGAGGCGTCAGGGTTTGGGTCCTTTGACACGTTGCTGGACCCACAGGGGGCGGCGTTTTGCGTGTTCCAGGCGGCCGGATAGGCGATGCGGACCCCCGTCGTCATCGCCGGTCCCTGCCCGGACCCCACGATTCGCCTGGCGCCGGGTGAGCGAGAGCGACGCTGTGCCACGTGCGACCACGTCGTCGTCAACCTCTCCGCGATGACGGAGGATGAGGCCGAGCGCGCGGTTGCGGGTCCAGGTCGCTTGTGTGTGCAGGTGCGTCGCGCTTTTGACGGGCGGGTGCTGCACGCGGCCGCGCTCGCGGTCGGGCTGGCCGCGTGTGGACCCAAGCACGACGTCGTCACGCCTCCGCCTGGCGAATGTCGCGAGAACGTCGACGTGCGCGAGGTCGCCGGGGCTGCGGGCGACGTGACCGTGGTCGTTCAGGACGAGACGGAGCTTCCCATCCCCGGCGTGGCGGTGACGGGCACCGGGCCGGGAGGCACAGCGGTCTCGGGGACCACGGACGACGACGGCGGCGTGGTTTTTCACGGTCTGCCGCCCGGAAAGTGGGTGTGGAGCTTTGCGTATGGCGGCTTGGACCCCGTCGTCGTGCCGGCGAAGCTCGAAAAGGCCAGCCGTATCGTCGTGAACATGCGCTCCGGGCTGGCCTTCGTGGGGATGATGGTCGACACGCCAGGGGTGGTCGACACCAGCAAGGCCTCTCACACCACGGTTCTGGACTCTGACACGCTCGACCGGCTGCCGCACTGAGATGTCCGGGTCCCACCCGCCAAGCGACCCTGGCGAGCCCTCCCGAACGCCCGTGCTCCGGGTTCTGCTCCGCGTGACGGTCGGTGTGGTGGACGTGGTCGGCGGGGCGTTTGTGGGATTGTGTGGGAGCTACGCGGGGATGTGGTCGGGCGGTGCGCTGGCCTTCCTCGCTCTCCTGGTGGTCGTCGCGGCGTTCGCCTGCGGTGTCAGCGGGGGCCTGCTGCTGCTCAACGTGCGTCGCCCACCGCTCTGGTTGCGACGGTTCGTCCTCGTGAGCCACGGATTTGGCGCGTTGATCCTGCTGGCGGCGGCGCTCAACGACAACCCCGACGCGCTGGTGCTCTGGGTGCCGCTGATCCTGGTGTGGGCGGGGATGGGGGTTGGGGCTACGATGGCTCCATGACCCTCGGTTTGCTCGCCCTCCTTGTCGCTTGCCGCACGGCACTGCCGCCCGATTCAGTTGTTTCAACCGCGGATTCAACCTCCGCGGACTCCTTCTCCGACTCCGTCCCGGACTCCGCGGCCGACACCGACGCCGACGAGTCGGACAGCGTCGCCGACAAGGGTGAGCGGGGGGCCATGAAAAAAGACCAAAAAACCCCTTGACAGACTAGGGCACGCTAACCTGCGTTCATCGCCGGCATCTCGCCGACGAGGCTCCACCCCGAGAACCGCACAATGGCCCTCCAGCTCACCCAGGGAACCGGCAAAGTCCGCGTGATCCCGTTTTTGTTCGAGTACTTCGCCCAGACCAACGGCCTCGTCGCGACACCGCGCTACATCGACATCGATGTCGCTGACGGCACTGACCTTGGACCCCACGTGGAGGCGATCAGCTTCCACACGCACGGCGACAACGTCACGCCGCAGTTCCAGTGGCAGATCGTCGGGTATTGGAGCATCGACGCGCGGGTGTGGTCGGCGCCGTTCGCGCTGTTTGCCTTCACCGCAGCCGGCAGCGCCGCGCCCACGATCCAGGCCGACTTCAACGACGTCACCAAGCTCGGCGTCAAGATGCGCTACGCGCTGGCGGTGCAGAACGCCTCGGGCACGAACATCGAGAGTGGCTACGTCACCGCCGCCGGGGCGTTCCGGTTGCGGACGTAGTGGGCGAGGATCGCGACGTGGAGCGGCCGTGAGCCAATTCGGGCGGATCGAGCCGATCGACTGGTCCAAGGCGCACGGGGCGGCGGCGAGGGACGCGGGGGCGCTCCTGACGCCGGGCGGACCGGGCTGCTCCGTGCTGGATATCGAGGTTCGGCGGCCCGAATGGACCGGGTCGACGACGGTCCGGAAGCTGTTCGCCGCCCTGCGCGCGCGCGGCGTCGAGCCGCACGCGCATTGGTCGGCGGCGGACGAAGCCGTTGCGGCCTCGTTGATTTCTGGGGTCATGCACGCGCGGCGTGGCGCGAGCCGACGCGAGGAGCGAGAGTTGGACGCGGTCGGGTTTGGGGTGGGCGCGATGGCCGGCACGTACCGGTTCGGGGTGGCCGAGGGCGTGTACCCGCGCGATGACGGGACACAAGACAGCGACGAGCACCGCCTCGGGACCTACGGCGACATCGCCGCCGACATCGCGGACATGGGCGGGGACACCCTCCGGCGCGTGGAGGCGTGCGATGTCTATTGGGGCTGCCTTTTTCCGAACCCGAACCCGGACCCGAAGGTACTCAACCCGAACGGCTCGTACGCGGCTGGAAAGCCCATCTGGGACAACGGGGCCGTGGTTCCGCCCCCATCGGAGATCCTGCAGAACATCCGGGTCGACCCGACCACCGGGCTGGGCTACGGGCGCTTGGCCTTCTGCGCCCAGCTCCTCCATAAGTGTCTGTTCCTCGGGCTGAAGGTCAACCTCACCCCGTTCAACCGCGGCGGCGGTGACAAGTTGAACTGGGGGGTGAGCAAGCCGACCGCAACCCTTACGGCGAGCGCTGCTACCAGCCCCTTTCGGACCAGCGCTCACCCCGGCGGGCCCTACACAACGAGCTGGGGCGACGTGAGGGCAGGCCAGCCGAGCTGGCAGTCCGGAATGCTCATTCCCGGCACGGACGGGTGGGATCCGCTCTACTGGGATTACTGGGACCCGGCGTATGCCTTCCCGGCGGCTGCTTCTGCGGACGCGACCTCCGCGGCTCAGCATCATGAACTCTACGCAGTGAACGTCTGGCCGACCGGCGACACGGTCGCGGGGGACGGGTCATACCCTTCGGACGCCACTGCCTACCGCGAGGAGTGTGCGCGGCGAAAAAGTCTGGCGATCGCGGCGTTTGCGACAGGTATCGGCGAGTGGCTGGCGCAGTTCCACCTCGCCCTCGGGGACCTTGGGATCGGCCTCGAGGTCTACCATGTCGTTGCGGCGATCGAGCTTGGGAACGAGCTGAACGGCTTCTGGCCGACCGGCTCGCCAGTGACCGATGCCGGTTCAACGTCCCACGTGATCGCGCAAGGTGCAGCGGAGGCGGGGCGCTACTGTGCGCTCATCGCCGGCCCGATCCGGAACCTGTTGCCGAAGATGCGGTTTCGGGTCGCGGAGTTGGCGTCGTGGCACAAAGACGACGCTGGCGAGGACGATTTTGCGGAGGGCGTGTCGTGGCTTGGCGCCGTGGTACAGGCGATGGACACGGAGATAGGTTGGTGGCGCGAAATCCAGACTGCGGCGGTGCCAGGAGCGGCGGTCCGAGCGTGGACTGCGGCCTGCACGTTGGCAGGCTTTTCCTGGCCGCCAGCCTCGCCCTTGGGGATAGACACTCTCGGTCTGACCGCTGCGGACCTTGTTCATGAACTCGGATACCACTGGTACCATGGGTCGGATCATAACGAGACCGGGACGTTCCAGGACAATACTTCCGGCAACTATCGACTCTACGCGGACGCCGCGCGGCAGGCGCGGGACATCCATACCTTCCGCGACGGCCTGCGCGCCGTCTGCGATCCGCTTGGGATCACGTTCGACATCACGTTGGGGGAGATCGGGTTCCCGGCGGTCGATCCAAACCCCTCTGGTAGCACCACCGCAGCGCTGGGTTCAGGCTATTGCGCCGATACAACCACCATTTTTCAGGCATCCATGGTGGTCCGTACCCTCGCCGTCAACGTAGCCTCGGGCGTCGCCTCCTCCTCCTGGTTCACCTTTTGCGAGCCGTTGGATACCGGTACCTCTGGCTCGTACTCGAACTGGGGACCGACATCGGGGTGTAGCCTTCACAATGAGCTTCGCGCGGGCAACAACTTTCAACAGGACCCGGATTGTTGGCAGCGACCGGCTTGGTTCGCCTTTGGTCGTCTAAAGGCGTTGATCAACGACTCCGATGCTGTGAGGATCCTGGAGAACGGCGAGGGATTGACCGTCATCCGGTTCGAGCTGGTGGCCGGCACGCACGGCGATTGGACCTACGCTTACCTGTTCTGGGTAGACCAGTATTTCGCCCCAACCAGCGGTTTGGCGTCCGAGGTGGAGGTGACCTTTGCGTCGGAGTCCTTGAGCGAGTTTGAGTACTATTCCGTCGTTCCGTTGGTCGACGAGACGCTCATTTCGACCACCGACGCTCAACATTACCCACACCCCACGGGTGACAGCCTGCTCTGGGAGTGGGCTGGCTTTCACGCTGCGGTGCTGGATGAAGCGCGAATCGGCTTCAAGCTTGAGTTTCTCGTTCGAACGGCCGACCCGGTCAAGGCGCCGGCGCCGATCTGCATCTTCACAAACGCCGAGTACGTCCACCCCACGTCGAACGGGGCGTCGCTCGGGAAGCCCGTTGACACCCCACTCACAGCCGCCCCGCGACTCGGCAAGATGACCAACGATCCCCGCGATCCCGGCCCGTTCACGCCCGGCCCTACCATCGGCCCGCTCGGTCCTGCGGACCCGCAACATCCAGCCTGGCTCGACTCGGACGACGACCAGGAAGCCTGGGACGACGATGGGGACGCCGAAGACATCGACGAAGCGACGCAGGAGGAATCATGAGCGAGCGCCTGATCGCCTACACCGGAGTGAGTGCCCTGCTGGCGATGGTCGGGTCCTGCGAGGCCGGGTCCCACAAGGACAGGCTCTCCGATTCGCCGTCATCCAATGCCGAGACAGGCGGCGCCGACACGGGCCACGACTCCGCCGGCGATTCGGCCCACGACACCGGGCCCCCGGTCACCCCCGGGCCATGGATCGCGCTGTCCTGCGGCGATGCCGATTGCTGCGCGGTCGCCGATGACAACAGGCTCGCCTGCTGGGGGCAGGACACCCACGGGGAGCTCGATTCCCTTCCTGACACGACCGTTGCTCAGGTGAGCGTCGGCGCGTTCGGGGTTTGCGTCCTCGATGAATCCGGCGCCATTGCCTGCTTCCCCGGGGACCCGGACTGGCCCGCGCCGGCGGGTTCGTTCACCGCCGTGGTAGCGAACGGCTGGGACGGCTGTGCCCTTGACGATCTGGGGGCCCTACTCTGCTGGGGCGGGAATTTCTCTGCCCCGCCGCCTGACGGTGAGGTGTTCCCCCCCAACGGTCAAACATTCAGCACACTAGCGGGGGGGGAGACGGTCCAGGGCGCCCTCGACGACGCTGGAACCCCCACCTGTTGGGGCTCCGATGACAGCTATTTCACCAACGCTTCCGGTTACAAAAGCTTGACCCCGACTGACTCGGGCTTCACCTCCATGGTTTGTGGCATCGACCACTGTTGCGTACTGGACGCAGACGGATACCCGACCTGTTGGGGTGGCGACTACACCTTGACCGTAGAGCCCGCCGCCGGGCAGTTCTCCAGCTTGAGCGCGGGTGACAACGCCACATGCGGCGTGGTCCTCGATGGGAGCGAGGCAGACTGCTGGGGGTATGGGGCGTTTGAAGTCATCCCCGCGCCTTCGGGGGACCATTGGGCCGAGTATCAGAGGGGCGGCCATGGGGGTATCGGCTGCGGCCTCACCGTCTCCGGCAACATCGTCTGCGACGGTACCGACGTCCCGCCTTCCGCGCCATGACTCCCACCCGTCCGGCCTCGCGTCCAGCCTCCTGATCAGCGGACATGACCGCCGTTCCGGCACAAAGGGTGCGTACACCCAGGTCGTCTGGCGCGCTCAGTCCCCGGGGCTTCGTCCGCCGGACGCGGCGTCGCCGAGCACCAGGATTGCCGGCAACGCAGACGGCGAGCCGGGCGAAGCTGGGAGGGGGGCATGACTCGAGTAGAGCACGCGGTCTCTCGTTGCCGGCGCTCCCCGCGTAGGATCATCGCGGCGTTCCGCGTAGGGGCGTTACGCGGCGCGGGGCCTACGTAGCCGCCCAAAGGATGCCGAACGACTCGCACCGGCGCTGTCAGTGCGTCGCGATCGCGTTCCCGGTGATCTCCTCACACGTCTCCACGAGCACGGTGACGCGGTCTGGACCCGCCTCGGCAAAGCCGGTCCCAACATTGTAGCGCCGGGTGACGGTGCCCTCGACCGCTTGGGCACCATGCACGGTCACCACGCCAGGCTTCAGCGTGGTGACGAACGGGATGTGCGAGGGGAGAACGCCGAATTCGCCGATCTCACCGGGCGCCTGGACGCCGTCGGCCATCGTGTCGAGCAGGATGGCGCGCGGGGTGACGATGCGAACGTTGAGTTGGGACATGGGGCCGGCCTCCAGCTAAACAGTGGCGCCGAGCTTGCGGGCCTTGGCGATGACGTCGTCGATGTTTCCGACGAGGTAGAAAGCGTCTTCTGGCAGGGTGTCGTACTTGCCTTCGAGGATCTCGCGGAAGCCTGAGACCGTCTCTTCCTTGGTCACAAACTTTCCTTCGGCGCCGGTGAACTGTTGGGCCACCGTGAAGGGCTGTGAGAGGAACTTCTGGATGCGGCGGGCGCGGCCGACGGTGGTCTTGTCCTCCTCGCTAAGCTCGTCCATGCCGAGGATGGCGATGATGTCGAGCAGTTCCTTGTAGCGCTGCAGCACGCGCTGGACCTTGCGCGCCACGTCGTAGTGCTCCTGGCCGACGACCTTGGGGTCGAGGATTCGGGAGGTGGAATCGAGGGGATCGACGGCGGGATAGATGCCGATCTCGGTCAGCTTGCGGTTGAGGACGGTGGTCGCGTCCAGGTGGGCGAACGCGGTGGCGGGCGCGGGGTCGGTCAGGTCGTCGGCCGGGACGTAGATGGCCTGGACGGACGTGATGGAGCCCTTGTTCGTGGTGGTAATGCGCTCCTGGAGCATGCCCATCTCCGTCGCGAGCGTGGGCTGGTAGCCGACGGCGCTGGGGATACGACCGAGCAACGCGGAGACTTCCGAACCGGCCTGGGTGAACCGGAAGATGTTGTCGACGAAGAAGAGCACGTCCTGGCCCTCCACGTCGCGGAAATACTCGGCGCAGGTGAGCGCCGAGAGGGCCACGCGGGCGCGGGCGCCGGGGGGCTCGTTCATCTGGCCGTAGATGAGCGCGGTCTTGGAGAGGACGGTGGAGCCGTCGCCCAGGAACGCGTCCTCCATCTCGTGCCAGAGGTCGTTACCCTCGCGCGTGCGCTCGCCGACGCCCGCGAAGACCGAGCAACCACCGTGCTTTTTGGCGACGTTGTTGATCAGCTCCTGGATGAGCACGGTCTTGCCGACGCCGGCGCCGCCGAACAGGCCGATCTTGCCGCCGCGGGAATAGGGGGCGAGCAGATCGATGACCTTGATGCCGGTCTCGAACATCTCGACCTGCGTCGACTGCTCGGTGAACTCGGGGGGTTGGCGGTGGATCGGCATGGTCAGCTCCGCGCCGACCTCGCCGCGCTCGTCGACCGGCTCGCCGAGGACGTTGAGGATGCGACCGAGCACCTTCGGGCCGACGGGCATCATGATCGGGCCGCCGGTGTCACGCACGGATTGTCCGCGGCGAAGGCCGTCCGTCACGTCCATGGCGATGCAGCGGACCGTGTTCTCGCCGAGGTGCTGGGAGACCTCGACGGTGAGGTTCTCGCGGACCTTGGAGATGAAGCTGTTGCTGAGCTTCAGCGCGTTGAGGATGTTCGGGAGCTTGCCAGGGGGAAATTCCACGTCGACGACGGGGCCCATGACCTGCTTGACGATACCGGTGGTGCCTTCCATATTCGCAACTCCAGAAAGTTAGAGCGCTTCCGCGCCAGAGACGATTTCGATGAGCTCTTTGGTGATCGCCGCCTGGCGACCGCGGTTGTAGTCGAGCGTGAGCGACTTGATGAGATCCGTGGCGTTGCGCGTGGCGTTGTCCATCGCGGTCATGCGCGCGGCCTGCTCGCCAGCACCCGTCTCCAGGAAACACTGGAGGAGCAGCGTGCGCAGGTAGAGCGGCAGCAGCGTGTTGAGGATCGCGGCGCCTTTGGGCTCGTAGATGTAGTCAGCGGTCGCGGCGCCAGCGTGCGGGTCGGCGACCGCGGTCGTCTCGATCGACAGCGGGAGCACGCGTACGAAGGTGGGGATCTGCGTGAGCGTGTTCTTGAACTGGTTGTAGGCGACGTAGACCTCGTCGACCTCGCCCGCGGTGAACTTCGACACCATGACGTCGGACAGCGCGCTGACCTCGGCCTGGAAGTTGACGGTCGTGACCTCGATCCGGCTCTCGTCAACGACGTAGCTGCGGTTCTTGAAGTAGTCCCGGGACTTCTTGCCGAAGGTGCGGATGCGAACCGCGACGTGGCCGCCGTCGCCCTGCCCGGTGACGGGTTGCGTCTGCTGGTTCTTGATCCACGCGTCCGACTGCCGGAGGAGCGTCCCGTTGAACCCGCCGCAAAGGCCCCGATCGGAGCTGATGACGACGAGCATCACGTTCCGGAGCGTGCCGTGCGGCTGGCGCAGCGGATGCTCGATCTCGCCCGACCCGGCCGCCACGCGCTGCAGCGTGGCCGTCAGCGTCTCCTGCCACGGCCGCGCCGAGACCGCCGCGTCCGTCGCCCGACGCAGCTTGGCCGCCGACACCATCTTCATGGCGTTGGTGATCTGCTTGGTGCTCTTGACGGAGGCGATGCGGGTGCGGATGTCGCGGAGCGTGGCCATGGGCTAATTCCAGGTGCTGCGGAACTTGCGAGCGGCGGCGAGGACTTTTTCACGCAGGTCGCCACCGGCGCGGAACTTGGCGGTGAGCTTGCTGCGCAGCTCGACGGTGTATTCGTGGCCCTCAAAGTAGCTCGTCAGATCGCCGATGAACCGGCGAACGTCGTTGACCGCGACGTCGTCGTACACGCCCTCGGTGCCGCAGACGATCTGGATGCACTGCAGCTCCATCGGGACCGGCGAGTACTGGTCCTGCTTGAGGAGCTCGACCAAGCGGGCGCCGCGGTTGAGCTGCTTGCGGGTGACCTCGTCGAGATCCGAACCGAAGGCGGAGAACGCCTGCAATTCGCGGTACGTCGCGAGCGTGAGCTTGAGCGTGCCGGCGACGTCCTTCATCGCCTGGAGCTGGGCCGAGCCGCCGACGCGGGAGACCGAGAGGCCGACGTTCACGGCCGGGCGAACACCGGCGTAGAAAAGGTTCGTCTCCAGGAAGATCTGGCCGTCGGTGATGGAGATGACGTTCGTGGGGATGTACGCCGAAACGTCGCCGGCCTGCGTCTCGATGATCGGCAGGGCGGTCAAGCTACCCGCGCCCAACGCGTCGTTGACCTTGCAGGCGCGCTCGAG
This sequence comes from uncultured Pseudomonadota bacterium, assembly GCA_903844155.1. Taxonomy (GTDB): domain Bacteria; phylum Myxococcota_A; class UBA796; order UBA796; family SXON01; genus CAIUMM01. The sequence continues at coordinate 3,491 of CAIMSU010000103.1, read as the reverse complement.
CAGACGGCTGTGCAAATAGAAGACGTCGCCGGGGTACGCCTCGCGGCCGGGCGGGCGACGGAGCAGGAGCGAGAGCTGGCGATATGCCGCGGCCTGCTTGGACAAATCGTCGTAGACGATGAGCGCGTGCATGCCGTTGTCGCGGTAGTACTCGCCGATGGTCGCGCCGGTGTAGCAGGCGATGAACTGGAGCGGGGCGGGCGAGGACGCAGGCGCCGCCACGATCGTCGTGTACTTGAGCGCGTCGTACTGCTTGAGCTTCTCGACGACCTGCGCGATCGTGGACTGCTTCTGGCCGACGGCAACGTAGACACAGTGCATCTTCTTGACGGGGTCGTCGAAGAACTGACGCTGGTTGATGATGGTGTCGATGGCGACGGCGGTCTTGCCCGTCTGCCGGTCGCCGATGATGAGCTCGCGCTGGCCGCGGCCGACGGGGATCATGCCGTCGATGGCCTTGATGCCAGTCTCGAGCGGCTCGTGGACGGACTTGCGGGCGACGATGCCGGGGGCCTTGAGCTCGACCTGGCGCATGATGTCGCGAGGGATCGGCGGGCCACCGTCGATGGCGTTGCCGAGCGCGTCCACGACGCGGCCGAGGGTGGCCGGGCCGACGGGCACGGAGACGATCTCGCCCGTGCGTTTGACGACGTCGCCTTCCTTGATGGTCTTGTCGTCGCCGAAGATCGCGACGCCGACGTTGTCCTCTTCAAGGTTCAGCACCATGCCCTTCAACCCGCCCGGGAACTCCAGCAGCTCGCCGGCGAGGGCGTTTTCCAGGCCGTAGATGCGGGCGATGCCGTCGCCGACCTTGAGCACCGTGCCGGTCTCGCTGACCGCCACGCGGGCGTCGTAGTTCTTGATCTGCTGCTTGAGGATCTGGCTGATCTCTTCGGCGCGGATGTCCATGGGGGCGGCTCCTGATTCGGGCGGGTAAGCGGGGAGAAAAAGCGGCTACGAACGGCCGGGATTCGAGAGGGTGAGCGTCAGCGCGTCGAGGCGCGAGCGGATCGACGCGTCGTACACGCGGCTGCCGACCTGGGCGACCATGCCGCCGATGAGGTCAGGGTCGACCTTCGCGTCGAGGACCACGGACTTGCCGGTGGCGACCTCCAGCGCGCGCTGAACCTGCACGCGTGACACGGGGTCGAGCGCTGCGGCGGTGGTGACGGAGGCGCGGACGCGGTTCGCCTCGACGTCCGCGAACGCGCGGTAGTCGCGAACGATGCCGTCGAGGCCGTCCATGCGGCGCTTTTCGAGGAGCAGGCGCAGGAAGTTGGCGACCGTCGGGTCAAGGTTCAGCCCGGGGAGCACGCGCTCGAGCACGAGGCGGCGCTCGGGGAGGGTGAAGACGGGGTTGCACAGCCCGTTTCCGAGCAGCCCACCCTCGAGCCGGCAGACGGTCTGGAAGCGCTCCAGCTCGTTGCCGTAGCGGTCGACCGCGTGGGCCTCCTGCGCGATCTCGAGCAGCGCCTTGGCGTAGCGACGGGTGACGGAACCTTCGATCACGTGGAGCCTCCGGGGAGCAGCGAGGCACGGGCGGGTTTGTCGGCGTCCACCGCGGCGAGGAACTCGCGGGCGAGGCGCTCCTGGTCCTGCGGCGAGATGCTGCGGGCGATGGTCTCGCGGGCGAGCTTGACGGCGATCTGCACGGCTTCCTGGCGGATCTCCGCGCGGGCGCGCTCGGTCTCCTCGCGGATGGCGCGCTCGGCGCTCTCCCGCACGCGGGCGGCCTCGACGTCGGCCCGGGCCTTGAGCACCTCGATCTCCCGATCGCAGTCCTTTCGGGCATCCACGCGCAGCTCGACAAGCTCGTCGTCCAGCGAGGCGAGCTTGCGCTCCACCGCGTCGAACCTTGCTTTCGCCTCTGCCTGAACCCGCGCCGCGTCATCCAGGCCGCTGCGGATCGAAGCGGCGCGCGCTGCGATGGCGGCGCTGATCGGCTTGCGAACGAGGAAGTAGAGGATGACGAGGAAGATCGTGAGGTTGATGGCGCCGAACGCGATCTGGTCGGGCTTCAGCGCGTACTCGTCCGACTCGCCGCCAGCCGGGGCGGTCTCGCTCGCAAACGCCTGGGAGATGCCGAGAATTGCGAGGTTCATCTACGCCTCCACCGGCCGACCGAGGACGGTCGTGGCGATCTGGCCGGCCAGCTCGTGGGCCATGGCCCCGACCGCCTTTCGCGCGGCATCCGCATCCCGCTGAACGGCCCCGACGGCGCTGTGCAGCAGCACATCCGACTCGCGGCGTGCTTCGGCGACCTGGTGCGCGTGCGCCTTGTGCGCGTCGACCCGCAGGCCGCTGCGATAGGCGGCGATCTCCGCCAATACTTTCTTGAGCCGCGCCTCGTACTCGGCGCTCTGGGCTTCCGCCCGCTTCACGAGCTCCTGCGCGTCATGTTTTGCACCGACCGTGGCGGCTGCGCGATCGTGCAGGTAATCGAGCATGGGCTTGAACAGGATCGCCTGCAGGCCGGCCACGAGTACAAGGAACGGCACGACCTGGAGCAGCGCCAGGTGAAGGTCCGGGATGATGTTCACGGGCCAGACTCCTTCAGGGGGGGCCGGCTAACCGTCCGAGGGGTGGACGGCAAGGGCGGGATCCGTCCCCAGCGCGCCTCATTGCCGCGCCGGAGGGGCTCAGCGCGTGCGATTCTCGCGCGCGACGCCGAGCCAAAGGCCGCCGTTGCCCTCCGGAATCCAGTCCGATACCGCGTACGTTCCGCCCACGTTTCCCCAGAGCCCGATTCGGACCGTCCCGAACGTCCACCCGCCGGACGCCTCCAGCAGAAGCGGCGCCGACCACGTCGCGCCGAACACGCTCAAGCCGGCCGTCCCGGGGAGCGTGAAGCCGACGTCGAAGACGCCCCGGCCGCGAAGCGCGAAGTCACACCACGGCGCGATCATCAGGTCAAAGGCGGGGAGTCCGTCCTTGAGTGAGGGGCCGGCCAGGGTGACCTCGGGCCCGCCGGCGATGCCAAAATCAAGGCCCATCCCCTTTCCCGTGTGCGCGCGGGTGCCGATGTAGAGGCCGAGCTGGCCGGGAAGGTGGCCGTCGACGGCGAAGCCGAGCCCGGGCGCCTGCCAGTAGCCGGCGGCCAGGTCGCCCCAGCCGATGGCGACGACGGTGCCGGCGGTGGGGAGGCGGAGGGCGAGCGGGTCGGCGCGGGCGGCGCCGGGAGCGGCGAGGAGCAGGGCGATGAGGCTGATCCTGGCTCGCTGGTGGACCATGATGCGGACGTTCAACATGAGATGGCTCCTTGACGCGTCCACCCCTATCTCGTGGCGGCGTCCGCATTGATCCAGAACCCCCCTCTGCGGTTCTGGATCATAGCCCGAGCCCGAGCCCTGGGCCGGGGGCGGTTATCTGGCGAACATGGTGCGTCCTGAAGCCTCCGAGCCCGAATCCGCGCAGGCGGGGACGAGCGCGGCGGCGGGCTGCATCTACCTTGTGGGTGCAAGTCCCATCCCGGTAGGCGCCGAAGCGCCGGG
>CAIMSU010000102.1 GCA_903844155.1 uncultured Pseudomonadota bacterium | reverse complement strand
GGGGACCCGGACTCGGGGGCGTCATCGCTGTCCGCACCGCCACTGCCATCCGTTCCGTCGCAGTCTTGATCGATGCCGTCCCCGGGTATGTCGGTGGCGCCGGGGTGGATGGTGGGGTCGGCGTCGTTGCAGTCGCCGGGGAGGTCGGAGTAGCCCAGAGCATTGCCACATTCGAGGCCGGTGCCGGTGCCGCCCCAGCCGTCGGCGTCGGCATCCAGATAGAGCGTCACCAGAGCCCCGACGGTCGCGTCGTCGTCGTCGCAATCCTGGCTCGAGGGGAGGCCGTCGCCATCGCGGTCGGGATTGTCGGTGGGGTAGCCTGAGTAGAGGTAGACGGTTGGGGCGTCGGAGGACCAGCCGTCCGCGGGCCCCCCGTCCCAGCCGCTGTCGTAGCCCCACTCGCCCACCAGAACCTCCCCCAGCCCATCGCCGTCGATGTCGCCTACCCCAGCGACAAACCCGAAGGTGAGGAATTCTCTGGCTTGAAACGCTGCGAGGAGCCGCGCAGGCTCTGGTACGGTTCCAAGGGTCGATCCGAGGAAGACGACGCCGACGGTCTGCGCATGGGGGGTGTCCTGAGAGGCAATGACGTCATCAAACCCATCACCATCGACATCGCCGGCGCCTGAGATGCTTTTGGCGAACGGGTTCGAGGATGTGCCACGCAAGTCCGCAAGCCACGTACCGTCTACGCCGGCAGCCGACCCGCGAAATACCAACGCCCGTCCGAGGCCGGAGGACCACGTTGGTTCGCCAACCAGCACGTCCGAGTAGCCGTCGCCGTCAACGTCCCCTGCAGCGGCGACCGATTCGCCGAACCCCAGCGCGGCACCATCATCAAGCACCTCCGCCGGGTCAGCGCCAAGGCCCGAAAACCCGCCGGAATACACGTAGGCCCTGCCCGGGGCGGCGCCACCCCCCGCACCCACGATCACATCGGCGTAACCGTCGCCGTCCACGTCCCCGGCCCCGGCCGCGGCGAGCCCGAAGTGATCCCCCGAGGAAATGCTCGTGAGCTCGGAGGTCGACACGGAGGACAACCCCCCGGCACCACCGGAAAATACCAGAACCCCAGAGTCGAGAAGGGACGGGTCCGAGCCAGGAAGCCAGGTTCCAATCAGGGCATCGTCGAACCCATCGCCGTCGAGGTCGCCCGCGGCAGAGGCCACGGGGGAGTCCAGATCCCCCACGATGGTCGTCGCCGGCGTATCCCAAAGCCCCCCTGCGGAACCCAAGTACAGCGACGCGAAGCCCGAAAATGGGACCAACACGTCGTCGTAGCCATCGCCGTTGACGTCACCGACCCCAGCGCCCCCGTCACCACCACACCCCGGGCAAATGTCGCCCCATACACGCGCGACCCCCAGGCTCAGCCCCGCGGAAGAGCCGTAGTAGATGGCCGATGCGGGCGGGTACTGCCCGGAGATCAGCACGTCGGCGTACCCGTCGCCGTTCACATCCCCGGCCCTGGCCGGGACCGCCCCGAGTGGGTCGGGCCAATTGACGGTGGCGGATGGCTGTTGGGTGGTGGCGGCTTCGGCGGGAGAGAACAGCAGATAGAGGGGAAAGGCCAAAAAAACCCGGATCATCCCGACCGCACCAACGTGTAGGCTCGGACGCAAGGTCCGTCGGCGCAGTGGCTGTCCACGTAGAGAACATGTGTTCCGTCCGCCAGCCGGATGACCGTGGGGCCAGCGGGGTCGCCGGGCATGAACGAGGAGGTCGGCGAGTGCAGTTGCTGTTCCGTGGAAAACTTCACGCCGCACAAGGATGTGCTGTAGTAGATCTGCGTCCCGTTGGTGTCCGTGCCGGTTGGGTACCGGTAGTAAAAGAGCGTGACGCAGGCGCGATTCTTGGCGTCCTTGCGCTTCAATGCGAACGGTTGTCCCGACAGGCCCCCGAGGGTTGCGCGCCCGGCTCCCGAAACATCCGAGGTCCGAGGTCCGATAATATTCCCCGCCACAGGCCCCGCATGCGGGTCAACGCTCCAGTTCACCTTGTCGGTCGACGTGGCCGCGAAGATCGTTCCGATCGGGTTGGCCCAGTCCGATGCATCGGGCGGCGTCCGAGTCTTCGATTCGGCGCCGTAGTATCCCCGGTAGGCACCGGGCGCGGTCCTCACAACGCTGAGGCCTGTCAACAACCCGAGCTCGGAGTTCAGCCCGATCGTCGAGTACTCGATCCTGGTGTCGACTCCGGCAACCGGAAACGTCTGACCGACCGGATCATTCCGGGAGTAGATCCCCGTATACGTGCCCCCATCATAGTACATCCAAACCGTGCCGTTCTCCTCGAAGGACTCGGCTTGTCCCTTGCCGGCCGGCAGCGGCGTGTTCCCGAGCGGTCCGCGGGGGGAAAGCACCCTCTCCAGCTCGAATTCAAACCCCGTAGCGGACAAGGCGGAGTATTCCACCGCTGCCCCGGTCGCGTTGACAGACACGTAGAGGCGAACGCTTCCAGGCCCATACCTCGTGCCGCTCATCCCGAAGGCGTCCGCCGTGGTCAGACGTGCCGTGGTGTCCGCCAAGGATGCATCGACAGTCGGCATGTCAGGAAAAAATGGCGTAAAGTTCGACCGGTCCAGAACCGTGACACCGTCATCCGTCACCTGATACTGATCGTTCTCTGAACACGGGTCCACCGATTCCGGCTCAGTTCCCAACGGATCCGTCACCCAAGGCCCCGGCGGCTTCAACCCCGGTGGCACCTTCCCCTTCAACGGCGGCGTCGTATGCCCACCTGGGTCGCCCACCCCTTTGGGCCCGCCGGTCCCTCCCGGCGGCCCGAGCCCCGGAAACCCAAACGATGTTCCGCCCGGCCCATCCCACTGGTCGATCACGGTGCCATCCACCAACACCACCGCATCCGTCGAGCCGCCGTACGTCCTGCTCTTCGCCCCATGCGGCCCCGCCCGACTCCCCGCGGCCCACATCCCGCCCAGCACCTGGCTCCGAAACCCAGCATGCGCGTCACTCCCGCCCGCCACCAGGCCGCCCAGCCCCGAGGCGACCATCGCCTGCCCGCGTTGCGCGGACGAGCGCGCCGCGGCCGAGCCCT
>CAIMSU010000101.1 GCA_903844155.1 uncultured Pseudomonadota bacterium | reverse complement strand
CGGGCGACATGGCGGCCTACTGGCAGTTCCACCGGCGGCAGGAATTTTGGAGAAATCATGCTTCATGCTACGCAGATGCCGAAAGAACATGGCTCTGGCAGGAGGCGGCTTGAGCGTCGTCGAAGTTGAGCCGCACCCATGAGGTTCAGCGTGAGCACATTGGAAGCCGCCCGGTATGCGTCGGTAGTGTCCTCAAGATCGAGGTAGTCGGCCAGAACCTCCAGCATGTTCGCGCGGCACTCGGCGATGTTGTCGGCGAGGAGTTCGATGCCGTAGGTACACATCACGGCGAGGAGCGCGTAGTGCCGCCGCTCGAAGTCCGCCTTGCCGTACGTTGCTTCCACGGCGGCCAGTTTTCGCCGCAGAACCTCGACGAGGAAGTTCCCGCTCCCGCACGCCGGCTCCAGGACGCGCGAATCGAGGCGGTCCGTCTCGCCCTTGACCAGATCCAGCATGGCCGTGACCATCCACGCCGGAGTGAACACCTCGCCGTGGTCGGCGACGCGCTTTCGGGTCCGGATGAGGGGCATGGGGTGAGCTACGACAGGACTCGGCTTGTCGGCAGGCCGTATCCCGGAAGCCTCAGCGGGGTGGGGATCGGTTGGAGAGCCGGTGCTTGGCGGCTCGTTCATGAGTAGCTCCTCCCCGTCAGCGGGTCTCGCCGCAAGGTCCCCTCGTCCACCCTCGCCTCGTTGAAGGCCTGATCGATGGACTTCCCCTCCTTCGATGCGAGTTGACCGAGGTAGTCCCGCGGGCCCTTGGGCAGTGGCGCGTGCGACGACAATGACCAGATCTTCGACTTCTTCCCGCCGATCTGCCCGACGATGTGAGAGATGTGGGTCAATACCAGCCCCGTCGCCTTCACGGGGTCGTGGCCCGATCTCTCGGCCACCACGAGCGAAAGGCCGGTCTGCTGCAGCACGGCCAGCTCCTTCGCCTGCTCGATCATGCGGGCGTCCGCCGTGATCATACCGACGTACCCGTCTCGGTGATGGAGTAGCGCGAGCAGCAACTCCCAGTCGTCAAGCTCCGAAAGACGGGGATCGATCTCGTGGGTATGGCGCAGCTCGATCGCCCCCAACCACGGCTTTGCGGCCTTGATCAGCGGCGTCGGAAAGTTCTGGTCCAGCGCGAGCCGGACTGTCATGCGGCGTAGGAGAGGTTGCGTGCCAGCTGCGCCTCCACTCGGACGGCGTCGGCGATTCCATCGGTCGAAAGCTCTGGATAGAGCGCGTGAATGTTCTCGGGTGTGCATCCACGCAGTGAAAGTGCGTAGAGCGCCTCGGTCATGACGCGGGAGCCGAGGACGTAGGGAGCCCCGGACAGCCGGCGCGGGCGGATGCGGACGAACGGTCCCGGCTCGACAAGATCGGGGCCGCGAGCGCCTTCGAGCGCAGCGAACGGGGCGATCAGATCGAGCGCGTCGGAGAGGAGAATCTGGCCGCCGGCCGTTTGCAGGGGGTGGCCCACGGGCCGAAGCACGACGACCCCATCCCAGGTCACGGCGATTGCCGGTCGATCACCGTCGAACAGCTCGGATTCAAGGTGTTCCAAGACCGTGAGCGCCGCCTTGACCTGGGGCATCGAGGACGCGGGCACGACCGAGCCATCCGGGGCGCGCTTGGGCCTGCGGAGCCAGTAGATGGTGCGGAGCGCGAAGAGGTCGCTGTACGACCACAGCTTCCGCCGCTCCGCTGACACGGAGGGCACGAGGACGCCCTTGCGCGCCCAGTCGTGAACGGTGCGTCGGGGCACGCCCGAGAGGGCGGCGGCTCGATCGACGGTGTAGGCTCCTTCGCGCATAGAAAGGAGCATAGCGCGCCGTTCGCAGGCGCGCAGCGTCCCCGACCGCGCCCCGAAATTGTCGGGTCGCTGTCGCCTCCGTGAGATCGCAGGGGCGGACGCCCGGGTCAGGGGCGCCTGGTCCCCGTCGGCCTTGCCGGTCGTGCGCCACCCGAGGCCGGGCGCGCGATGGCACCGCCGACGGCCCGCCGACGGGCCCACCCTCAGGACGCGGGTACCGCCTCCACCGGCCCACTCACATGCTTCAACGCCAGTATATTCTCCGTCGAGCACACCTCCGGATCGAGCGCAGAAGTTCTATAAGCGTTCGCCCATCCCGACCATCGTGTGAAGGCCCGTCAGAATCGTGAGATTCGGCGGGCCTTCCTGGTTTTTCGGGTTTCGACGGGGCGGGTCCGCTCGCAGCTTGCACGTCGAGACAAAGGTTGAACCTATGTTCTGTGGTTCGAATCCCGTCGCCGTCTACGGCAGGCGGGAGAGAACTTCCGCACCGACCCATGCGGCAGCGGCGTCGACGTCGTAGTCCAGCCCCGGCGCAAGAAGCGGCAGGATGTCCGTTCGGAAATCGCGGTCCCCCAACTTCGCCAGCAGGTTGGCCTCGAAGTCCGCGCGGGTCACCCGGACGCCCTGCCCCTCGGTGTACGCCCGGAAGGCCTCGACGACCCGGTTCAGATCGACGCTGCCTCGTGCGCCGACACGGTGGAGGTCGAAGAGGTCCCGCCCCTTCCGACGCTGATACAGGGCGCGGAGCTTGGTCCCGAGCAGCTCCTCGAGGTGAAAGGTCGGCACGGCGGCCTCGCCGCTGAACCAGCGGCTCTCCACCCGAAGTGGCGTCCGGACCAACCCGCGCACGGTGAAGTGCTCCCGGGTGTTCGCCTCGACCTTCAACCGCATCCGCCGACTGGGCGTCGCCTCCGTGGAGAAGCGCCAGGTGGCGCGCACGCTGTGCTCCCGGTGTTCGTAGGCGTGGGGACCGAGCCACGGGTCGAGGCGCGCCCGTAGCGCGTCGAAGAACGGTCGCGTGGGAGCGGCGACGACCTGCACGAGATCGATGTCCTCCGAGTACCGGAGCGGCGCGTCGAGGGAGAGCTTGTTGAGCGCGGTGCCCCCGCGCATCGCGAAGTGGCCGGCGAGGTGGTCGTCGGAGAACAGCTCCACGATCGCGCGGGAGAGGACGAGGTCCTGCTCCACCTGCCCGTCGTCCGGCCACGGAGCCACGGCTCGCCACGCGGTGATGTGCGCGCGGGGGATCACTCGTCCTCCTCGATCGTGGCGTTGGCGATCACGCTCCAACGCGGGTCCGTCCCCAGGCCGCGGTCGGGCAGGTCGGGCCGCAGCGCGGCGGGGAAGAGCGGGCCGGCGGCCAGCATCCGCGCAAGGGGGTCGGCGCGGTCTTGGGCGCCCAGGTAATCGAGGAGCCAGCCGAGCCGTTGCGCGACCGTTCGCTCGACGCCTTGGGCGGCGTCGACGAGGCGGGCACCGTCGAGGCGCTCCGCGAGCTCGCGAAGGACACCCGCCACGTTCTGGAGACCTCCGCAGGCGCTGGCATGGCGGACGAGATCGAGCGCGGTGGCCTCCGGCGTCGAGACCCGCATCGTCCCGGTTGCGGTGTTCATCACCTCGGTGGGGGAATGTGCTGCTCGCCCCTGGACGAAGACCACTCGAATCCGCCCGACCGTGAGCGGCCGGGTGGGCACGTCCGTCACGACCTGGAAGACCTGCGGGGCGTGGTGCGCGGCGCCATACAGGGCCGCCGCCGAGAGCAGGCCGACGTAGTACGGCCGGCCGAGGTGCCGCATCAGGTCGTCGATGAACCACTCCGCGGGCGGAGCCCCCGTCGCACGGTACTCCAGCGGGACAATTGCGTGGAAGCCACGACGCGGGGACGCGATGCGCCCGGCCTTCCGCAAGCGGCGGAGGCTCGCGGCGACCGCGATCTCGGTGTTGCCGGTCGCGGCGAGGGCGTCTTCGCGGGTGAAGGTGTATCGACCGTTGGACTGGAGCTGGTCGATCCAGTCGGAGAGCGTCGGCGGCGGAGAGGGTGGAGCCATCACTCTCCGAAACTACCACCTCGTGTGATGTTCTGCATTCGGTCGCTTCGTTCGCGTCGCTGCACGGCGTTCGAAACCGACAAGTCGAATGCCAGCGACGCCCACTCGAGGGATGAGGAGCGACTTCGCCAAAATTGTGCATCCATGCCCTTGACAATTCCGGGGGGGGGTAAGCCGGGCGACGAACCTGAGGATCCGATGCGCCACGTCAGCCTTGCCCTCCGCCTCATGCTGCTCCTGAGCGTGCCCTTCGCCGCGCTTGCCGCCGCCGCCGTCAGCCTACCCAGCGTATCCCTCCACGCAGATGCTCCCGATGGCGCCAAGGGCCAGGCCTTCATGGGGGGCGCCGACATGGTGAGCTGGGGGCAGGTCACGCTTCTCGTCGGTCCCGCAAAGGACAGCGATCCGAAGACCGTGGACGACGCGGCGGCCCCCCACGGTGCGGATGGAAGCTCGGCCATCAAGAAGGAGGCGCTCGCCGACGGACGGGTGCTCACCTACACCGGCAAGCCCGATGCCAAGAGCCCGTATGCAGTGATGGCCCGGCGGACGATCGGCGGCAAGGACTTCCTGGCCGCAACGAATGTGCAGACCCCGGAACAGCAGGCGGAGGCGGTGGCGGTCGTGAGGTCGTTGCGTCCGTAGCCTCGGTTGGGAGCGCGGGGACACCGCCTTCTCCAAGGCGATCTGCGGAGTTCGACCTCCCACGGTCGAGCGCTTTCACCCGGGGGCAAAGGCGGATTGGAGTGCCAGCATCTTCTCGGTGCCCCAGCCCTTCGGGTCCAGCCAGAAAGTTCGATAACCATTCGGCCACCCCGACCATCTAAAATAGCGGCGTATACCATGCACTTTTCTGGTCCAGTGAGGAAGGTATGGAGGGCAGGCGCGCCGCCGGCTGCCTCAATACTCGCCTTTGATGATGAAGTACGACCCGCGAATGGTCCCCGCGAGCTTGGACTTCTGCCGGGCGAACTTGAAGCGCGCCGCGAGCTCGGCCGGCACCTCCATGCCGTCCGAGAGCTTGAAGCCGACCGCGCGCCGCTTGGGGTCGTCCAGCGCGTACATCACGTTGATCGACAGTCCGCTTTCGTAGAAGACGTAGGCGATCTTCAGGCTCTCTACCTGGAACATCGTGGCCTCAAGCGGGCGTGACGCGATGACGAGCTTCCGCTCCGTCTCCAGGATGCGATGCACCCAGTCGACGGTCGATTGCGCCGCGCTGGCCGGCTCGACCGCGAACGTGTGGTCGTACTTGTTCTTGAAATAGCGGGCCTCGTTGGCGCGCAGTCCGGCGAATGCAGGGGCGACGGGCGACGAATCGAGGCCGGCGGTGGACACGGTATGGAAGTCAACGGTTTGGGACACGGGTCACTCCTCTGGGTGACTTAGCCTCACCAGTGGCTTCGCGCCGGCCTACCTGGACTACGTGCAGCCCGCGCTGACCTTGGCACCCGTGGCGGACGTCGAGCGTCGGCTTGGCGGCCGTTTACCCGCCGACTACCTTGATTTGCTCCGGATCCAGAGGCGCAGCAGCCGGAGTGGGGCAGCGGCCGGGCGCCGGTCGAGGCCTGGACGCCCATTGGCCGGGAAACGGCTGAAACGTGGCTTCCTTTGGGCGCCTGCTCCGCAGCGCGGCGTCCGCGCGGACCGTGGGGAGCAGACGGGTAACCGGGCGATCGGCGTAGCTAATCGGTCGCGAGCGCGCCCAGGACCGCCGCGCCCAGCCCCCCGGCGCCGCTGACGAGTCTCGCTGCCCCCGCCCGACCCCGCTCCGCCGCGAGGATGGCGACGCGAGCGTGCAGATCGACGTGCCCGTGAACGTGGTCCGCCTCGCCCTGCACACGGACATACCGTCCATCCGCACGCGTAAAACCCTCGATCCCAGCCAGCACTTCGCGACCATCCCAGACGGCGTCGTCGTAGACCTCCGCGCGAAACCACTCGTGGGCCGGCAGTCCCGGCGGCACCAGCGAGTAGCGATCCACCGGTCCCTCCACGTCCACGAGCCGTCGCACCCCCTCCAGCCCCGCGTGTACGGCGGCGACGAGGCCGCCCGACCACGTCAGCACGTCCAGCGGAACACCCAGCCGGCCGGCTTCGGCCCGCGCCAGGTCGAGGATCGCGGCAGTGTCGGCGACGTGGACGGGATTGCCGGGCGCGCGGGGAACGCCCTCCGTCCGGTCCAACACGACCAGGGTGTGCGCCCCGAGCGCGTTGTCGGCGAGGCCGACGAAGCCGAGGCGCTGCGTACACCCGCCCGCCCCCCCGTGGACCACGACGACGACCGAACGCGGAGAGTCAGCCTCAAACCAAAGGGATCGGACGGTACGACCATCGACCCGGACGAGCTGCTCCCGGGCGGGAGCCTGGCGACGCGGCCGGAGCGCGCGCCGGAAGCGGGTCCGGAGCTGCTCGGCCACAGGAACACCGGGATCGACCGCATGTTTCGCGAGGTCTGCGGACCGGATCAGCGCGGGGCCGTGTCGGCTGAGCCACATCGAAAAGGCCTCGAGCGCGGGGGCGACCGGCTTGAGTGAGCCGGCCGCGCAGAAGTTGTGCTCGTGAACGGTAGCGCCGAAGTAGCTGCCGGGAAGCGGATCCTCGCGGGTGCGACGGGCGATGAGCGCGTCCAGCGCGGCCCAGTCGAGGTCCCCGTGCGCGTGGGTGGGTGCGCCACCGGTCGCGCGAAGCACGCCCCACGCGAAGGGGTCGGCGGTCACGTCGATGGAGGTCAGGCGGCGTCCGGCGGTCAGCCCCAGCGTCCACGGCACGCGGCCCTGCCAGCCGAACTCGCGGCCGGCGCGTCGGTCCGTCAGGACGCGCAAACCCAGCGCGTGCGCGGACTCCAGCAGGATCCGGGCCCTCGCCCGCGTCATCCTCCCCGGTCCGCTCCGCCCCACCTGCACCAACCCGGGCGCCCCGATCGCCGCCGCCGCCCGAACGCCCGTGGCCCGCAAGGCCGCCACGGCCTCCCGAAGCCCGGTTCCGTGCGCGTGCCAGCCCACCTCATGCCCGCGCGCCTGCAGCCCCGCCAGGAAGCCCTCACGGTCCCCACGGGCGAACGTCGCCCGGATGCGGAAGCACAGCACCGCGCCCTCCGCCTCGGCCCGTCGCGCCAACGCCTCGAGCAACGCTGCGGCCTCAGGCCACGCGCCCGGTGCATCGGCGAGGACATCATCGTCCACGTGCACCTCGACCCACAAGGGCAGGCCGACTGCGGGCATCAGATCGTGCGGTACATGCACCGCGCCTGCTGCAGGTCGGTCAGCCGCTCCCAGACGGTGTCGTAGGTCCAACGCGCAAAACGCTCCATCGTCGCGACGTCCTTCGGGCCCACACCGAGCCCGAAGCGCACCCGGTCGATGACCTCCGCGGCGTCCTCAAGGCCGTGCACCTGGACCGGGGAGAGCTCCTGCAGTACGGGCGTGGCGCGGCGCGCGAGTCCGGCAGCATCTTCGCCGTGTTTCACGGCAACGCCAGCGTCGGCGAGCGCGATCTCAACAAGCTGCCAGCCCATCTCGATGCGCGTGGTGTTGGAGACGTGCCAGAACGGGTCCTGCAGGTGCCGCACGACGAAAAGCCGCCGCAAAGGTGGACCAGCGATGAGGATGCCCAGCACCGCGAGGATCGCCAGCGCCAGGAGCGAGCAGATGCTCCCACCGGCTTGCTGCGCCGCTTTGACGCCCTTTTCCGCCATCTGCTGGACGGCCTTCATGAACGGGCCGTCGCCCGACGGGTCGCCGTCCTGCGGCTGCGGGTCGCCGTCCTGCGGCTGCGGATCCTGCTGTTGATGCTGCGAATCGCCGTTGTTCTTGCCGTCGGCCGGACCGGTGCGCCACAGGTACGGCGAGATGATCGCCGTCGCCAGCGTCACCACCACGGTGAGGATCGCGATGCTGGCGAAGCCAAGCACGGTGATGCGGGGCCGCGTCGCACCGGATTCCTTCAGCGTCGGTTGCATCGGCGCGGTCGGCCCCCGCTTCCAAAGCGCCAGGCGGTGGGTCTCGCGCGTGACCAGGTAGATCAACGTCAAGACGACCGTCGTCCCGAAGACGGCGAGGCTCGCAAAATCCCAGATGGCCCACTTGTCGCCATTGAACCAATTCTCGTCCAACCCCGTCTTCTCGGCCCACATGATCGCAGCGCCCGACGTGTAGACCATCGGCAGCCAGATCGACCACGTCGCCCGGTGCGTTTCGAGGCTCCAGAGCCCGCCGGTCATCGCGATCGGGAGCATGAACAGGAAGAGGAAGATGCAGGCTGCGACCTCGGGAACCGCGATGGTCACGGTCCCAAGCACGATGGAGAGCAGCCAGCACCCGGCGCCGATCGTCAACGCGACCCAGGTCCGCACCCTCAAGAACGCCATCGTCTGGCCGATCACTGTACCAAGCAGCGTGGTGAAGATCAGCGCCAGGAGGATGATGATGGTGGGCCCGATGTCGCCCCCGTCGGTCACCACCACGCAGGCGCTGAACGCGAGCATGCTGAACATCAGGACCACATGGTACATGATGACGGGAACAGCGGCTTCCTTGAGCTGCTGCCAGACGCTCAGGCCAGCGGTGGTGACGGGGATGAACCGGCGCTTTTTGGCGCTGTCGTCGACCATCGGTACGCCGGCGCGGCCGGTGGACATGGGGGCGGTCGAGGACGCCACGGGTCCGGCGGGGCTCATGCTGCCTTCCCAGCCGCGCCACCGGCGACGAGCCCCACCAGCCGATGTGTCGAAACCCCCGGTTCGAGGCGGTAGACGGTGTCACCGCGTGCGACGAGGGCGGCGAGCGTGCGCTTGCCCTCGCGCGCGGCCAGGTAGCGCAACCGTGCGCGCGCCCGCAGACGGGCAGAATGGTAGTGATAAACCCGGAATTGTGCGAGGAACGCGTTCTCGTCCGCGCCGGCCATGAACGGCTGGCGGAAAAGCCAGGTCAGGGCGTTGCCGCCCGTGCCGGCAAGGGTCTGGAGCAAGGTCGGATCGGTCTTTCCGAGGGCCTGTTCAGGGGGCAGCCAGACCCAGGCCAACGTCTGCCCGTCAAAAGCGGCGGGCGGCGGTGCGTGGAACCGACTGGAAACGACGACGCCGTGCGAATTGTCCCCGGCGGCCTCCAATAGTTGCGTAATCTCCCACTGGCTCTGCCAAACGGCGCGAGCACCCATGTCCTGCCAGCGCGTTTTCCCGCCCTTCACGGCCGCGACCTGCTCGACCCCGAGCGTGCCATCGGGCTGCCGCGTCACCGCGACGATACTCACCTTGTCGCCCCGGTCCAGGAGCTCCTTCGCGAGCGATATCCAGGTTTCGACGAGCCGATCCAGCACCTCCTCGATCCCTACGACCGCATCCCCCACCGTCGCCCGTCCAAGGTAGGCGTCAAGGCAGAGGAGCACGGTGCGGGTCGAGATCTCCTTGGTCTCGGGCTGGCGGACCTGCAGCTTCCCCGCTTTCATCGAGAGCTTCCAGGAGATGCGGCGGGTGTCGTCGCCGTTCGCGTACTCCCGGAACCGGAAGTAGTCCTCGGTCGGGAAGCGGTGCGGACGGGTGAGGATGTCCGGCGTCGAGAGCTTGGAGCGCGGCGGCTCGATGATCTCGAGGTGGCGAAAGCGGGGGAGGACCTTCAGTTCGCAGGTGGCGACGCTGGCCAGCGCCACGCGCGTCATCCCGAGCATGTCCTGGTAGTAGACTTCAGCCGGTCCAAGGCGGTAAAGTCCCCGCGGCGTGGCCCTCAGCCGCCCCCCCACGATCAGCTCCTGGGTCCTCGCTCCGGCGCCGACGGCGTAGCGCGAGTTCGTCAGCAGCCGCTCCGGGAGCTGGTCCTCGACGAGCAGGAAAAAGCCAGGGGGAACCGGCACCCTTCGGAAGATGAACCGCTCCTCGGCCGCCTCGCCCGCGAGCACCACCGCCGGGACCATCTGCCGGTCGATCGTCCCGCGCCGCCGCAGGCCACTCTCGAAACTACCCACCATGAACGTGGACATCATCGAGGTGAAGCCCACCATCGTGTAGAACAGCATCAGGCACATCACGCCGACGATGGACAAGTCCGCCCACTTGAGCCCGAGCGCGCAGACCACGAACCACAAGCCGGTGAACAGGATGGCCCACCCACGCGGCGTGACGATACGCGCCTGACGATGAACGCTGGCGAGCGCGCTCTCCGCGTTGAATCGGCCTTTCTCGCGCAAAAGGCGAAACTCCCGGCGCGTCTTGAGGATCAAGCCCAGCAGCTGGGCGCAGAACGCCGGGACGATGAGCAAGAGGCCCACGCCGATCAGCATCGGCAGCGTCTGCGCCACCTCGCTCACCTCGAAGAACAACGCGGCGACAAAGCCCAGCATGAACGGCAGCACGAACATGCCGCCAAGGTGCCAGAGGATGCCGACGACGTGGCGGATCATCCACCCGTCTCCTGCGAGCGGGCGGTCACTTGACCTGGACCTTCGCCACCATGTCCTGAACGTAGCTGATGCCGACGTCGTCGCCGGAGATCACCATGCGGTGTGCGAGGACCTCGCCGGCCATGCTGCGGACGTCGTCGGGGATGGTGTAGTCGCGCCCCTCGGCCATCGCGCGGGCCTGGGCGACGCGCGCGAGCATGAGCATGGAGCGCGGGGACGGCGGGGCGAGCGCGCGGGAATCTGACCGGATCAAGTTGGCGATGTCGACGAGGTAGCGCTTCACCTCCGTCGACAGGAAGATGCGGGGGACGAGCGCCTGCCAGCCGAGGAACGTGTCGTGGTCGACGACCGCGGTGAGATCGTCGACCGGCGGACGCAGGCCGAGGTGGACGTCGAGCATCTGCATCTCGGCTTCGGGGCCGGGAAAACCCATCGAGAGCATCATCGTGAAACGATCGAGCTGCGCTGCGGGGAGCGCGTACGTGCCGTCGTGGTCGAGCGGGTTCATCGTCGCCATGACGAGGAAAGGCGGGGGCAATTTGTGGGTGGTACCCTCGACCGTCACCTGACCCTCGGCCATGCATTCGAGGAGGGCGGACTGGGTTTTTGGCGTCGCGCGGTTCAGCTCGTCGGCCAGCAGCAGGTTCGTGAAGATCGGACCCGGCTGGAAGATGAACTGCTTTTGCCGCAGGTCGAACACGTTGGTCCCGGTGATGTCCATCGGCAGGAGGTCGGGCGTGAATTGGATGCGCCGAAACTGGTTTGCGACGGAGGCGGCGATCGCGCGCGCGAGCATCGTCTTGCCGGTCCCCGGCACGTCCTTCAACAGCACGTGCCCCTTCGCGATCAAGACCAGCAGCACCTTGTAGATGACCTCATCCTTCCCGAGGATCACCTTTCCGACGTTCTGGCGGACGGCGGCGAATTGGGTCTGGAACTGGGTGATCTGCGCCTTGAGCGCGGGGTCACGGGTCGGTGGCTCGTGCAGCATCGCCGCCGGGTATCAAGGCGGGAGGCCGACCGGGCGGCGTGTCGTCCATTCGGTGCGTGACGATCGCCGAGCTACCACAATTGCAGAGAGCATTTCTGGTACATCGGAGATG
>CAIMSU010000100.1 GCA_903844155.1 uncultured Pseudomonadota bacterium | reverse complement strand
TGGGAGCGCGTGGTCTCCGACAGCACGACGTTCTCCTTGACGAGGTGGATCTCCACGTCCATCCCGTCGATCTCGACCCAGTCGCGCAGGTTGCGGTAGAGCCGGTCCGTCTTCTCGACGAGGATGACCCTGCACGCCTTGTTCTTCTTCAGCCACGCGATCATCTTCCCGAAGCTCGTTCGACCGGCCTTCTTTGCCGTTTCGACGTCGGTGAACTCCTCCTTGATGTCGAAGCCGTTGGTCTCGGCGTAGCCGCGCAGGAGCTTCTGCTGGGCGGGGATGCTGAACCCCTCCTTCTCCTGGTCCTTCGAGGAGACGCGCGCGTACATCACCGCTTGCAACTTCGGCTTTGCGACGGGGGCAGCCCCCGGGCGCGCTGCGCCGCGGCTCGGCGGCAGGACGAAGGCTCGGGCGGGCGCGGGCGACGGGTCGGCCCCGGGCGAGGGGTCGGCCTCGGTCGCCGAGTCGTAGGACCGCCCGGTCTGGCGGGCGATTCTAGAAAGTTCGTTTTCGGCTGAACGTGGCATTTTTGAGACTCGGGCGAGAGGATTTGGAGAAGAAGGGCCGGAGAAAGTGAAGGTTATAGTTTACATAACTGTAACACGTTCTGCAAGACCCTTGACGCCGCCAGCCCGGACATAGCCTGGCATGAGGGTAGCAAATGGCGTGGCGAGGTAACGCCTGTGCAGGTAATCCCTGATCACCTCCCAGGTCGAACCCTATGCCCCTTGTAGCTTATGCCGATACTCCCCGCGCCCTTCGCCTCTTCCCCGCTCGATCCCTGCACCGCCTCGTGCGCGAACACGCGGGTGCCTGCGAGGTGAACGGGCTCAACGTCGACGACATCGATGGCGAGGAGGACAGCACCGTCCACGACTGGCTCATCGACCGCGCCGGGCGCCTGCCGCTCGCGCTCGCGGACGACCTGGACCGCATCCAGGACCTCGCCGACGAGCGTGGCGCCAACGCTCTGATCGACGCGGCCCGCCGGTACGGCGTAGACGCCGGCAGCCTCGGGATGGACCCGTTCGAGGTGGCCGTCCGGGTGTTCCTCGACCATCGGCAACTGTTCGAGAACACCCACGGCAGGCAGATCGTCGAGACCCTGCGCGGGACGACGGAGTACATGGGCAAGTGCGCCGCGTCGGTCGGACCGGTCGCTGACCAGGACGTCAACGCGCTCGAAGCCCGACTTGGACGCCAGTTTGACGCGCGCGCCCGGAGCGCCCACTGCCGGGTGACCGTCGGGCGGGATGGCGACTGCCACGTCTTCACCATCGCCCACGGCGCGCTCGTCCGCGCCGACGAGGCCCTCGACGAGCGCCCGATGCTGGTGTCCGACTCCAAGGTCCCGGTCTACCTGACGGATCGCGCCGTCCGGTACCGCCCGCAACGCCGCGACATCGTCGTCTACGAGGCGGCGGCGGGTCGGCTGCGCATCCGCGCCGGGGACGCGCCGACGCTCCACGCCTACCGAAAGGCGTTCGGCGAGCTGCTTTTCGGCGACGCGGAGTGGTTCGGCAGCGGACCCGTCGTCAGCCTGGAGCCGCTCCTTCGCCTCGGC
>CAIMSU010000099.1 GCA_903844155.1 uncultured Pseudomonadota bacterium | reverse complement strand
TCTCTGACGGTGCGGGGTGGGTCGGGCACGGGTCTCCAGACCCTCGGATTCGGCTGGCCTTCGGGCCCGTCGGATGAGAGGGCGAACGATCGAGAGCCGAAGCAGGTGTCAGCCCCCCGTGCGCAAGCGCGGGGGGCTTCATCGTTTTTGTCCGCCGAGCTCCGCGCCATTGACGCGTCGCCCCTCGCCCCGTACAGTCCGGGCATGCGCCACGCCGTCGTTCTCGTCCCGCTTGTCATCGCCGGCGGTTGTTCGGACTCGATGATCGTCGGGAAGATCGCTAACAGTGATCCCTCCGTCAGCATCACGGCGCCCGCCGAAGGCTTCGTGGCGGGAGAGGGCCAGGCGATCACGGTCACCGCCGCGTTTGAGGACGCTGAGACGCCGCAGTCCGCGCTCGTTCACGCGTGGCTGCTAGATGGCGCGACCCCGGGCACGGGCACCGAGGCCGTGACCGACACCGGCGCGATGTGGGATTTTGCCGGCGGTCTCTCCGTCGGCGCGCACACGGTGTCCGTCCAGGTGATCGACGGGAACGGCGCCTCGGCGGTCGCAACGCTGGATCTCTCGGTCGTCGCCAACGCGCCCCCGACCGTCACGATCCGTTCGCCCACGGATGGTGCGAGCGCCACCGGGAGCGCGACCGTCGTCGCCGGTCTCGCCGACGATCAGCCTGTCACCGCGCTGATGGTGGGGTGGACGGTCGACGGCGTCGCCTTCGGGGGCTGTCCCTCGCTTGGCGCCGACACCGTGACCTGCGACGTCCCTTTGCCCGACGGCACGCCCTCGGTTTGCGTGGCCGCCACCGATTCGCAAGGCGCGACGGCCGATGCCTGCGTGACCCTGCAGACGTGTGTGCCGACGACCTGGTACGCCGACGCGGACGGCGATGGCCTCGGCGACCCCGCCACGACCGAGACGTCGTGCACGCCGGACGCCGGGTACGTCGACAACGCCGATGACTGCGACGATTCCGACGCCACGGCCACCGACGCGGGCTCGTCCCCCAGTTGCCCGGGCCTCTCCTGCGAGACGCTCCTCGCCGCCGACCCCACCCTGACCGACGGCAGCTACTGGCTCGATCCGGATGGTGACGCCGACAATTCCAACGCCTTCCTCGGCGTTTGCGACATGACCCGGGACGACGGCGGCTGGACGCTCGTGCAGGTCGGCAAGAACGACAGCTCCGCGGACCTCAACATCGACGGAGCTGTCGGTGTTCTGGACGGGACGACCCCCGGGACCTCCGCCAAGTTGTCCCGAACCGTCATCGCCGAGCTGGCCCGGGTGGGTACGAGCGAGCTGAAGTACGGTCACGACGATTTTGGCTGGCTGTACCTCTTCGACCTCGACGCTGACTGGATCGCGACGGGGGTCGGGGCGACGGGCTACGGGACAGCGGTTTCGCCCTATACCAGCGACATTCGGTACGCGGGAACTGGGTATTCCGGCTCGCGGTTTGCCTGGCCAGCGGGGGGCGTGCCGGAGGTCTGTCCGAACGTCGACGGTACTGAGGGCGAGTGTGGCCTCGGCCTGCATTATGGCACGTGGCATGGGGTTTATCCCGACGGCATCTACATGAACTACTCGAGCATCGCGAGCGGGCCGCAGTACAACGTCCACTACGAGCTTTGGGTGAAGTGATCGGGGTTGGGTTAGCGGCGCCCGTCCCGGATCGACCCATGCGTCTACTCCTGCTCCTCGCCCCGCTCAGCGTGATGGCATCGGCGTGTACGGCGACCAAGCCCGGCGCGGACTCCGGCGACTCCAGCCCCGCGGCGCAGGGCACGGGAACGCTCACCGCCGTTGCCCTCTCCCCCGACGAGATCGCCGCGACCGTCGACTTTGACGGTGCGACCGTGACCTGCGGCGCTGCGACGGCATCGGCAAACGCGGCGGGCCACGCCTACGTTGCCGGGGTCACGCCGGGGACCACGGTCTCGTGCACCGCGTCCAGCGAGCTGGCGACGACTACGCCCGTCTCGGTGACCATGCCCGGTACCACTTCGGCCGGCGTCGTCCTCTTCGACGACGATCACGAAGAGCAGGCTGGGAACGCCGATTGGATCATCGACGACGACATGCCGAACCCGTCGCCGGCTAGCCCGACGACCGCGGAGGACTGGACCGGGGCGTACTCGGACTTCGGGTTCGCCGTCCGCGGGCTCGGCTACACGGTCCGCACGAACACGCGTGCAATCACGACCGACACGCTCGCGGACGTGCAGGTGCTCGTGCTTCCCGAGGCGAACTCCAGCTTTTCCAGCTCCGAGCTTGGTGCCATCGGCGCGTTCGTACAGCGCGGCGGCGGGCTCATCCTGATCTCCAACCACCACGTCTCCGACCGGAACGGCGACGGCGTCGAGCCCACCGCGATCGCGGATGACGTACTCACCGCCGTCGGCGCGACGCCGCGTGAGGCCAGCGACACCCTCGACGTGGATACCGAGTACAACAACACTGGCTCCTACGGGCCCGTCGGCGACCCCATTCTGCACGGTCGAAACGGCAACGTTCACGAGTTCGACATGTTCTCGGCTTCCGCGTTCACCGTCACCGGCGTCCCGACGGATCGGCCGGTTCTCTGGATCAACGGGCACTCGGGCGACGACGCCTACGGCGTGCGCGTGGCCGCGGCCTACTCCGGCGCTGGCCGCGTGCTCTGCGTGCCCGATTCCGCCGCTGCGGACGACGGCACCGGCACGCCCGGCAACGACGCGATGTACGACGCCTGGACCGGCATGGACAACGCGGCCCTCTTCTTGAACGGCGTGGACTGGGCCGCAAACGTCCGGTAATTACGGATGACCGCGTAACTGTGCCGCGCGCGGGGCTTTGAGAATCTACCACAATTGCAGAGAGCATTTCTGGTACATCGGAGATGTACCAGAAATGCTCTCTGCAATTGTGGTAGATCGTGATGTAGTGTCGCGTACGGCGGGCAGACCACACTTCGCGAGGATCCCGGAAACCCCTGCGGGACGGCCTACCCCCCGCTGACGAATTCGATGAATTCCAAGCCACCGAGCGGCGCTTCCGGACTCCTCCCGGTTTCGTGGCCCTGGGACGGGCGCGCCGCCCGGTGGTTGACTA
>CAIMSU010000098.1 GCA_903844155.1 uncultured Pseudomonadota bacterium | reverse complement strand
GCTGCAGAACAGCACGGGGCCGCCGGCGGAGGCGTGAACCACGCGGTCCGAGGAGCGTAGCCGACGAGGCGCGCAGGGTCGGAGGGCGGAGGCGTGCGCGTCGGGCGTGATCACGCGGGATCGGGGGCGCGAGAGGCGCGGTTTCGACGCCCGCGGGCGCTTGCGGACGGGCGCGAGGGGGTGTACGATGGCGGCATGACCGCTGAGGTGTATGGTTCATGCTTCCTTTCCACCCCGTCGTCAAGGCGACCGATACCAAGATAAAAAACCAGATCGTGAAGGCGGCGAGCGGCCTGTCGTTCATGTCGGAGAGCGATCACCCGGTGGTGTGGATCCGCTCGGCGAGCGTCGCGAGCGCGCCCGCGAACGCCTGGTTTATTCATCACGCGTTTTCGAACGTGACGGACGGCGACGCGATGGCCGACAAGCCGCTCGCGAAGATGAAGTCCGAGACGGTGCCGTTCGAGTCGTTCGCCTCGCGCTTCAAGCCCGTGAACGGCGAGGACAAGGACCTCTACGCCTACCACCTGCAAATGACGAACGTGCTCGACGCGGTGCGCACCAACCTGAAGAACCCCGTCGTCATCCGCCTCGGCCGTCCGAGCGGCAACGGCCTCGTCGGCGCCATCTCCGTTTACATCGTCGGGACGCTCCCGAGCGGCAAGATCGGCGGCCTGTTCACGGTGTCCGTCGAGACCTGAAGGCCTGCGCGTTCGCGGGTAGCCCCCCGTGCCACGCCACAACCCGCTCGATCCTGACCGCCACGGGCGGTACGCTTCGGAGTGTGACCTGGTCGTCCTGTCCGCCTCGCGCTCTGCCTCGACCGACGACAACCGGGGTGAACCCCTGAGCGCGCTGGAGTTGTGATGAGCCTGCGACGGGGGCCAATCGAGCAAGCGAAAGTTGCCATCAACGATGCGCGTGCGCGCCTGCTCGCGCTTGGCGCCCTTGGCGAAATCGATGGCCAGTTGAAGGCCGGCGAACACGTACTGATGGGCTCGACCGAGATCGTCGAGGCCATCAAGGAGCGCCACGGATTCGGCTGCACGATCTTCCACGGCAACGTCCGCATTTCGACGACGGCGGTCGCCGCCGGCAGTGAGGCCCGGGCGATCGGCACGACGGCGAACCCGAAGGTCACGCAGCAGGTCCTCCGGCACGGCAACGCATACGAGGGAATTGCGCATACGATCGGCAAGGCGTGGGTCATCGCCTACGTGCCGCTCCGCGATCGAACCGAGCGCATCGTAGGTATGCTCGCCGCGTTTCGTGAGCTCGACTCGTGCTTAGACGATCTGTCGCTGCTCAACGACGTACGCGAGGCCGTGCTGCTGCACACGCCGGACGGCGTCGTCACGGACGCGAACCAAAGCGCGTGCGACATGCTCGGGCGTCAGCACGCGCAGCTCGTAGGTGCCCTCCTCTCGACGTTCAGCGAAGCGCTCGAAGACGGGAGCGAAATTGAAGACAGCCCCGCCGGGCCTTTCGCGCCTCCGCCCGAGGTCGAGCAGCGATGGCGCACGCCGGACGACTACGCGTTCATTGTTAAGGCCCACCGCAGCGTCGTGCGCGGCGTCGACGGCGATCGCGGGCTCCTCATCGCGCGCGACTTCTCCGATGACTACGCGGCGCGGGAACGTCTTCGCGGCATCAACGGGCAGCTGCAGCAGCTTCTCGCCGAGACCGAGCAGCACGCGCGCCGCCTCGCCGATCTGAACACGATGTCTCGTCAGCTGAGCCTCGCCGAGACCGAGGAGGACGTGCACGCGATCGGCCACGCGTTCACGCCGCGCATCATCCCCGTCGACCGCGTAGACCTGACGCTGCTTGACGGAGAGGAGCAACCGCGCGTCACCATTACCAACCGCGATGGCCGCGGCGGGCCTGGAATGTGCGCGCCGCTGCGCATCGGCGACAAGGTGATCGGGACGCTGAACGTCGCACGCGATGAGCATGGCGCGTACTCGCCCAAGGACAGCTCGCTCATCGAGCAGGTCGCGCTCGTATGGGCGTCGAACCTCGAGAACAAGCGGCTCATGCGGCAGACGCAATCGGCGCTGCGGGAGTCCGACCAGTTGCTGCTCAACATCATGCCTGCGGCCATCGCGCGCCGGCTCAAGGCTGGCGAGCAAATCCTCGCGGACGACTACTCCGAGGCGACGATCCTCTTCGCCGACATCGTCGGATTCACCGAACTCGCGTCGAGGCTGACTCCGATCGAGCTTGTGACGACGCTAAACCGAGTTTTTTCAACCTTTGACCAGTTGGCGGAACTCCACGGACTCGAAAAGATCAAGACGATCGGCGACGCCTACATGGTCGTCGCGGGGCTCCCGGTTCCGTCCACCGTGCATGCGATGGCGATGGCGGAGATGGCCCTCGGCATGCGCGAGGCGATGCGCGATCTGCGGGCCGAACTCGGCAGCTGGCTCGACATCCGCATCGGCATGCACTCCGGCAGCGTTATCGCCGGAGTCATTGGCAAGAAGAAGTTCGCTTACGATGTCTGGGGCGACGCCGTGAACACGGCCTCGCGAATGGAGTCGCACGGCGTGCCGGGGCGCATTCACGCGAGCGAGGCCTGCCATGTGCTGCTGCGACAACGATACCGGTTCGAGGCCCGCGGCGTGATCGAGGTGAAAGGCAAAGGCTCGATGACCACGTTCTTTCTCGAAGGACGCGCGTGAGCCTGCAAGCGCGGCCCGCGCCGTCGCCGCGCAGGACCTTCGATGGGTGGCCCGAAAGCCAGCGGCGCGCCGCGCGGGCGGCTGACCAGATCTGGCCCAGATCGCAGCGCGCCCGCGCCTGTAGCCTCCGTCACACCCCGCCACACTCATCCTCCCTCCGCGCCCGCAGCGGGCGTAAGCTCACGTGAGCCATGCGCTCGCGAATTCGAGGCCTACCTCGCGTGCCGCGACCCGACGCAGGGCTTCGCGTGGCTGGAATGCAAGGACTGCGACCACCACCGCTGCGTGCTGTTCTCCTGCAAAACCCGGGGTTTCTGCCCCTCCTGCTGTGGTCGCCGGATGAACGAGAAGGCGGCGAACCTCGTCGACCGCGTCATCCCGTGGGCG